>NZ_RQWN01000003.1:367528-735057 GCF_003977755.1 Haloterrigena salifodinae
GACCGTGACGGAGACGTCGGCGCCGTCCTGCGCGACGTCGATCCCGGTGCTACCCGATTCTGCGGGGGCCTCGAGGGTCGCCGTCGTTTCGGCCGTCTCGTTGCCGAGCGTCGCGGTGACGGTCACCGTCACGTTTTCCTCGGGCGTCGGGAGGACGACCGTGCCGTCGTCGGCCACGTCGTACTCGTCCGCGCCCACGTAGGACGCGTTCTCGTCGACCGTCGCTACGTCGACGGTCGCGTTCGCGGTCGATTCGTTCGCGTCTACCGTTACGATCACGTCATCCGCCTGCGAGACGGACACCGAGAGGTCGTCGTGGTCAGTCGTCGCGGCTGCCGCACCCATCGGTGCGAGGGCCGTACAGACCATGACGGCAGCCAGTGCCGCCGCAAGCAGTCGATATCCGTTCATCCCGGTCGAGACATTCAGGAGTTCATGAATAAACCCCCGCGGCGGTTCGGGACGTTTCTTTCGCACCGAAACGTATCAAGAGACGGTTTTAACGTTTATAACTAGTTCTGAACGTTCAGATTTCGGGCGGACGGCGCCGCTAGCCGACCGCGAACCCCCTCACTCCTCGGCCGCGGTGACCAGCATCTCGGCGGCCTCGGTCGCTCGCGCTCGAACCGCGTCCTCCTCGAGCGTCAGCACCTCGCGGTCGCGCATGAGGACCTGCCCGTCACAAACGGTGTGGCGGACGTCTGCTGCCGCGGCGGCGTAGGCGAGGTGGCTCACGAGGTCGTGGCGGGGCGTCAGGTGGGGCTCTTCGAGGTCGATCACCGCGAGGTCGGCGGGGGCGCCTTCCTCGAGGCGACCGGTGTCGAGGCCGATCGCCTCGGCGCTGCCCCGGGTCATCATCTCGACGACCGCCTCCGCAGGGACGGCGCTGGCGTCGTCGGCCGCGAGTTTGCCGATCATGGCCGCGTCGCGGGCCTCGTCTAACATCGAGAGGTCGTTGTTCGAGGCCGCGCCGTCGGTGCCGAGGCCGACGGTGACGCCGGCCTCATGCATGCGCTGGACGGGGGCCATCCCGCTGGCGAGTTTCATGTTCGAGGCCGGGCAGTGGATCACGCTCGTCCCCGCCTCGGCGAGCAGGCCGATCTCGCTCTCGTCGACATGGACGCCGTGGGCGACGAAGTCGCCGTCCTCGAGCATTCCCTTTTCCGCGGCGTAGGCCAGCGGCCGCACGCCCTCCTCCTCGACGATCGGGACGACCTCGTCCTCGGTCTCGTTGGCGTGGTAGTGGATCGGGACGCCCAGATCGCGGGCCTGCGGGACGAACTCCTCCAAGTACTCCCCGTCGACGGTCGTCAGCGAGTGAGGCATGAACGCCGACGCGATGCGCCCGTCAGCCATCCCGTCGATCTCCGCCGCGACCTCGAGGCCCTCGCGGGCGTCCTCGCGGGCCGCGTCCGCGTCCTTGGCAACGGAGATCACGCCGTGGCCGAGGCGTGCGCGCAGCCCCGCGTCGGCGACCGCCTCGGCGATCGTCGGAACGAAGAAGTACATGTCCGCAAACGCGGTCGTCCCCGACTTGATCATCTCGAGGACGCCGAGTTCGGTCCCCGCGCGGACGGTGTCGGCGGTCAGTTCGGCCTCGACGGGCCAGATGTCCTCCCGCAGCCAGGCGTCCAGCGGCTTGTCGTCGGCGTACCCGCGCAACAGGCTCATCGCGACGTGACAGTGGCCGTTGACGAATCCCGGCGTGACCAGGGAGTCCGCCGCGTCGAGGGTCTCGTCAGCGTCGGCGGCGAGGTCGTCGCCGACCTCGAGAATCTCGCCCGCTTCCTGATCGATCAGTACGTCCGCACGGGTCACCGTGATGTCGGGCAGCAAGACCTGCCCGCCGGTGATGGCCAGCGTCGTCATGGCTCGGCGTTTCGCGCGGAGGGGCCTTATACTGTCGACCCGGAACCGGGCCGCATCCGCGACGGGTCGGGTCCGCCGACCCCGCCGACGGCCCGGAGATTTATCCGTTATTTCGATGAACCGCCACCATGAGCGGGAGCGACGACGACCGAACGGGGAGGTCCGAAGCGACGGCCGGCCGCGACGAGCGGCCGCCGTCCGACCGCCGCGACGACTCGCGGACCGACCGGCCGACGGTCGACCTGCAGGACGATCGGGAGCGAAGCGTCTCGAGTCCGGAGCCGGACCGCGGCGGCTCGGAGCCGCCGGCCGCTCCCGGCACCCGGCGAAACCGGGTCTGGGCCGCGCTCCTGCTCTCGCTCGCGGTCGTCGCCGTCGGCACTGCGGGGACGATCCTCGTCGTCCACGACGCGCCGACGGCGGCCGCCGGAGCCGCCGTGCTCGGCGTCGGACTGGGCGCGGCCGGTCTCGTCGGCCGGACGATCGCACCGTCGCTTCTCTCCGCCCTCGAGACCGGGTGGGAAGAACACCGGCCGTACGTCTGGTTCTCGGCGGCACTGTTCGCCGTCGGGATCGCGCTCGGCGTCGCGCTGTACGCCGCCGGCGTCGACCTGACCGAGCTGCTGCTCGAGATGCTCACGGAGGATCTCGGCGAGGGCGAACTGCCCGGCGGCGGCGTCGATCCCGTCGGCGAGGTCGCCTTCGATCCCACGGCGTCGTTTTTTATCGCGAACAACACGCCGCCGTTCCTGTTCGCGATCGGTGGCGCACTCACGCTGGGGATCGCGACGCTGCTCATCATGGTCTTCAACGGAGTGCTCATCGGCAACGTCGCGGTTGTCCTCGGCGCCGAGACCAGTCCAGCGGTGATCGTCGCCCTGATCGGCCCGCACGGGCTCTTCGAACTCCCGTCGCTGTTCATCGCCGCCGGCGTCGGCTTCCGGTTCGTCCACCGGGTCGGCCAGCGGATCGCTGGCTCCCGCGACGCGCTGTTCACCAAAGCCTACCTCGCGCGGACGACCGCGCTGGTCGTCTTCGGCTGGCTGCTGCTCGTCCTCGCCGCGTTCGTCGAGGCCTACGTGACGCTACTCCTCGCCGACGTGCTCGTCCCGCTGTGAGAGCAGAACTCGACACCCGGCGTTCGACGCTTCGAACTAACTTTGCTGTGCGGTGGCGCGCGCTGTCGGCTGGTCGAGTGATACCGAGACCAGCCGAAACTATCGTGCGAGGGATGAGCGAACGCTCGAAGAGCGTGAGCGTTAGCGCGGAACCACCGGTTCCGCGAACCATCCGAGCGGGCGCGAAGCGCCCGCGAGGAGAAATCGGCTGGGGTGGGTGTGAAATTCCCCGTTGCCACGGTATGCAGAACGCTCACCGTTGCTCGACGGTTCGTCACCGAATCAGGTGAAGTCCGCCAGAAGGTAGAATCCGCAGATACCGCACGCGACTAGCGTCGCAGCCGACCGAGCAGTTCGTAGTCGCGGTCCGGCGTGTACCGCCGGAACAGCAGGCTGTTCGAGAGCACGGACACCGACGACAGCGCCATCGCGCCGGCCGCGAGCACCGGCTGGAGCAGCCCGAGCGAGGCCAGCGGGATCATCGCGGTGTTGTAGCCCAGCGCCCAGACGAGGTTCTGCTTGATCTTCGCCAGCGTGGCCTCGGAGATGCGGATCGCCTTCACCACGTCGAGCGGATCGTCGCGCATCAGGGTCACGTCCGCGGCCTCGATGGCCACGTCGGTCCCCGAGCCGATGGCGGTGCCAACGTGGGCGACCGCCAGCGCGGGCGCGTCGTTGACGCCGTCGCCGACCATCATCGCCTTGCGGCCCGCCGACTGGATGTCCTCGAGGGCGTCGGCCTTGTCCTCGGGCAACACGCCGGCGCGGACGTCGTCGGGGTCGATCCCGACCCGCTCGGCGACTGCGCGGGCCGTCCGCTCGTTGTCGCCGGTGATCAACATGACGTCCAGCCCGCGCTCGCGCAGGTCGGCGACCGCGTCGGCCGAGCTCTCCTTGACCGTGTCGGCGTCGGCCACCACGCCCGCGACCGCGCCGTCGACCGCGACCAGCATCGCGGTCTTGCCCTCGCGCTCGAGGCGCTCCATCTCGTCGGCGGCGGGTGCGGGATCGACGGCCTCGCTCTCGAGCAGCTGCCGGTTGCCGACCAGCACCTCGCGGCCCTCGACGGTCGCCCGGACGCCCTGTCCGGGGACGTTTTCGAAGGCGTCGGGGGCGGAGAGCTCGAGGCCGCGCTCCTCGGCGCCCTCGACGATGGCCTGGGCGAGCGGGTGTTCGCTGTTGCGCTCGGCGCTGGCGGCCAGTCGGAGCACCTCGCTCTCGTCGAGCCGCGCTCGAGCGGCCACCGCGCCGCCGTCCGCTGCCGTCTCACCGCCGTCCGTCGCGGCCGTCTCGTCCTTGAGGGCAACCACGTCGGTCAGCGTCATCTCGCCGGTCGTCAGGGTCCCGGTCTTGTCGAAGACGACGGTGTCGACGTCCTTCGCGCGCTCGAGCACGTCGCCGCCCTTGAACAGGACGCCGTTTTGCGCGCCCAGCGTCGAGCCGACCATCGTCGCCGCGGGCGTCGCCAGCCCGAGTGCGCAGGGACAGGCGATCAGCACCGCGGAGGCGAAGACGACGACGGCGAACTCGAACGTCGAGAGCGCGGCCGGGCCGCCGCCGACCAGCCCCAGCACCGGCACCGCGCCGACGAGACCGGCCAGCGCCTCGGGGAAGAGGAACCAGACCAGCCCCCAGAAGGTCGCGTTGAGGATGACCGCGGGGACGAAGTACGCCGAGATGCGGTCCGCGAGGTTCTGGATCTCGGGCTGACGGGACTGGGCCTCCTTGACGGTCTGGACGATCCCCTGTAGGGCCGTGTCCTCGCCGACCTTGGTCGCCTCGACGACCAGTACACCGTTCTCGTTGATCGTCGAGCCGATCACCTCGTCGCCCGACCCCTTCTCGACGGGGACGGACTCGCCGGTCACCATCGACTCGTCGACCGCGGATTGGCCGTCAACGACGACGCCGTCCGTCGGAATCTTCTCGCCCGGGCGGACCTTCATCCGGTCGCCGACCGCGACGTCCTCGAGGGGAACCTCCCGTTCGGATCCATCATCGTCGACCAGCGTGGCCGTCTCGGCCTCCATCTCGAGGAGTTTCCGCAGGGCGTCGCCGGCCTGGCCCTTCGAGCGGGCCTCGAGGTAGTTGCCCAGCGTGATGAACACGAGGATCATCGCGGCGGTGTCGAAGTAGAGATTGCCCGCCAGCAGGCCCAGCAGGACGACGAGGCTGTAGACGTACGCCGTCGAGGAGCCCAGCGCGATCAGCACGTCCATGTTGGCGGTCCGATTCCTCGCGAGCGCGGTGTAGGAGTTCTCGAGGAACTCGCGGCCCAGCAGGACGTAAACGGGCGTCGCGAGCAGGAATTCGACCCACCCGAAGGAAACGCCGAAGACCGTCTCAGGGACATACGCACCCCCGAGCAGGAACTTATCGGCGAGGAAAAGCAGGAACGGGGCCGACAGCACGGCGCCGAAGATCGTCAGCCGGCGCTGCTTGCGGATCTCGGCCTGTCGCGCCGCGTCGCGACGGTCCTGGTCCGACTCGTCACTCCCGTCCGCATCGTCGCGAACGGGCGTGTAGCCGGCGTCCTCGATCGCCGCGTAGAGATCTCCGAGCGAGGCGTCGGCGGGATTGTACGCGACGGACGCCTCGTCGGTCGCGTAGTTGACCTCCGCCTCAATAACGCCAGGGACGGACTCGAGCGCCGACTCGTTGGTCTCGGCGCAGTTCGCACAGGACATGTCCGTGATCCCGATCGACCGACTCGCGCGGTCGGCCTCGTAGCCGGCCTCGTCGATCGACGTGTAAATCTCGGCGAGCGATACGGCGTCGGGGTCGTACTCGACGGTGCCCTCGTCGGTGGCGAAGTTGATGTTCGCCTCGCTTACGCCGTCGAGGGATTCCAGGGCATCGCTGATCGTCTGCGAACAGTTCGCACAGCTCATGCCCCGGATATCCAGGTGTGCGGTCCGGGTGCTCATTACTAGCTACTACGCGGTGGTGACTTACCCCCTTTATTGGTTCGAACGCAAAGTTTCGGACCGCAGTTTCTTTCGAGTCGAAACTCAGACGCCTTCCTCGAGCCGATCATATCGGCCTTCGAACCGGCTCGAACAGGACGGACAACAGAAGTGGTACACCTCCCCGTCGATTCGTGTCGATTCCCCCTCGCTGTCGACGGTGTTCCCACACTCCGCGCAGGTGAGCGCGAACTGCGTCCCCTCGAGCGAGGGCGTCCACTCGGCGTCGTCCAGCAGCGTCACGTCGTACTCGCAGTCCGCGGCGTCGGGGAGCAGTCCCTCGAGCCACTCGCGGACGCGCCTGACCTGCGCACGGGCGTAGAACCAGATCTCGCCGTCGGCGGTGACGAACACGTGCTCGACGGCGTCGGCCTCGGCGGCCGCCATCCGGCAGTCCTCGACCGCACCCGGTGGAGTGGTCACTTGCACGAACACCGGAACGCCCGCCCGGAGCTGGGATTGGTCCACGTCGAGGGTGAACCGGTTGATGATCCCGGCTTCCTCAAGGCGCTGGACGCGGTCCGAAACCGCGGGCCCGGAGAGGTCGACTTCGTCGGCGATCTCGCTGAACGGCCGCCGGGCGTTCTCGCCCAGCAGCCGCAGGATTTCCATGTCGGTTTCGTCGAGGTCGCGCATACGCTCCGTTCAGTCCGGCCGCCAAAGAGAGTAGCGACGGTGACTTAGGAATCCGAACTCAGGTTCGCTGACGCGCTAGCATCGAAAGCAGTAACACACAAAGAGCGGGCGTTCCTATACTCTTCTATGAGTCAAACGATCACCGTCGAAGGGATGTCCTGCGAACACTGCGAACAGACCGTCGAAGACGCGCTCGAGGGCGTCTCGGGCGTCGAATCGGTAGATGTAGACCGCGAGGCGGAACGAGCCACCGTCGACGGGGACGCGGACCCGCAGGAACTGGTTCGCGCGGTCGACGAGGCCGGCTACGACGCGAGCGCGTAGTCCCGATCAGCGCCCGCGCCCCGATTTTCCGCGCGGTCCGTTCGGCTCACCCGAGATCCGCGTCTTCGAACAGCCGGTAGCCCGCGAGGACGGGAACGAGCCCCCACGCGAGCAACACGACTACGGAAAACCAGTCCGCGAGATAGAACGGCACCTCGCCCGCGAGCCGGTTCGAGAGCTCGAGCGTCTCAGCGGGCGCGTTCGCGGGAACGTCCTCCAGCGGGAACTCGGGGACCGCGTCCACCCGCTCGTCGAGAACCGCGCCGGCGACGACTCGGTAAGCCTCGAGTGGATTGAGTCGCTTCAGGAGGAAGTACCACGACTCGGCCTGAACCCCCGGTAGCGAGCCGGTGACCGCGTAGTAGATCCCGACGACGACCGGTTTCCAGAAGAACACCATGCCCACGAACGAGCCGATGGTGAGCGTCCGCGCCCGTCCCCGGGTCGACGCGGCGGCCGAGCCGCCGACCGCGAGGGCCGTGAACGTCAGCCCGAGCAGGACGCCGGCCGCCACGAACCCGGCGAACGTCCCCGCGTCGGGGACGCCGTACAGGGCCACGACGAGGACACTGGCCGCGGCGAACCCGATCGTCAGCGCGGTGCCGGTGACCAGCAGCCGGCCGGCGAGTTTGCCGGCGACCACCTCGCCCCGCGAGAACGGATAGCTCAGCAACACCCGCAGGCTGCCGGAGCGGCGTTCGCCGACCACGGCCATGTAGCCGACCGCCAGCGCGATGCCCGGGACGAACAGCTGGGCGAGCATCGCGACGCCCGACAGCGCCATTGCGGTGTCGACGGTCACGGGCTCCGGGAAGAGCTGTTCGGCCGAGAGCAGCGACATCCCCAGAAAGGCGACGAAGACGGCGGTGAGTCCCCAGAGCAGCCGCGAGCGGACGGCGTCCTCGAAGTCCTTGCGGGCGACGTCCCGCCAGGAGACCGTCATGGGACCACCTCCTCGACGAGAACGGGATCCCCCGGCTCCGCGTCACCGACGTCGCCGTCCGTCGTGTACGCCGTAAACACGTCCTCGAGCGACGCGTCGTCGGAATCGACGTCGAGGATCTCGACGCCGGCGATCGTCAGCCGGGTCACGACTCGCGCTTTCGCGCGCGGATCCGAGCAGGCGACCCGGAGGAGACCGTCTTCCGACCGAACCGACTCGACGCCGTCGATCGCGGCGATATCGACGCCGGGATCCTCGGTCACGCGCAGGCGGAGCTCCGAGCCGGCGCCGACGGTCGTCCGCAGCCCCTCGACGGTGTCGACGGCGACTATCTCGCCGTCCGCCAGGATGCCGACGCGGTCGCAGACCGCCTCGACCTGGCCAAGGATGTGACTCGAGAAGAACACCGTCGTCCCGCGCTCGGCCTCCTCGCGAACCAGGTCCCGCATCCGGCGAATCCCGTGGGGGTCGAGCCCCGAGGAGGGCTCGTCCAGCACGAGCAGGTCGGGATCGCCGACCAGCGCCATCCCCAGTGCGAGCCGCTGTTGCATGCCTTTGGAGTAGTCGCCGACCGACCGCGCCGCGGCGCGGCCGTCCAGTCCGACGCGGTCCAGTATCGTGTCGGGATCGTCGGCCGCGTCCGTCCACTCGATCGCGAACTCGAGGTGACGGCGACCGGTCAGGCGATCGTAGAGGCCGATCCCGTCCGGCAGCACGCCGACGCGCTCGCGGAGCGCCTCCGACTCTTCGCGGACGTCCATTCCGAGCACCGTCGCGGTTCCGTCGGTCGGGCGGACGTAGTCCAACAGCATGTCGATGGTCGTCGACTTCCCGGCGCCGTTCGGCCCGAGGAAGCCGAACACCTCGCCCGTTTCGACACGCAGGTCGAGCCCGTCGACGGCGACGACGTCGCCGAAGCGTTTGGTCAGGTTGGTGGTTCGGATCGCGGTCATCACTCCGTCGTACCGGCCCGGACCGCATGGGCCGTGCTCCGAGTATACTGGGACGGTTTATACGGGCTCGAGCGAGCGTTGCGAATCGGACGACAATCGCCGAAACGGGTCCGGGTCGGAGTAGTGATCGGTGGACAACGCTTTACCCAATTACCGTGGTAGCATCAAACATGAGGGAAGCTCACGTGTCATTGTCCAATCCGGCATTCGACCGGATGGGCATCGCGGAGCTCGTCTCGCTCAGTCGCGAGGCGGGGGTTCTGGGATTCGAGGAACTCGCGTGCCACGGGACCGGCGCCGTCGTCCAGGTCGCGGTCGAGACGCCGATCGACGAGGACCGACTGTCCGATCTGGAGTGCGTCGACTGGTGGGAACGGATCGCCGACTCGGGCGGCGATCACCGCTATCTGATCGCGTTTACCGCGCCGGAACTTCCCGAGGGGCTCGCCGAGCGGGCGGACGAGTTGATCGGGACCTGCGAACCGAACGTGACCGATCGGGGGGCCACCCTGTCGCTGGTCGGCTCGCAGGAGACGATCGCCGCGACCGTCGACGAGTACGAGACCGCGGGGATTTCGCCGGAGCTGCGGAAGTTCGGGACCTACGACGGTCGCGACCACCCGCTGGCCGAGCTGACCGACCGCCAGCGCGAAGCGGTCCGGACCGCCTACGAGATGGGGTACTACGAGGTACCCCGGACGGTCACGAGCGAAGACGTCGCCGCCGAACTCGAGGTCGATTCGTCGACGGTCGCCGAACTGCTCCAGCGAGCCGAGCGGAACCTGTTGGGACGGCACCTGTAACGGCGGGCGGCGAACCCGGCGTCGGTCGATCCGTGCCCCGTCAGGCCAGGAGCGCGGCCGCCAGTTCGGTGGCGCCCTCGAGGGGCATCGCGACGGTCGCGGCCGGGACGGCGTCAGCCCACCGATCGTATGACTCGCGCTCCGGAAACGCCCTGACGTACGGACAGACCGCGGCGTAGACATCCGCGTGCGACGGGTCGCCGTCCGACGGCGGCGAGACGGTTTCGTCGACGCCGAACGAAACCGCGGTCGTTTCGGGGACGACCGTCAGATCGGTGGCACCCGTGGCGCGCGCTTCGATTACCGTCCCGGCCGGACTCTCGGTCCGAATCGCGACCGGTCGATCCACGAGCGCCGACAGTACCACCGCGTCGTAGAAACACCGGAAGTAGTACCGTTTGCTGCCGATCTCGCCCCAGTGGGCCGTCTCCTCGTCGGCGTGACACAGATCGTCGACCGCGATCGATCCATTGGTTCGACGGCGGACTTCGGCGACCCACTCGTCCAGGGTCTCGATCGGTTCCTCACCGAGGAGCCGTCCCAGTCCCGCCTGAACGTCACTCGGCAGCGGGGTCTCGAGCCGCTGCGAACCGCCGAGCCACCGACCGGAGGCCGACTCGGGGTCGTCCGATCGCCCTTCACACGAACTGGCGCAGGTACAGAGATCGTCCGTCATACTGCCGTCTACAGCCGTCCGAAGCTATCAGCGTGACTCCCAACGTGCTGGGTCCGTTTATACCGTCCGCGAGAGACGCCGCCGAAATCGAAACGGCCCGATCGCTCGGTCAGTCCGCCGGCCGGGGCTCCCGGGGCGCGGAAACGCCGGGAAGATTCGGCACCGAGAGATCAGTCCGCCGGAGGAACTGCGCGTTGATCGCGACGATCACCGTACTCAGCGACATGAGCAGCGCTCCGACGGCCGGCGAGAGCAGAATTCCGATCGGCGCGAGGATCCCCGCCGCCAGCGGGAGCGCGAAGACGTTGTAGCCCGCGGCCCAGACGAGGTTCTGTTGCATCTTCCGGTAGCTCGCCCGACTCAGCTTGACGAGCCGAACCACGTCCATCGGGTTGTTCTGGACGAGGATGATGTCCGCCGACTGGACGGCGACGTCCGTCCCACTCCCGATCGCGATCCCGATGTCGGCTCTGGTGAGCGCCGGCGCGTCGTTGACCCCGTCGCCGACCATCGCGACGGATTTGCCCTGCTCCTGGAGCGCCGTGATCTTCTCGTCCTTGTCCTCCGGCAACACCTCGGCGAAGACCGTGTCGATGCCGAGGTCGTCCGCGACGGCGCGAGCCACGTCTTCGGAGTCCCCGGTCATCATCGCCACCTCGAGTCCCAACTCGTGGAGCGCGTCGACGACGCGGTAGCTCTGCTCGCGGACGACGTCGGCGAGCGCGAAGGCGGCGACCGGTTTCCCTTTACGAACTAAATAGACGACCGTCTGTGCATTCCCGCCGGCTCTGTCGGCAAATCGCTCGAGCGCCGGCGGAACGTCGCCCTCGAGTTCCGAGAGAAGGTTCGGCCCGCCGACGTAGATCCGCTCCCCGTCGACCGTCGCGCGGACGCCCCTGCCTTTCAGCGCCTCGAAGTCGGCGGCGGTCCGCCTCGAGACGTTGCGGTCGTCGGCCGCCTCGCGGATCGCCTGGGCGATCATGTGTTCCGAGTCGCCCTCCACGGTGGCCGCCAGCGCGAGCGCCTCCGCCTCGGAAACGCCGTCGACGGTCGCGATATCGACCACGCCCTGTTCGCCCTCGGTGAGCGTTCCGGTCTTGTCGAAGACGACGGTATCGAGGGTTCGGGCCTGTTCCATCGCGATGCGGTCCCGGACGAGCATCCCGTTGCGCGCGGCCAGCGAGGTGTTGATCGCGACCACCAGCGGGATCGCCAGCCCGAGCGCGTGCGGGCAGGCGATGACGAGGACGGTGACGACCCGCTCGATCACCGCCGAGTCGAAGCCGGTCGCGACCGTCCACGCGACGGCCGTCACGAGGGCCGCACCGAGGGCGACGTAGAACAGCCAGCCGGCGGCGCGGTCGGCCAGCGCCTGCGTTTTCGATTTGCTCGACTGGGCCTCCTCGACCAGCCGCATGATACCGGCCAGCGTCGTCTCCTCGCCCGTCGCGCTGATGCGCACGCGGAGGCTGCCGTCGCCGTTGATCGTCCCGCCGATAACCTCGTCACCGGGTTCCTTCTCGACGGGCATCGACTCGCCGGTGATCATCGACTCGTTGACGTCCGACTCGCCCGTCTCGACGACGCCGTCGGCGGGGACGCTCGCGCCCGGCCGGACGAGTACCGGGTCGCCTTCCTCGAGTTCGTTCGCCGGAATCTCTTCGGTATCACCGTCATCCGTAATCCGCTCGGCCGTGTCGGGCATCAGCTTCGCCAGTTCGTCCAGCGCGCTCGAGGCCCGCCGGACGCTGCGCATCTCGATCCAGTGACCCAGTAGCATGATGTCGATCAGCGTCACCAGCTCCCAGAAGAAGGCCGACTCGGTGGGGACGACGACGCTCGCGAGGCTGTAGACGAACGCGACGGTGATCGCCATCGAGATGAGCGTCATCATCCCCGGCGCGCGCTCGCGCAGTTCCGGGACGGCCATCCGAAGGAAGGGGACGCCGCCGTAGGCGAAGACGATCACCGCGAAGACGGGGCTGATCCACTCGCTGCCGGGGAACGCCGGCACCGAGAAGGCGAGCCACTCCTGGAGCATCTCGCTGTAGAGCAGGACGGGGATCGAGAGCAGCGTCGAGACGAAGAATCGGCGCCGGAACATCGTCTCGTGGCCGGCGTGCATCCCGCCGCCGTGGTCGCTGTGGTCGCCACCGGAATGCATCCCGCCACCGTGATCCTCGCCGTGGCCACCGCGCTCGTGGCCGACGTGACCCCCGCGTTCCTGCCGATCGCGGATCTCGGCTCGCCCCCGCTCGGCGTCGTCGGCCTCGTCCTCGAGCAGCGACCGTTCGGTCCGGTCGGCCCGCTCGCCGTCGTCTCGAGCGGTATCGGACGGCTCCGGACCGTCCCCGGCTCGGTGATCGTGATCGTCCATCGGTCGGTTCGGTCGGACGGTATGCGGTCGGTCACCAAGGAAGTGGGGCTGGCGACTCCCGGGCGCGGCGCCGAGAGACCGACCGTTCGCCCGGATGAAAAGACAATTCCCCGCCGGCGACCAACGGGGAGCATATGCGAATCGCCGTTCCCAACAAGGGCCGCCTGCACGAGCCGACGATCGATCTCCTAGAGCGGGCGGGGCTCCACCTCGAGAACGGTGCCGACCGAAAACTGTACGCCGACACCGTCGACCCGGACGTCTCTGTCCTCTTCGCCCGCGCGGCTGACATCCCGGAGTACGTCGCCGACGGCGCGGCCGACCTCGGCATTACGGGGTACGATCAGGTACAGGAAGCGCGCGTCGACAACGTCTCCGAACTCCTGAATCTGGAGTTCGGGCGCTGTCGACTCGTCCTCGCGGCGCCCGAGGACGGGGACATCGACGGCGTCGACGACCTCGAGGGCGGCATCGTCGCCACCGAGTTCCCGAACATCACGGAAGACTTCTTCGCCGAGACCGGCGTCGAGCCCGACATCGTCGAGGTCTCCGGCGCGACGGAGCTAACTCCCCACGTCGAGATGGCCGACGCCATCGTCGACATCACGAGCACGGGGACGACGCTGAAGATGAACCGGCTCGCGGTGGTCGAGGAGGTGCTCTCGAGTTCCGTCCGGCTGTTCGGTCGCGAGGACGTCCTCGACGACCCGAAGGTCGAGGAGGTACGGACGGCGCTCTCGTCGGTCAAGCAGGCAGAGGGCAAGCGTTACCTGATGATGAACGCGCCGCGGGACCGACTGGACGAGGTCCGGGACGTCATCCCCGGGATGGGCGGGCCGACGGTGATGGACATCGCCGGCGAAGGCGGGGAGGCGCAAGCGCCGGCTGACGACGAGATGGTAGCCGTCCACGCGGTCGTCGACGAACAGCAGGTCTTCGAGACGATCACCGAGGTCAAGAACGCCGGCGCGAGCGACATTCTGGTGACCGAAATCGAGCGGTTAGTCGAGTAATCGCGGCCGCACGGTGCCCGGTTCACGCGAAGCGACCGCGGATCCGAATCCTCCGAGCTACGGCCCCGACGACAGCCCCGCAGTGTCCGGGCCGCCGAGGGCCTCGAGGTCGAGAACCGATTCGAACGCCGAGAGCCGCGCCCCGGGAGCGACGCAGCCACATCCCTCGTCGTAGTCGAGCACGCGGTAGTTCTCGAGCAGCGGCAGGTGGGTCCGGCACAGCGAGACGTGGACGCGCTGGCGCAGATCCAGCAGCGAAGTGACGGCCGTCGAGTCGTGTTCGGCGTCGGCGATCCGAGCGACCAGCGCCGGCAGCTCGAGGGAGTCGTCCGCGTCGAGCAGGCAGCGCAGCAGTTCGCGGCGGCGATCGCTGTCCAGCACGCGGCGGACGGCAGCCTGCGGGATGGAGTCGTCGATCGCGACCGCAGTCCCGTCCGCGCGGTCGTCGCCGTCGTCCGCGCGTCGACGGCTGGCAGGTGACCCGGTCGTCGGCTGGTCTGTATGGATCGTCATCGATACTGGACACTCAGCGCTGGCGAGTGGATAAACCGGGTCGGTCGTTGGGGTACCTGAGACCGAATTCAGCCTACTATGGATCGTTCAACGGAGTTCGAACGATCGAAATCCGGCAGAAGAGTAGTGAATCGACGCCGAAACGGTTTCCGGGCTGGTGATCGACGAACGCCGCAAAATCGATTCAACGACCGACCGAAAGCGACCACTAATATAAACGAAGAGAACGGTTCGCGACCGCGATGGCGTCTGTCCGTGGCGATTCGAACCCAGTCGGTGGCGGTGTCGCGAGCGCGGCGCAGTGCGTTCGAGAATCAGAGTCGATTCTCGAGCCCAGCAGCGGTGCGACACACCGCTGTGGACGCCGCGAAAACCACAACGGCACGCCGTTACCCGCGAGCCGGCGAGCGGGCGAAAACGGGTGGCGTTACTCGAGCAGGCCGAGGTCCTCGAGGCGGGAGACGATCTTGTCGACCGCGTGTTCGGCGTCCTTGGGCTTCTTGCCGCCGGTGATGACGAGCTTCCCGGAGCCGAACAGCAGCGCGACGACTTCGGGCTCGTCGAGGCGGTAGACGAGACCGGGGAACTGCTCGGGCTCGTACTCGATGTTCTCGAGGCCAAGCCCGATCGCGATGGCGTTCAGGTTGAGGTTCCGACCGAGGTCGGCGCTGGTGACGATGTTCTGGACGACGATCTCGGGGTCCTCGTTGACCTGAATCTGGAGTTCGCGGAGTTTGTCGAAGACGATGCGCAGGCTCTCGTGGACGTCGTCGGTGCTCTTGGCACCGGTACAGACGATCTTGCCCGAACGGAAGATCAGCGCGGCGGACTTGGGGTTCTGAGTGCGGTAGACGAGGCCGGGGAACTGCTCCGGATCGTAGTCGGCACCCTCGAGGTCCATCGCGACGCTCTGAAGGTCGAGTTCCTGCCCGATACCGGTCGACGCCACCACGTTTTCGATATTGATGGTGTCCTTGGGATCCGTCATAAGTCGCTTAAAAAGACGTATTTAAGGTTTATAAAGCTTAGTACCGCCACCTGATATATCCGGTATATTCGACGGCACCGGAAGATCCTTATACGGCAATTTACCCGGTGTCAATGGCTCGCAAGCGGGTTTAAGTCGGGATGAATGTACAGTCGATCGGCGGTCGGAACGCCGCGGCGACGACCGCGAAGCGGTAGGCTCATGGCTGCCGCCGCGGTGAGCTACGGGCGTGTACCTGCTCGAGCTCGGCGGCGAGGACGACGCGTTCGCGGCCCGCGAAGCGACCAGCGCCGCGACCGGCGTCCGGCGGATCGCCCCCGGTCTGGCCGTCGCGAACGCCGTCAACCCCGAGCGCGTCCGCGGACTGGCCTACACGCACCGTGCGAGCGACCTGCTCGGGCGCACCGACGCCGACCTCGAGACCGCGCGCGCCCTCCTCGAGACCGCGCCGATCGACCGCGAGGGGAGCGTCGCGGTGCGCGCGACTGACGTCCACGGCTCGACGGGCGTCAGCACGGCGCGCGCGGAGCGCGAACTCGGGAGCGTGCTGGTAGATCGGGGCTTTACCGTGGACCTCGACGACCCCGATCACGTGCTGCGCGCGGCGTTTTCCGAGGGACCGCTCGAGGGCGGCGGGGAACTCGAGGCCGACGCCGAGACCGGCGACCTGTTCGCCGACGCGGGCGCGGAGGCGGACTCGCTAGAGGAACGCGTCTCGGTCTGCGCGCTCGGCTGGCTCGCGGCCGAGAGCGTCCGCGACTTCGGAGACCGCGCGCCGACGGACAAACCCTTCTTCCAGCCCGGCAGCATGGACCCGCTACTGGCTCGGGCGGCGGCAAACATCGCCGGCGCAGGTCCCGGCGCGACGATCCTCGATCCGATGTGCGGCACCGGCGGCGGCCTCGTCGAGGCCGGCCTCGTCGGCGCCGATATCGTGGGGACGGACGCACAGGAAAAGATGGTCCGCGGCGCGCGGGAGAACCTCGAGCACTTCCTCGAGCCCGACGAGCCATCGCCGACCGGTGTCGACCGCGGGGAGTGGACCGTCGCCCGCGGGGACGCGACGCGACTTCCGCTGGCCGACGACAGCGTCGACGGCGTCGTCTTCGACGCGCCCTACGGCCGCCAGTCGAAGATCGAGACCCACCGTCTCGAGGACCTGGTCGCGGGCGCGCTCGCTGAAGCGCGGCGGGTCGCCCCGCGGGCCGTGATGATCGCGGACCGGTCGTGGACGAGCGAGGCCCGGGCCGCGGGATGGGAACTCGAGGCCGCGTTCGAACGCCGCGTCCACCGCTCGCTGACGCGGTACGTGCTCGTCCTCGAGCGGCGGGAGCCGTCGACGTAGCGGCGAGTCTCCGGGACGCGAACGCGATCGCGATCGTCTCGGACCGCGGCGACGAGCGCCGGAGGGACGGGGACTACTGCTCGACGTCGCAGGTGATCGTCGACGAGATCCACGCGCGGTCGTTTCGCGGATCGGTGATGACGCCGACGACGTCGCCGTCGGCCGTGTGTTCGCTGTACTCGTCGCGAATTCGATCGTCCTCGGTTTCAGTGTCTGTCATCGGAGTGCGGCGGCGTTACCCGCGGTCATCGGTGTTCGGTCACGAGTCGTCGGTACCCTCGCGAGGCGGACGCCACTCGTCGCGACACGTGTCGCTACAGAACCGGGCGATACGGTACGTGTCATCCGAATCCGTCCACCCGACCGTCGGGTGCCAGTTGCCCCGATCGAGGCTCGTTCCGCAGTTCTCACAGCGGGCGGGAGTGTCGGATGCGGCGGCGGCCGACGGATCGTCGTCATCCATCGAACCCGCCGTGGCTGGCGTTACGCATCGCTCAGTTCGCGCTGGCACGCGCCGAGGCGGTTCGGTCGTCGGCCGTCTCCGCGCCCGGACTGACGATGACGGCGCCGTCGCGGATGCTGACGGTGCACCCCGCGATCACGAAGGAGACGTGCGTTCCCGCCGGCGGACGATCACCGTTGCGTGGCTGGAAGATATCGTTGAGGGCGTCGGGATCGATCACCGAGTACAGCGGCGGCAGTTCGTCGACCGGCGTCTCCGTCGCGTCCGCGACCGCCAGCGCGACCGTGGTACACACCTCGTCGGCCCGAGAGAGTTGTCGGGTCGTCTCTGTTGCGCTCATCTGTTATCTACTCGGTAAAACGGAACGTTCGGGGAAAGCCGTACTAGCTCAACTGAGAGGTGCGCGCTTGAACGAGTACTATCAGTTGAGATGGCCGTGCCAGATCGCCGCGACCGGGACCCGATCGGCGCGCTCAGGTGACGGGGTCGCCGGTCAGTCCGTGTAGAGCAGCATCAACAGCTTGCGCAAGGCCGCGCGGAGGTGGTGGTTGAACGTCGGTTGCGTGATGTCGAGCGTCGCCGCCACGTCCCGCCCGCTGCTCGCGCGCGGCGATTCGAAGTAGCCGCTGAAGAAGGCCGTGCGCAGGACTTCCGCCTGCCGATCCGTCAGTCGATCCGTCAGCGTCGTCTGGAACGCCTGTCGCGTCTGTACCGATCGCTCGTCCTCTCGACTCGCCACCAGCGACGACTCCGGGTACGTCGACCGAAAGCGCTCCGCGAACCCCCTAACGTCCGCGTCGCTGGAGAGTTCGACCGTCAGCTGACCCGTTCCGTCGTTCGCGATCAGCGTCTGTACCGTCACTCCCCGCTCGAGACAGAACGAGATGACGTTCGATTCTCGCAGCGTGCACTCAAACACGCACTCGTCCTCCCGCTCCGCGACGAGCGTGAACTCCTCGATAGCGAGCGCTCGCTCGGCGAACGCCGCCACCTCGTCGACCGACGCGCCGTCGGTCGAGAAGAACACGCGGAGCCGATCGTCCATCCGCGGAACGACGCTCTCGACGGAGCACTCGCAACCGATCTCCGCGGTCAGGGCGAGAAAAACGATATCCGTGTCGCGGATCTCGAACTTGAGTTCGACGACACGGTCGCTGATCAGCGCCTTCTTGCTTTCGGCCGCGTTGATGGCGTGAGCGATCGTCTCACCGAGTTCGGTCAGCACGGCCTGCACTTGCTCGGTGAAGATCCCCGGGCGGTCCGCGTAGATCGTGAGGACGCCGTACAGCGTCTCCGCGTACACGAGGGGGATGCTGGCGATGGACCGATAGCCGCGTTTCATCGCCTCCTCGCGCCGCGACGCGGACGACAGCTCCCGGACCACATCCCCGACGACCCGGAGTTCACGCGTCCGCACCGCGGCCCCGATCGGACCGCCCTCGTCCGACTCCCCGTCGGTCGTGAGCGGGACGCTGTCGAGGTACCCGTCCTCGACGCCCGATCGAGCGTGCGGCGTCACCGTCCGCTCGAGTTCGTCGTGGACGCCGATCCAGGCGAATCGAAACGAGTCGGCGGCCGCCAATCGATCGCAGACGGCCTGCTCGATTTCGGTCCGCGTCGTCGCGTGGACGACGCTCTGGACGACGTCGCGGATCATGGCGTTGATCTGATTGAGTTGCTCGAGGGACTCGGTCTGCCTCTCGAGTTCGGCCTCCCGCTCCTGCAGCCGCTGCTCGCGACTGAGCCGCTCGAGCGCCGCCTCCGTGTTCGTCGCCAGGATCGACGCGTAGTTGACGGCGGTAGACGGGATCGTCGATTCGGTCGCCGAACCGACGAGGAACACGCCGTGGGTCCCGAGCGGGAACGCGAGCCGGCTCCGCAGCGGGGAGTCGGCGTCCGGGAGGGACGCGTCGGGATCGTCGGCCGCGGCGACGTCGGCCCGTTTCGTGGCGAAGACGCGCTCGACGACCGCCGCACAGGGCGTCGACAAGTGGGATGAGACGCCGGTCGCACCCGACGATTCCGCGGCGAGCAGCACTTCCTCCGCTCGATCGGTGGCGGCTCGAGGCCGCAACTCGCCGCGGTCGTCGTAGAGACAGACCACGGCGACGGGGAACTCGAGGGACTCCGCCGCCGCGGTGACCGCTCGGTCCGCGATATCGTCGAAGGCGGTCATCGACATCAGCTCCCGCGAGACCGTCGACAACGCGGTCAACTGCGTTTCGCGCTGGTGCCGCTCGAGCGCGTGGCGAAGCGATCGGGTCAGCAGTGCGCTGGTGATCTCGTCTTTGACGAGATACGCCTGCGCGCCCTGCTGGACGGCGCGGACGCCGACCCGCTCGTCGGAGAGGCCCGTCAGTACCACGATCGGGACGGTCGCCGAGTGCTCGAGGACGCTCGTGAGCGTATCCAGGCCCGAACTGTCCGGAAGCCCTAGATCGAGCAACACGATATCGATCGACGACGATAACCGGTCGAGTCCCGCCTCGAGGCAATCGGCGCGGCGGAGAGTCACCTCCCGGGTTTCCCGACCGACGTCCGCCTCGCCGACCGACGATAGCGGAACGGTCGTCTCCCGGAGCATCTCTTCGATCAGGCGGGCATCGCCCGGATTGTCCTCGACGAGGAGGATACGGAAATCGTCGTCTGCCATCATGTAGCCATAACGTTATTTATCAGATAGATATGTACATGCACCAATTGTTTCACAAAACACATTTTTATTCTAACTATTTTACTTCTAATCTTCTCGCTGGTGAATACAGGATGATGGCGCGAAGATAAATAAATCCACAGGGGATTACAACCGATTAGTTAGCTTTCGATGGCTCCACCGGAGGCGGTTGTCATATTGATGTTACTTTATTCAATCCGTCACTGGCAACTTAGTGTATCCTAACAAACAAAACGTGTGGTTCGCTCGCTCGACTTCGCCCTCCCGTTCGAGTCGCTTACGGCGCCGCCCACTCCCGTGATCGTTTCGCGCGTTATAGCACCGTGAGCGAGTCGCGGCACGTCACGCGTCTGAACCTCGGTCACAGCGAGCGACCGTTCGGTTCGACTCGCCTGCGGAGAACTCGAGCGTCCGCTCGTTGGCGCCGCTCTTCAGCGTTAGCGTCAGATCGCGGGTCGTCTCGACGCGGACCGCGAGCGGCTCCATGGTGTCGATCATCGACCGGTTCGAACCGCCGGAGCGGGTCCGGGAAGCGGGGGAGCGGACTCACACACCGGTCGTCTTGACCAGCGACTCCACTTCTCGGGCGACCTCGGGAGGCATGACGATCCGGCGCGGGCCGGGAACGTACTGGCCGTCGGGCTGGGCGTACTCGAGGGACACGACCGCCGCGTCGCCGAATCGCCGAGTCGAGGCGTCCCGGATGACCGCGAGGTCGATCGCCTGGTCGGGATCGTAGAGGTAGATCGTCCCCTCCTCGGGGTCGAGCGCGCCGACCGACCGCAGGAACGAGGCGAGCACGAGCGCGACGAGGGCCAGCGGGAGCAGCAGCGCGGCCAGCCCGGTAAACGGGCCGGCGCCGACGGCCAGCAGTTCCCGCTGGGAGACGACTCGGCCGACGGCCATCAGCGATCCCATGACCGCCAGCATCGCGATTGTCCCGAATGCGGCGTCCACCAGCCGCTCGAGGCCCGATCCGGACGGCGCGTCGACAGGGAGCGGTCCGGTGAGGGTCGCGAGGTGTCGTTCGGTGTCGCCGACGGTGGCGACGGCCAGCACCGTCACGACGAGCGCGGCGAACAGCGCGACGATGAGAGAACCGGCGTCAGCCTGCCGGGCGAGGTCGTATAGCCGCCAGAAAACGATGATGGAAGCGGTCGCGAAGAACGTTCCGACGCCGAGCGACCACAGGAGCCGAACGGTGCGAGACGTCGAGGCGTCGCGTCGCCACTGAATCGTCTCGGCGTCGCTCGAGTTCGCGGACACGTCCTCGTCCATACGCTCACTCGCGACCGGTCGTGTAAAGCCTGTTCGATGTCGACCGACTCAGCCGAGGACGGCGGCGACCGCGGTGAAGGCGACGTAAGAGATGACGATCGACCCGGCCAGCGAGCCGATCCACGCGAGCACGGTGTACCCCATCTTCCGGGCGCTGACACCGCCGCCGGCGCCGGCGGCGGCGTAGCCGCTCCCGATGATCGCGCTGACGATGATCTCGTTGAACGAGACGGGGATCCCGAAGAGCACCGCGCTCTGGGCGATCATAAACGAGGGGATGAGCGCGGCGATCGAGCGCCGCGGCCCCAGCGAGGAGTAGTCCTGCGAGATCGCCTTGATCATCCGCGGCGCGCCGGTCCACGAGCCCAGCAGGAGGCCGAACCCGCCACCGACCAGCAGGGCGGTCAGCGGAATCTCGAGGTCGCCCGACAGCGGGATCAGCGGGCCGACAGCCAGCCCGACCTGGCTGCCGCCCGCCGAGAACGCGACCAGTCCGCCCAGCACGAGCAGGAAGTGACGCTCGCCGCTCTCGAGTTCGCTTCGCAGATCGAGGCCGACGACGACCGCCCAGAGGATCGCGATGGCAACCGTCATCGCGACGGTGCCGGCGATTTCGGGGCCGGGAACCCACCCGCTCGAGGCCTGAGCGATCGACGCCCCGCCGGCCTCCGCCGAGCCGAGGATGGCGAACTCGATGTTGGCGACGAGGACGCCGACGAAGGCAGCCAGGAGCATGATAAGATACCGCTCGGCGATCAGTTCGGCCCTGAGCAGGCGGGCGATCGTATACGCGATCCCGCCGCCGACGAACGGCGTCAGGATCCACAGCGTGGCGATCTCCGTGTACTTCGCCCACGCGGGATCGCCGCCCATCGCCAGCCCGACGCCGATGACCGCCCCCGTCACGGTGAAGGCGGTCGCGATGGGGTACCCCGCGAAGACGCCGAGCGCGACCAGTCCGGCCGCGATCGTCAGCGCGATCGTCGCCGCCATAGGCGTCAGTGACGGGCCGAGGATCAGATCGGAACCGACCGCCTCCGAGACGTTCGCGCCCTGTAACACGGCGCCGGCGAAGCCGAGAATGCCGACGAGAAAGCCCGCTCGCATCACCGAGATCGCGTTCGCGCCGACCGCCGGGGCAAAGGGCGTCGAGCCGCTCGAGCCGGCGCCGATTGCCCAGGCCATAAAGAGGCTGGCCAGTGCGGCCACCAGAAACGTCGCGATCGTCACGAGCTCGACCATCTATCCCGGCATACCAGCTAGCCCTACAAGTGTGTGCCGACCTCGATCCCCGTTCGAGGGGCAGCGACGCCGTCTCGGTCCCGGATCGACGCTCAGTTCGTCGTCGACCGCGAGTCGTCTTCGGGCTCCGGCGGCGGCTCGGCACCTTCGATCGCCTCGGCCGCGTCAGTGTCCTTCTCGACGCCGACGTGCCAGCGGTCGACCTCGTCCTCGTACTCGGCCAGCAGGTCCGAGACGTCCTCCTTGAGGACGTCGTCGTTGACGTTGACCTCGAAGACGAACTGCTCGCCGTTGTCGCCGTTGCGGGTCGACTGCTGGATGTTTGCGCTGATCAGTTCGTTGTCGAAGTAGTACGGCGCCAGCTGGGTCATCACGTTCTGGTAGACCGTGTCCTCGACGCGACGGAGCGCCTTGCGGCTCGCCGAGTCGGCCGCGCGCGCGACATAATCGATCGACTCCCGCCAGTTCCCGACTGCGCCCTCGGCGTCGTCGTCTTCGAGTCGCTCGTAGGACTCCGAGAGCTTCTCGCCGGCGGTCTTGATGTCCTCGTCGGGTTCCTTGCCGGCCTTCTCGCCCTTCCCTTCCTCGACGCTGGCCTGGTCAGCCGTCTTCTCGCTGACGTCGGTATCGAGGGTTTCGTGGGCCTTGGGTCGCCATTCCTCCCACTCCTCGAAGGCGTCGGCCAAGCGGGTGTCATCGGTGCCGTCGGGATCGTGGACGTCGGCGTCCCGGAGCGCGCGGGTGATGCGCTCGCCGTGTTCGACGACGTCGCCCCAGTCACCGCGAACCTTGAAGCCCGAGATACTCTCTTCCATTCGGTTGCCACGGTCCTAGGGGACGGATCGCTATAAACTTCGTTACTGCGCAAGACTGGCCGCCGCCGCAATCAGTATCGCTGTCCGGTCACCTCGGAGCCGCCCCTCGGCTGGCCGCTCATTCCCTGTCCGTACCGTCCCTGTTCGGCCATCCCTTGCATCCCTCGAGACCCGGTCGATCCGGCGCCGGTTCCGCTCCCTTGACGACCCTGAGAGCCGCCGCCGACCCGCCGGAGGAGGCTCTCGCAGGAGTTCATCGTTCGCTCGATCGTCGCCACCGTCTCGAGGACGTGCGGGTGGCGCTGCTGGAACTGTCGAAGCGTCGGGAGCCCTTCGTCGGCGACCCGCAGGAACGCGGTCGCAAGCTCCGGGCCGAACATCGAGTCGCGGGCGATCAGCAGCTCGTTGAGCGCCGCGATCTCGGCGAGATCCTGGCAGATTCGGGCGCAGCGTCCGAGCTCCGGTCCGCCGCTGGCACACCGCGTGGCACACCAGGCGGCGACGTGGGCAAGTTCGCTGAAGTCCTCGAGGGCGATCCACAGCTCGTCGGTCATGTGGTCCTCGAAGAAGGGGGCCTGGGCGGGCTGTCCACCGCCCTGCTGGTGCTGCATCCCCATCTGGTGGGAGTCCGTCCGCTGGCCGTCCCGGTGGCCGCTCATGTGCTGCCCGCCTCGCTGACGACCGCGCATCGGTTCGTTCCCTCGGTCGGCTATCGGTCGACCGGCCTGCTGTCGGGACGCCCCCTGCTGGCCGGTCGTTGACCGACTGGTGCTCGGCCCCTGGTCACGTGTCATGCTCGGCTCCTGGCCGCCCGTCTCGGACCGTTCGGACGAGCCGCCGAACTGCGGCTGGATGTCCATTCCGGTTCCCGTGTGCGTCCCCGGTCCCCTCGCCTCGGGCAGTTGGCCGTACTGTTCGCCGGTTCGGTCGTGCTGTTGCTGATCCGAGTGATGAGTCACGAATAGTGTACCTCGAGTGTGGCGGCGGCTACGCCGATCCCTCGATTAAACCGGTTCTACCGTTTCGTCCGTTTACGTCAGAAAACGACTGGCTTTCGCGGTCCCAGCGGCCGATAACGACCGAAACCGGTCGGGCGCGCTCGAGTAATCGCGGATTGGAACTTGCCGTCGGACGGCGATTTGCGGGATGGCAGCCGGAACCACGGGAGATTCCGCCTCGGCCGCGGCTGATCGACAACGTGAACTATCCGGCGACAGGCTGTACGGGTATGACGATCGAAGACCGGGAAAACGCCTATCTCGTCACGCACGCACTGGCGAAGGACACGCTCTCGCGGCTCCGCGACGTCGAAACCGAGCAGGTCAGCTTCCGGAAGGGCCTCGTGAAACTCGGCCGGATCTGCGGCTACGAGATCATCGACGGCCGGATGGAAACGGAGTACGTCGAGATCGAGACGCCCCTCGAGCAGACCATGGGCGAGCGCGTCCGCGGGCTGGACGACGTCGTGATCATCAACGTCCTCCGCGCGGCGACGCCGTTCGTCGAGGGGCTGTTGAAGGCCTTCCCCCGCGCTCGACAGGGCGTCATCAGCGCGAGCCGCGACGAGGAGGCCGGCCGCGAGGAAGACGGTTCGTTCCCCATCTCTGTCGACTACGTGAAACTGCCCGAGATCACCGAGGAGGACACCGTGATCATCGCCGACCCGATGCTCGCGACCGGGTCCACGATGTGTACCGTCCTCGACCACGTCATCGAGAACTCGCCGGAGCCCGAGAATCTAATCGTCCTCTCGGCGGTCTCCGCGCCGGAGGGACTGCTCCGCGTCGGCGATACGTTCCCCGAGGCCGACCTGCTGACGGTCTCGATCGACGACCGCCTCGACGACGACGGCTTCATCGTGCCCGGGCTGGGCGACGCGGGCGACCGGGCGTTCCGCACCACATAACCGTCCGTCGCCGACCCGCCGCCGGTCGCCGTCGACTTTTTGTGAGCGAGCCGTAATCGCTCCGTATGGAGTACTCCGTTATCGATCCGGACGATGGGGAGCCCGTCGAGGGTCGCCCCTGCAATCTGCGCCGGCTGAGCGACGCGGCCGGCCTCGAGAACGTCGCGATCAACCGGTTTCGCGCGGACCCCGGCGAACAGTTGCCGCTGGCCTACCACTACCACGAACAGCAGGAGGAGGCGTTCGTCGTGCTCTCGGGGACGCTTCACGTCGAGACGCCCGAAGGCGAACTCGAGGTACCGGAGGGATCGATGTTCGCGGCCCCGCCCGAAGCGCCCCACCGCGCGTACAACCCCGAGGATGCTGAGGGATCGATCGAAGTGATCGCGATCGGCGCGCCGCCGGTCAGCGACGACGCGGTCCCCTACGAGCCCGACGAGTAGCGTTTCGGCCGCGACTCGCGGCACTCGAGTTCTGCCACCTACTCGGCCGAACAGGTATCGATCCCGAGGACAGCGTTGACCGGACACCGCTGAATAATCGCGGTCGCGACGATATCGCTGCCGGCGATGAACGCGAGCGTGCCGGCTGTTCGATCCCGGTTTCGGTAGCCGATCAGCAGCAGTGCCGCGCCGAGGACGATCCGTAGCACGCGGTCGAAGCCGCCGACGTTTCGATCCATACGCGGACGAACGGGCGAGACGCCCGTAGGGATTTCCTTGCACCGGCGGGCGATCGGGATGCTGTAGTCTGTACACCGGCATCGTCGATCGCGAATCGAACCCCTTCGTTTCCGGTCGAACCGGCCCGAACGGTCGTTTTCGGACGGTTTGACGGTCGACGGTCCAGACGAAACGCTGCTCCGACCGCCGGGGATCGCGTCCCGACATCGCGAGTCTCACTCCGCGTTTCCGTCGTCGTCTTCGCTCCCACCGGAGAGCCCGGCGTCGCGCTCGCGCTCGAGCGCCGGTGGTGCCTCATGATACGCGGAGTAGCCGTCGAACCAGCGGGCGATGCGCTCGAGTCGGTCGACGACGTGAGCGGGTTCGCCCGACCGGGAGAGTTCGTGGCCCTCGCGGGGGTACCTGACCAGCCGCGTGTCGACCCCGTGTTTCTGCAGCCCGCGGACGAACAGTTCGGCCGTGTTGGCGGGCGTCCGGTAGTCCCGGTCGGCGTGGAGCACGAGCGTCGGCGCGTCAACGTCGGCGACGTGGGCGGCGGGAGATTGGTTCCACAGGAAGTCGGGGTCGTCCCAGGGCGTCGTTCCGAAATCGTCCTCAACGAGTTTGAACGCGTCGCTCGAGCCGTAGAACCCGGCGAGATCGTAGACGCCCCGCTGGGAGACCGCCGCCTCGAAGCGGTCGCTGTGGGCGACCGCCCAGGCGGTCATGAACCCGCCGAAGCTGCCGCCGGTGACGAAGACCTCGTCGTCGTCCACGAACTCCCGCTCGCAGACCGACTCGACGCCCGTGAGCACGTCCGCGAGCGTCACCTCGCCCCAATCCCCTTCGATGGCCGTCGCGCGGTCCTCGCCGTACCCCGTCGAACCTCGCGGGTTGCACCAGAAGACGACGTACCCTCGCGCCGCGAGCGTCTGGAACTCGTGCCACATCGTCCCCGCGGTCGTCCAGTGGGCGTGGGGGCCGCCGTGAACCTCGACGACGAGGGGGTAGCGCTCGCCCGGCGACGCGTCGGCGTCGAACTCGGGGGGCGTGAGGAGCCAGCCCTGGATCTCCGTTCCATCGTCGTTTTCGAACCACACTTCATCGGGACGCCGAACGGGCCGGTCGGCGAGGTAGCCGTCGTTCACGCGAGTCAGCCGGTGGGCCTCGTTGCCGCCGCGGGTCGTCACGAAGACGTCGCCGGGGTGGTCCCACTCGCTGTAGACGTAGGCGACGGCGTTCTCGCCGACCGAGAAATCTGCGATCGTGACGCCGTCGCCGTAGACTCGCGCCGGTTCCTCGCTCGCGTCGCCGGGTACCGACCAGCAGACGCGCGAGCCCTCATCGGGCGTCGTGACGTACAGCGCCTCGCCGCCGGGCGCCCACTCGAAGCCACAGCGGTGACCGACGGTCCGATCGAGCGGCTCCGTCGGCGTCCGCTCCTCGCCGGTTACGCGGTCGTGCACGCGGATCTCGGTCTGGCGCATCGAGGTCCGGTCCTTGGGCGTGAACTCGAAGGCGACGCGGTCGTCCGCGGTGGCGTCGATCGATCCGGACTCGAGCCAGCCCGTGGTTTGCGTGAACGCCTCAACCTCGCCGGAGTCCGTCCCGTGTTCGTACAGATCGTAGGCCAGCGTGTCGTCGGGATCCTCGCCGGCCGAAGCGGCCGTGGCCGCGTAGTAGATCGTCTCGTCGTCGCCCCACGTCGGAGAGACGTAGTCGACAGGTACGTCGGCTGGCCCGTCGTCGTCGGTGAGGCGGGTGATCGCCGTTCCGTCCGGATCGTCCTCCGGAGCCCTCGAGAGCGCGGCCTCAACCGCGAGGACGTAGACGTGGCGCCGCCGGCCGTCGAAGTACTCGGTTCCGGCTCGGTAGATCGTGCGGTCGATCACCCGCGGATCGGGGGCCTCGCGCTCGTAGTCGGGATCGACCGCACGGTCCCGGTCGGCCTCTCGATCGTCGGGCGTGACGCGCTGGGAGAAGACGAGTCTGGAACCGTCCGGGCTCCACTCGAGGTCGTCGATCCCGCCGACGACCGACGTGAGCCGGCGCGCTTCGCCGCCGCCGGTCGAGACGAGCCAGACCTGCTCGCGGTCGCCCTCGCCGCGGGTGCTGGCGAAGGCGAGTCGGTCGCCGTCGGGGCTCCAGCGGGGCTGGGAGTCGACGCCGTCGCTGGCGGTGAACTGCGCGGCCTCGTCGCCGCCGACGGGGACGGTGTGGATCGACGCCGCGTACGACTCGTCGTCGGCGGGCGTCCGGCGGACGAACGCCACCCGCTCGTCGTCCGGCGAGAGTCGCGGCTCCTCGGCGCGGACGAGATCGTGATAATCGCTCGCCGCGATCCTGTTCATACTCGAGGTCGTACCCGCTGGCCCATATAGCTCGGCGAGGCGGCAGGCGGTCGTGGTCGCAGTCGTGCCCTCGAGCGCCGATCGATCGCGATCGGCACCGACTCGCGAGGCGGTCGATCGGCAGCACCGTCGAGTCCGATGGAGTTTTGTCAATACGCCGTCGTATCTCGAGTATGGCCATGCGAACCTCGACCGAGCGCGTCGCGCTCGGTGACAGCGGTGACGGCGGCGACGAGCCGTCAGACGGGCGCTTTCGGCTCGTCGTCGCCGTCTACGCCGGCGCCCTCCTCGCGGGCGTCGTCTCGGTCGCGGCCGTCCTGACCGCGTTCGTCCGGGGTCCCCTTCCCGCCGTCTATGCGGCCGGGTTCGTTGGCGGCTTCGTCGGCGGACTGGCGCTGGCGGCCGCGGATCCGCGGCTTCCCGTCCGCCTCGGCCGCACGCTCGGCCGACGGGCGGCGGTCGTCGTCCCGACCGTGCCGTTCGTCGTCATCTGGTTCGCTCCGCTCGAGGCGGCCGTCGATGCCGTCGCGCTCTGGGCGGTGATCACCGTCTTCGTCTCGGGCTACGTTCTCTCGCAACTGGCCGGAAACCGGTACGTCGATGCGGTTACCACCGGCGAGCCCGCGGAACGGTGGCGGTGGACGCCGCCCGGTTCCCCGATCGTCGACGCCCTGCTCGCCGGGATCTGGCTCGTCATCGGAATCGGTGACGCCGTCACCGGATCCCCGGCGCAGGGTCTGCTGTGGCTGTCGCTCGCCGTCTTCTGGATGGTGAGCTGTCTCGTCGAGGGTCGGTGGTCGTTCGGTCCGGGACGGGAGCGCTGCGAAATTCAATTCTACAAGACCGGGCTCGTCAAACGGCGGCCGTACACGAAGGCGTTCGTCCCGTGGCGCGACGTCAATCACGTCCGCCTGCGCGAGGGCGAACTCGTCATCGACCGCGGTCTCCGCGACGTGCGGTTCGACCGGGACGAACTCGAGGACCCCGAGGCCGTTCTCGAGGCCATCGACCGTCGAATCGCGTCCGCGGTCGCCTGATCGCGGGTTACGACGGTGCGTCGGTGACTCCGTTCGACCGAACTATTTTTGATCCTACACGAATACGTTTCATATATCCTATTCGAACGCGACACCGGCGGCCGGCAACGCTGGCCCCGGACCAACGGGGACGGCGTTCCGGGTAGCGTTCGGGCTCTACGTCGGCGCCGTGCTGGGTGGGCTCGCGACGACGGCCGCCGCTCTGTCGCTCGAATCGTCCCCGCGCCTCCTCGCGATCGCTGTCGCGACGTTCGCGACGGGGGCCGTCGTCGGTGCCGGGATCGCGGGACGCCTGCACGGACTCCCCGGGCGACTCGGTCAGACGTGGGTCCGCAGGCTGGCGATCATCTGCGGGGCCCTCCCGTTCGCCGCGGTGATCGTCGCGTCGCTTCCGTGGTCACTCGAGCCGCAGGTCAAATTCGCCGCACTCGGGTCGGCGTGTGCCGTCGCGATTTCGGGGATCCTCCTCGCGCGGGTGGCGGAGAACGGCTACGTCGACGCTGCCACTGAGGGCGACGAGCCCGTCGCGAGTTGGCGCTGGTACTGGTCGCCGTCCGGCTCGCGGACCCTCGATCTCATCCAGTTCCTCATGTGGGGGCTTCTGGCCGTCAGCAGCGCCGTCGTCGGCGATTGGTGGTCTGCGGTCCTCGGGACCAGCGCCATGGTTCTCGGCGCGGTCGTGAGCGTCACTGAAGGTCGCTGGACGAGATGGTTCCCCGACGCCTCGAGCGAGGCGGCCGAAATCCGCGTCTACGAACACGGGTTCGCCACGGAGCGACCGTACCGCCGGCAGTTCGTCCCGTGGTCGTCGATTACCCACGTCCGGCTCCGCGGCGACGAACTCGTCATCGACCGCGGGCGGTTCGACCACCGCTTCGACCAAGACGCCCTCGAGGACCCCGAGGCCCTCCGCGAGGCGATCGATCGACGCCTCGAGACGGCCGGCAGACGATAGGCGTCGTCCCCGCGTTACTCGAGGTCCGCCCGCCCGCTCGTCGCGCTCCGCAGTCGATCACGGAACGCGTCGGCCTCCTCGAGGGGGACGCGAACGTCGAACGAGACGGCTTCCTGATAGTCGGCCTCGAACTCGTAGCCCTCGCTCTCGAGAATCCCGCGGACCGTGCCGGAGTCGTCGTATTCGACGGTGATCGAGACCCGTTCGTGGGGCCGTTCCTCGACGACGCCGGCCGCCTCGACGGCCTCCTTGACCGCCCGCGAGTAGGCCCGGACGAGGCCACCGACGCCGAGGTTCGTCCCGCCGTAGTAGCGCGTGACGACGACCGCGCAGTTCTCGATCTCTTGCTGGGTGAGGACGTTCAGTGCCGGCTTTCCCGCGGATCCGGAGGGCTCGCCGTCGTCGCTCGAGTACTCCCGAAGGAAGTAGCCCGCTCCCGCGCCCTCCTCGCCGTTCCCGCCGCTGTCAGCTCCGTCGCCGACTCGCACCCGGTAGGCGGGGACGTTGTGGGTCGCGTCGGCGAACTCCTCGCTGACGGCGTCGACGAACGACTCGGCGGAGTCGACGGAGTCGACCGGTCGAACGCGGCCGATGAACTCCGAGCCCTGCACGACGAAGTCGGCGGTCGCCGCCTCGGCGACGGTCCGGTACGATCGACTCACGGCGACTCCCCTCGCACGATGCTCGACGGTACGCCCGGTAGCGAAAAGAGTGCGTCGGTCCGTTCGTTCGATAGAAGTATCATATTCTATATGTTCAACACGCTCTTATCCCCCGCTGTAGAGGGTGCAGCCATGAGCGACGAAACCGAACTCGAGACCGAAACCATCGACGAGACGCTCGCGGAGGAGCTCCTCAGCGTCAGCCGGACCGCCGTCGGCGACGAACTGCGGAGCATCACCTACTTCACCGAGGACGAGGTTGAGCAGATCTACCTCCGCTCGGATCTCGAGCAGACGGCCGACCTCGTCGGCTTCGCCGACCACGAACGACTCGGCTTTCGCTCCCAGTCGGCCTACCGCAACACGCAACTCGGCGAGTACCAGGCGACGGTCCGAATGTTCGAGAACGGCTACCTCTCGCGGGTGATCCGCGGACCCCACGGCGTCTGGGTGACGACCGACGACATGTCGATGGATCGGTTCAAGGAACTGACGACGGCGACCAAGTCGGTGTTAGACGATCACGTCGATACGGTGTCGACCGACGGCGACGACTGACCAGCCGTCACTGGAGTTCGATCTTGCGGACGAACTCGAGGTCCCGAATTTCGGTGATGACGTTACCCGGCAGCTCCTGGTCGGTGATCAGGTAGAGCTGTGGCTCGTCGGTGAACTCCGGATCCTCGCTGATGGTCTGGCGGATCGAGATGTCGTGTTCGGCCAGGAGCCCGGTGATCCCCGCGACGATGCCCTTCTGATCGGCGTCGTCGGGCGTGACCGTCAGTACCGTCAGGTCGAGCACCGGCGCCAGGTCCATCAGGCTCGGCACCTGCGAGATGTTCTGGAAGATACGGCGCAGTTCGGGATCCTCGAGGATGACGTCGGTCGTCGAGTCGACAACGCGCCGGTCGACGCCGATCTCGCGAGCGATACCCGTGTTCGGAATCTCGATCCCCCCGGAGACGACGCGGCCGTCGTCGTTGACCGAGAACCCTCGCTCCAGTAGCAAGCGAATCACCGCCTGTTGGCTGGGCGAGCCCTCGAACTTCTCCATGATCTCGTCGAACATTCGTTGCCGGGTATACGGCGGCCGGCGTATAAGGCCCAGTGATCGACGCCAACGAGGAGACGTCGCGTCTGACGGGCGATTTTTGACGGTCCGGGAAAAACGCCATACCATGCGCGAACTCCGACGTTGTGACTTCTGCGGTGGCGACGCGGCCGGGGCTTTCGAAATCGTCCCGCCTGAACTCGAGCCGACCGAGGCCGAACAGCGACGCGTCGTCCTCTGTGCCGACTGCAAGAACCGTCTGCAGACCCTCATCGAACCACTGCTCGCCCGCGCCGGCGCCGACGGCGAGTCGTCGGCAGCGTCCGCGGAGGACGGACGACGCTCCGGCGAGGGCGACGACAACGGCGATCGTGCCGGCGAATCCACGAGCGAGAGCGGAACCGTCGTCGCGTCGGCCGACGAGTCGACCCCGAAGCGATCGCGGGCCTCGAGCCCCAACGCGACGGTGTCGGACGCGGCTCCCGGCGAGAGCGACGCCGCCGGCAATGACGTCGGCGCCAATGACGCCGAACCTGACGGCGTCGAAGCCGAAGCCGCCGGAGCTGACAACAGCGCCGCCGACGCCGGCGGTGACGCGGCGATCGATTCCGAGTCGCTGCTCGAGGACGGGATCACCTTCGAGCACTCCGAGCCCGCGAACGGGGAATCGGACACACCGGAAACGGCGTCTACAACCGGAGAAGGAACCGACGACACAGCCGAGTCAGACGACGAGCGCTCAGGCGACGCGGAGACCAGCGCGTCGGCCGATCGAGACGAGTCGAGTCAGCCGCCGGCCGCGTACGGCAAGGTGCTTCGACTGCTGCGAAACCGCGAGTTCCCCATGCAGCGCAGCGCCGTCGAAAGCCTGGCCGCCGGCGCCTACGACCTCGAGTCTAGCGAGGTCGACGCGATCATCGATCACGCGATCGAACGGGACGAGTTCGTCGAGAAGCGCGGCGAACTGCGCCGACCCGACGCCTAGAGCGTCCCCTTCGTGCTCGGGGTCCCCTCGCGGTGCTCGTCGAGTCGCGTCGCATCGTCGAGCGTCCGCGCGAGCGCCTTGAACAGCGCCTCGACCTCGTGGTGGGCGTTCTCGCCGGAGACCACCTCGAGGTGGACGGTCAGGCCGGCGTTCATCGCCAGCGACTCGCCGAAGTGACGAGCCATATCGCTCGTGAAGTCGCCGATTTGGGCCTGCGAGAACGCCCCGTCGAAGTAGAACCGAGGGCGGCCGCTGACGTCGACGACGGCGCCGGCGACGGCCTCGTCTAGGGGCACCTTCCGGTCGGCGTAGCGGACGATCCCCGCCCGATCACCTAGCGCCTCGTCGAACGCCTCCCCGAGGACGATGGCCACGTCCTCGACGGTGTGGTGGTCGTCGACCGCGAGGTCGCCATCGCAGTCGACGGTCAGGTCGAACAAGCCGTGTTTGGCGAACGACGTCAGCATGTGATCGAAGAAACCGATCCCGGTGTCGACGTCGGCCTCGCCGGTGCCGTCGATCGCGAGTTCGAGTTCGATCGACGTCTCGGCCGTCTCCCGCGTTCGGGTCGCCGTTCGCTCGCTCATGTCGCTTCGATCGCACCGCCGGTACAAGGGAATTGCGCTCGACCGGTCTCCCCCTCGAGGGACCAGCGCCGACAGCGTCTATATACAGATACTATCGCCCATGTTTCACTCTCGATCGCTCGGGAGTCGAAAAATAGCTTCGAACCGGATTGGGCCCTCTAAGATCCTTATGAAAGATCTAACTATTTCTGAGCGGGTTTCGAAATATCGTATTGACTCGTTATCGGGAGTGAAACGAAGCGAAATGACGACAATATTCAGTCCGTTATATGATGAGAGGGGAGAATGTCGTGTATACGAAGAGGTGACCCGAACCGATGTCAAACCCCTCCCCGCTCTCGAACGAATCGATCGGTCCGTCCGGCCCTGAATCGGACCGACAACACGAGCAGCGCCTCCGCCGGCTCGTCCGCTCAGTCAAAGGCTCGACGCAGTTCCTCTCGTTCTGGGTCGCGATCGCCCTCCCGTTCGTCCACCTGCCGCTGCTCGCACAGGGGCTGGGCGATCCGCGGATCACCGCTACGTTCCTCGTCCTCCTCGCCGTCAACGTCTGTGCCCTCTACGTCGGCCACGGCTACAAGCAGTAACGCGCTATCGACGCTCGCACCGGACTCAATCCCGTCGCCCGGTCAGTCACCTCTCGAATACGTCGCGATCTGCGATACCGAGCGTCATTCGCTCCGTCGTTCCAGTCGCTACCCGTCGACTGCGTTCTGGGCGTCCGCGAGCGAGAACCGGCCTTCGTACAGCGCGCTCCCGACCACGACGGCGGCCGCGCCGGCCGCCTCGAGAGCCTGCACGTCCTCCAGCGTGGCTACGCCGCCGCTGGCGATCACGGGAATGTCGGTCGCCTCGACCAGTTCGCGGACGGGTTCGGTGGCGACCCCCTCGAGTTGGCCCTCGACGTCAACGTTCGTGAAGAGAATCGCCGCGGCCCCCAGTTCCTCGTAGCGCTCGGCGGCGTCGACCGGCGAGATCCCGGCGCCCTCGGTCCAGCCCTCGACGACGACCTCGCCGTCCTTCGCGTCGAGGCTGACGACCACGCTGTCGGGGTGGCGCTCGCTGATCTCGGCGACGATCTCGGGGTTCTCGACGGCGGCGGTGCCGAGGATGACCCGGTCGACGCCGCGCTCGAGCAGGTCGACGGCGTCGTCGGCGGTGCGGATGCCCCCGCCTAACTGGGTGGGGACGTCGACGGTCTCGAGGACCTCGTCGATGGCGTCGCCGTTCGCCCGTTGGCCCTCGAAGGCGCCGTCCAGATCGACGAGGTGTAACGCCTCGGCGCCCTCGTCGAGCCACCGCCGGGCGGCGTCGACGGGATCGCCGTAGGTCTTCTCGGTCCCGCGCTCGCCCTGGACGAGCTGGACGACCTCGCCGTCCTGCATGTCGACGGCTGGAATCACCTGAAATGCCGGAAACGCGCTCATACGAGGGCGCAGGCCGGGCGCGGGCCTAAAGCCACCGACTTCGGCGCCGCCGACGCCGCGTAGCGGCGCAGGCGACGGACGCGTATCAGCGCCGATGACGACTCTCGAGCCGTTACAGTCCGGATCTCGTGGCGAGCGCTTACGGAACGGGACCGCGTGGGCTGTGATATCCGGATGACGGCCCCCGTCGCGCTCGCGCAGGACCTCGCGACCCGGCCCGAACTGACGACGGACGTTCTCGTCGTCTTCGGTGTCGTCGCGGTCGCCCTCGCGTTGTTCGTCACCGAACGGCTGCCAATTGACGTGACCGCGATCTTGCTGATCGTGATTCTGGTCGTCTTAGAACCGTGGACGGGGGTCGATCCCGAGACCGGCATCTCCGGGTTCGCCAACGAGGCGACGATCACGGTGCTGGCGATGCTGATCTTGAGCGGCGGCATCAGCCGAACGGGGCTCGTCCAGGAGCTGGGACGGCGGATGGCGGCCTTCGCGGGCGATAGCCTCCGGAGGCAGCTATTCGCGACCGTCGCCGCGACCGCCCCGGTCTCCGGCTTCCTGAACAACACGCCGGTCGTCGCCCTATTAGTGCCGGTCGTCACCGACGTCGCCAATCGCGGGAACACCTCGCCCTCGAAGCTGCTGATCCCGCTGTCGTACGCCTCACAGATCGGCGGGATGCTCACGCTGATTGGCACCTCGACGAACATCCTCGCGAGCGACGTCAGCGCTCGACTCGGCTCGCAGCACCCGGAACTGCACCGGTTCTCGATGTTCGAATTTACGCAGTTAGGGATCATCGTCGTCGTCACCGGCTCGTTGTATCTGATCTTCGTCGGCCACTACCTCCTGCCCGAGCGCGTCCCGCCGCGGGCGGACTACCTCGAGGAGTACGACGTCGGGGACTACATCGCCGACGTCGCGGTGGTCCCTGGGTCGCCACTCGTGGGGGAGACGGTCGGCGAGGCGACCGACAGGTTCGGCCCCGAGATCGACGTCATACAGATCGTCCACGACGAGGACCGGTCGGTCGCACCCCGGCGGAGCACTCACCTGTCGGAGGGCGACGTCCTCGTCGTCCGCACGAATCGTGACGCGATCACGACCCTCGAGGACGCCGAGGGCATCGAACTCGTCGGTCGGTCGGACTCCACCGCGACGCTGTCTCCCGACGGTGAGTCGGGGATCGTCACGGAACTGGTCGTCGCGCTGGACTCGCAACTGATCGGCGAACGCCTCGAGCCCGAGTCGTTTCGCGAGGAGTTCGGCGCCGCCGTCCTCGGCCTCCGGCATCACGGCGCGCTCGTCGGCGATCGAATCGTCGGCCGCCGGCTCGACGTCGGCGACACGCTGCTCATCCAGGCGCCACCCGACACGATAGATCGACTCTCGCGGCGCGACGGCGTGATCGTCGCACGTGAACCGCCACGGTCCGAGTACCGCGCTGATAAGGCGCCGGTCGCCGTCGCCATCATGATCGGGGTCGTCGCCGTCGCTGCCCTCGAGATTTACCCGATCCTCATCTCCGCGCTCGCGGGCGTGGTCGCCATGGTCGTCACCGGCGTCTTAGAGCCCAACGAACTGTACGACGCCGTCGAGTGGGACATCATTTTCCTGCTGGCCGGCGTGATCCCGTTGGGAGTCGCACTCGAGGGGAGCGGCGCGGCGGCGCTCCTCGCGTTCGCGGTCGTCGAAGCCGCGGGCGTCCTGCCGACGATCGCGGTCCTCTGGGTGTTCTACGTGTTCACGGCGCTGCTGACGAACGTCATCAGTAACAACGCCAGCGTCGTGCTCCTGATTCCCGTCGCGGCCGCTGCGGCGGCGGGCATCGGCGCGAATCCCTTTTCGTTCGTTCTGGCGGTCACCTTCGCCGCGAGCACGGCCTTTCTGGGGCCGATCGGCTACCAGACGAACCTCTTCGTCTACGGACCCGGCGGCTACCGCTTTAGCGACTACGCCCGGATCGGCGCGCCGCTGCAGTTGCTGCTCTCGGTGGTGACCGTGCTCGGGATCGCTCTCTTCTGGGGCGTATGATGCAGTTCTCCCCAAGTGATTTCACACGCTACCCTGAAATGATACGACGTTATGAGCGTCCGTGTGGAACGAGTCCAAAACCGACCTGCGACTACGCTGAAGGGGCAGACCGAACGATGAATCCGACCCGTATCGACGCGATCATCGACCTCGCCTACGGGGTACTGATTTTCGTCTCGGTCGTTCTGATCGTCGTCGAGGGAACGCGAGTCGGATTGGCGCTCGGGCTGGGCGTCCTCGTCTCGTACGCGTTGCACGTGATCTGGAAGATGGCGCGCTTCGATCCGGAGTGGATGACGAGGGAAGTAGAAGAGACGGTCGAAGAAGCCGTCGAACAGTCGATCGGCGAGCAGGTCGACGCGGTCCAACAACAGATCGAAACCGTCGACGAGCGCATCGACCGTCGTCCGCGCGAAGACGAGATCGAGGACCTCCTCGAAGAGACGGTCGTCGACGACGCAGCGGGCGGCGGAGACGAGACCGAGAACTCGGGTCGGTAAACCCCTCGAAGCCGTATCGGTTCGCTGACGTAGACGTCACTCACACCCGACGTTCCGTCGATTCTCGCGTCGTACACGACGGCACAACGAATATCCGAATCGACGTGAAAGCCGTATATCAGTATGGTGTCCGTGCTGCTGCTCGTGGGGATTCTCGTGGCCGTCTTCGTGGGCTACAACATCGGCGGTGCGACGACGGGACCGGCGTTCGGTCCGGCCGTCGGTGCCGACGCCATCTCGAAGACGACGGCCGGCGTACTGATGACGGTGTTTTTCTTCGTCGGTGCGTGGACGATCGGGCGTCGCGTCGTCGAGACCCTCGGGGGCGACCTCGTCTACGATCCCGGCGTCTTCACGCTCGAGGCGAGCGTCGGCGTCCTCTTTTTCATCGGCGTGGCGCTGTTCATCGGGAACTTCTTCGGCGTTCCCGCCTCGACCTCGATGACGGCGGTCGGTTCGATCGCGGGCCTCGGGCTGGCCGCCGGCGAGCTCAACTGGGCGGTCATGGGCGAGATTGCCATCTGGTGGATCGTCTCCCCGTTCATCGGGTTCTGGGTCTCGCTGATCATCGGTCGCTACTTCTACTCGTCTCTCAATCGAAAGCTCGCGATGGAACGCAGCACCGGCCCGCTCCTCCGAATCGATCGGTCCGGTCGCGTTCCGATCCCGACTCCGAGCGATACCACCAACCGGCGCGAACTGGGCGGCGTGGCGATGGTGATCGTCATCGGCTGCCTGATGGCGTTCAGTTCCGGGACCTCGAACATCGCGAACGCGATCGCCCCGCTCGTCGGCAGCGGCGAACTCGAGATGAATCCCGCTATCCTCATCGGCTGTGTCGCGGTCGGGATCGGGACGGTCACGATCGCACGGCGCACCCTCGAGACGATGGGCAACGAGCTCACGGAGCTGCCGCTGACGGCGGCGATCGTCACGGCGACGGTCAGCGCCTCACTCGTGATCTTCCTCTCCGCGATCGGCATTCCGGCGAGTTTCGTCATCATCGCGACGATGTGCATCATCGGTCTCGGCTGGGGGCGGGCGACGCGACCGGTGACGGTCTCCGAGGCGGTCCGCGGCGAGGAGTCGCCGCCGGTCTCGGTCGGCGCGCTGACCGCGGACCGGGAGGGGGAGAAGTTGCCGCCGATCGGCGAGGAAGAACCCGATCGAGTCCCGAGTGCGGCCGATCTCTTCGATCCGGCGACGACGGCCCGCGTCGTGCTCATGCAGAACGTCGTCCCGATGATCGCGACGGTCGGCGCGTACGCCACGTTTCGGTTCGTTCCCCTCTTCGGACTCTGACCCGCCGCTGTCCGACGCGAGACGCCGACGGCGATCGGTATCGGTGCTCGCTTTCCTGCCGGGGGTATATTACCCGCTGTCCCGTATGCGACACTGAGGCATTCGCCAATGCCTGACACTGGCGATCACCGCGTGCTCGTTCCCGTCGCGGTACTCCGCGGGGAGGGCGTTCCCACGACCATCGTTGACGCGTTCGCGTCGATCCCGGTCGTCTTGCTCGGGTATCACGAAGTCCCCGAACAGACGTCGCCGGATCAGGCGCGCGATCAGTACCAGCGGCGAGCCGCGCGCGAACTCGAAGAGCGTCGGTCGGTGTTCGAAGCCGCCGGCTGTCCCGTCACCTCGCGACTCGTGTTCACGCACGATCGCTTCAAGACGTTCGAACGCGTCGCGGTCGAAGCGGAGTGTGACGCCGTCTTGATTCTCAATCCGGCGCCGGTCCTCGAGCGGTTTCTCGTCGCGATTCGGAGCGACATTAACGTCGAGTACAAGGCGCGACTCGTCGCTACGGTACTGGATGGGACGGAGATCGACGTGACCCTCTTTCACGTCGTCGCGGACGAACGAGACCGGCATCGAGGGGACGAACTGCTCGCGACGACGGCTGACGCGCTCGAGGACGCGGGGGTCGACCGCGATCGGATCTCTCGCTCGATCGTCGTCGACGACTCACCGACGGAGGCGATCCTCGAGGCCGCGAACGAGCACGACGCGATCGTCGCGGGCGAGAGTCGACCGTCGGTCCGTCGGTACGTCCTTCGAGACCGCGCCGAGCGGATCGCGAGGCGAACGGCTGATCCGGTCCTCGTCGTCCGCGGAGAGTACCTCGAACCCGCCGACGAGGAGAAAGGCGACGCTGTAGCCGAGTAACCGAGTAAGCGCCGAGACGACCCTCACGACGAATCCGACGCCGACGACGTGTCTCGAGCGGGAGGGCGAACCACCAGGACTGGGCCGACCGACTCGGCAGCGATCCGCTCGGGTTCCTCGCCGAGCAGGAACGACTGGAGCGACGGGGCGTGCTCGCCAACGACGATCGCGTCGTGCTCCGCCGCGGCTTCTCCGAGCGTGTCGAACGGCGCGCCGCTGACGGCGTCGAACGGCCCCTCGCTCACGACGAGCGTCGACTCCGCGTCGATTCCGCGCCTCGAGAGGGTTTCGACGGCCTCCTCGAGCGCCAGTCGGCCGTCGGCCTCCGCGTCGGTCGCGAGAAACAGCGTGACGTCGATCTCGCGGTCGCCGACCAGTTCGGCGACGAACTCGAGGATGCGGTCGACGGCGACGTCGCCGGTGAGCGCCACGAAGAGTCGATCGATCGATCCCGCGGCGCCCGTGATGACGTACGCTCGCGACTCCGTTTCGGCGGCGATCCGATCGATCGTCTGATCCCGGTCGTGCGTGAACGCGAGCCGGTAGTCGGCCTCGCGTCCGCCGTCCTCGAACGCCGTCGCCAGGTCGGCGAGCGCGTCGGTCGCACGCTCGCCGTACTGGAGCCGCGCCTGATCCGGCGGCGTCTGCTCGGGCAGGACGTGGTAGCCGAGGACGGTCACGTCGACCGGCTCGAGCAGGCGGACGAGTCCGGGCGAAACCGATTCGCCCTCGAGCACGGTCAGCGGGACGAGGACGCGCGTCATCACAGTGCCCCCCGTAGCGTCACGTCGCGCGCGTAATAGAAGTACCAGCCGGCGGTTACGGCCATCACCGCGACGCCGATGACCTGCGAAGCGGGTTGCATGAATCCGATGAGCCCGAAGCTGGCGACCGCCCCCACCGCCGGGACGACCGGATAGCCGGGCGTCCGGAAGTCGGGATCGTACCACTCGGGCTCGTCGCGGCGAAGCGAGACGAGCGCGACGCAGATCAGGCCGTACATGACGAGGTGCAGGAAGGACGCGACCTCCGCGAGCAGCTCCACCTGTCCGGTGGCGACCAACACGAGGATCGGTCCGCCGGCCAACCCGAGCGCGACGTGGGGCGTCCCGTACCTGAGGTTGATTCGACTCGCCCGCCGCGGGAGCAAGGCGTCCCTCGAAACGGCGTAGACCGCCCGCGACGTGCTGAGGATCGAGGCGTTGGCGCTCGAAATCGTCGCGAGCAGGCCGCCGAAGACGATCGCCAACGCGCCGATCGAACCGAGGTAGTGGCGCCCGACTTCGACCATCGCCGTTTCGCCGAGTTCGGCGAGGCGTTCGCTTCCGAACGCGCTCGTCGCGACGAAGATGGTCACCACGTACAGGGCCCCGACGATGAGCACGGAGCCGACCATCGAAAGCGGCAGGTTCCGGCCGGGGTCTCTCATCTCGCCGGCGACGGTCGCGATCTGTGCGAAGCCGAGATAGGAGGTGAACACGAGGGCCGATGTCGTCAACACGGGAAACGCGCCGAACGGGGCGAACCGCTCAGGTGTAGCCGGTTCGCCGACGAGGCCGAGTGCGTCGAGCCCGCCGAAGCCCAGAAAGCACACCAGAATCGAGAGCAACAGCGCGACGATTCCGTTCTGGAGCTTCGCTGCGTTCTCCGTTCCCGTGACGTTCAACACCGTGAACCCGGCACCGAACAGCAGCGCCAGCGGGATCACCAGTCCGTTGCCAACCGCGATTCCGAGCTCCGCGAGCGTGTCGACGGCGTAATACCCGAATCCGACCAGATAGAACGCCGTCGCGAACACGAGCCCCAGCCACAGCGACAGTCCGACGACGGTCCCGGCGAACGTTCCGAGTCCGCGCGAGATGAAGTAGTAGCCGCCGCCGCTTTTCGGCATCGCCGTCGCGAGTTCCGACGCCGGCAGCGCCACGAAGAGCGCGATCACCGCGCCGATCGCGAACGAACCCGCCGCGGCGGGGCCCGCGTGTCCCGCCGCCAATCCGGGGAAGACGAAGATACCCGCACCGATCATCGTCCCGATACCGATCGCGAGGCCGCCGACGAGTCCGAGCGTCCGCTCGAGTTCGGCGTCGTCGGTCTTCGTCGCCGCTTCGGTTTCGATCGTCGGTTCGATACGCGGCGCTTCGTCGTCGATGTTGGTCCCCTCGCCGACTGCCGGCGCGTCGCGATCCATGATCGGTCCGTAACTATGTGAGCATATGTGACACACCCCCTTGGTACTGGGGGCGGAAGACGACGGCCGCCGACCTCAGCGATCCGTGCGAACAGCGGCCCGCCCGTGGGCTTATTCCCGTCGCCGTGGGATGGGGCGTATGGTCTCAGACGTCCTCGTCCCGATGGACGGATCGGAGATGAGCAAATACGCGCTCGAGTACGCGATCGACGCATTTCCGAACGCCGAGATAACCGTTCTCCACGTCGTCGGTGAGCCGTCTCCGATGTGGGGGCGGGCGACGGGTCTCGCGCTCGCCGACGACATCGAGGAGGCGGCCCGCGAGCACGCGGAGACAGTGTTCGAACAGGCACGCGAGATCGTCGCCGACGCCGACGCCGACGTCGCCCTCCGTACAGAGATCGAATTCGGCCACCCCGTGCGCGCGATCGTCAATTGCGCTGACGACTACGAGACGGTCGTGATCGGCAGCCACGGCGGGAGCGTCGCGGACCGCATCTTCGTCGGCAACGTCGCGGAGAAGGTGTTTCGACGATCCCCGGTACCGGTGGTCGTCGTTCGGTGAGTCAGTCGTCGACTGCACTCGGCCGTCGCGTCCCGTTCGACTCGAGGTCGTCTCGGCAAGGGAATCGTGAATGGGCGCGTTTTTAGTATCGGATCGTATGACTACGGGACGTGAACGCGGAACCGCTACTTATCGTCGGAATCCTCACTGCGATCTTCGTCGGCTACAACATCGGCGGCTCGACGACGGGGCCGGCGTTCGGTCCGGCCGTCGGCGCGAACGTCATCACGAAGGTGATGGCCGCCGGGCTGATGTCGATCTTCTTCTTTATCGGCGCCTACACCATCGGCCCGCAGGTCGTCACCACGCTCGGCGAGGAACTCGTCACCGACACCTCCATCTTCACGCTGCGCTCGAACGTCGCCGTCCTCTTCTTCATCGGCGGCGCGCTGTTCATCGGCAACTACGCCGGCGTCCCGGCTTCGACGTCGATGACCGCCGTCGGCGCCATCTCAGCGCTCGGACTGGCGACCGGCGAACTCGACTGGTCGGTGCTGGGCGAGATCGTCGTCTGGTGGATCGTCGCACCGATCATCGGCTTCTGGGTGGCCGGCGTCGTCGGCCGCTACTTCTACCCGCGGATCAACGCCTGGGTCGCCATCGAGGGGAGCAAGGGCGGCGAGCCGATGATCTCGGTCGACCGATCGAGCGCCGTGCCGCGGCTCCAGTTCGGGGCCGATGGCGACCGGCGGGAGGTCACCGGCGCGTTCGTCGTCATCGGTATCGGCTGTCTGATGGGCTTTTCCTCGGGCACGAGCAACATCGCTAACGCGATCGCGCCGATCTATGGCACCGGCGACGTCGACATGGTACCGCTGATCCTGATCGGGTCCGCGGCCGTCGCCGTCGGCTGTTTCACCATCGCCCGCCGGACGCTCGACACGCTGGGTAACGACATCACGAACCTGCCGCTGACGGCCGCGATCGTCGTCGCCGTCATCAGTTCGACCATCGTCGTCGGCCTCTCCGCGATCGGCATCCCCGCGAGTTTCGTCGTCATCGCGACGATGAGCATCGTCGGACTAGGCTGGGGTCGGGCGACGCGGACGACGACGCTGTCGGGCGTCAGAGCGGGCGAAGAGACCCGCGTCTCCGTCGGCGCACTCACCGCCGAAGAGGAGGGCGAACAGTCCCCCGATATCGGCGAGGAGGAGCCCGAAGACATCCCGAAGGCGTCGGACCTCTTCGACCCCTCGACGACCGCCCGCGTCATCCTCATGCAAAACGTCGTCCCGATCATTTCGACCGTCGGCGCGTTCATCACGTTCCGGTTCGTACCGATATTCGGCTTCTAGTCGAGACGTTCGACGATCGATCGCAACCGGCACCCTCGAGTCGACGACGCTCCGGCGGCGGTCGGATTCGCCGATGGCTCGCCGTTCGACCCGTTCAGTGTGGTAGCAGACGGAAAAAGCGGCAATAGATGCAGGAACTGGGTGCGTTGGTTGAAACGTTTCTTTTTCTCACCCACTTTGTAGACTAGTAGTTGCTAAATATGGACATTCTTCCCTTCGAACTTCCAAATTCCGATTCAAAGACAATTTAGGACTGAACAGCAAGCTATACCAGTGCGGGACGTGAATCACCGAGTGATGCCCACGGTAGAATACCTCAACTACGAAGTACTGGACGACCAGGGCTGGGACATGGACGACGACGACCTCTTCGAGCAGGCCGCCGACGCCGGCCTCGACGATGAGGACTACGGCACCCTCGACGTCGCCGAGGGCGAGTACATCCTCGAGGCCGCCGAGGCCCAGGGCTACGACTGGCCCTTCTCGTGTCGCGCAGGCGCCTGCGCGAACTGCGCAGCCATCGTCTTCGAGGGCGAGATCGACATGGACATGCAGCAGATCCTCTCGGACGAGGAGGTCGAGGAGAAGGACGTCCGCCTGACCTGCATCGGTTCCGCCGAGACCGACGAGGTCAAGATCGTGTACAACGCCAAGCACCTCGACTACCTGCAGAACCGCGTCATCTAAGCCAGTCGCTGGCCCGAACGGGCCAGGTTGCAGAGACGCAGGTTGTCACCACCTGCGGACGAAATTTTTCGCTGCTCGAGCGCTCCGCGCCTCGAGAGCCATCGATGGGGAGCGACGCCTCTCGTTATAGCCGTGCCTCCCGCGCTAGACAGTTGTCGTCCGTTCCCGTCTGGCGTCGGCAACATCGGCGTTCCCTCGGAATCCCACGAGGTCCTCAGTGGGAATCGCCCTCGGGTCGCTGCGCAGTCGCAAGCGTCAGGAGAAGTCCGCGACGTCCACGTCGAAACCGCGAGCCTCGAACTCGCGGACCATTCCCTCCAGATGCGTCGCGCCTACGACGACGCAGACGTTCTGGTAGCCGTGTTCGGTCACATCCTCGACCGTCCGGGCCACCATGTCCTCGTTCCGTCGCTCGAGGGTTTGCCGGAGCACAAGTCCGTGGGTGGCCAACCCGACGAGTAGGATCGCGGTCGGAACGGGTCCCGTTACAAGGTATGGAAATACCCCTCACACGGTCTACCGCTGCAAGTTCTGCGGGAAGGAACGCGAGCTGAAGGCATACTTTCACTCGGAGGACTGCGAGGAGTTCGATGCCGTCGAGTAACTGGTCGGCGCTCCTCCACGGTTCGTCCGGGGTGTCGATCGGGAGTCCTCCCCTCGTCGCCTCGAGAACGTCACCGGTTCACCGCAACGCACCCGTCCAACCGCGTCCATATTCGGCCTCGAGTTCGGACGATCTGCCGGAGGAGAGGCACCGATCACGGTCCATCCGAAGGTCCGGGGAGCCGAAAGGATAACACTCCCCCGCTTCGAGAGCACCACCTATGACTCTCACTGACGTTGCGACGGCCCCGGATCTCCTGCGGCTCGTCGCCGTTCCGGTCTTCGCCTGGGTCGCCGTCCGCGACATCAAGACCAGACGCGTCTCGAGCGCCGTCTGGATCCCCCTCTCCCTGCTCGGCGCCGTCCTGCTCGTCTGGGACGGTTGGCTCGCTTGGACGGCCGGCGGGACCGCCTGGACTTACGAGTTCCTCCTGCCGACGACGGTGAGCCTGGGCTTCGTCGTCCCCATCGCCTACCTGTTCTGGTGGATCGGCGGGATCGGCGGCGCGGACGCGAAGGCCTTGCTCGTGTTGGCCCTGTTCTTCCCGGTGTACCCGGAGTATGCGATCGGCTCGTGGACGTTCCCGCTGACGTCCATGCCCGTCGAGGCGTTCGCCTTTACCGTCCTGGTCAACACCGTCTTTATCGGCCTCGCAGCCCCGATCTTCCTCGCCGTCCGCAACGCCGCTTCCGGTCGGTTTACCGGCGTCATGTTCATCGGCTGGCCCGTCTCGTGGGACGCGATCCCCGAAACCCACGGCCGCCTCCTCGAGACGCCTGACGGCCCCTCTCGAGGCGGACTCGACCTCGACGCCCTCCGGATGTACCTCCGCTGGCGCGGCCTGACGCTGGCCGACGTCCGCGAGGACCCCGACCGCTACCGCGATCCGGCGACCCTGCCCGCCGAGCCCAACCCCCCGACCGACGGCGCCGTCACCGCAGCGGTTCGCGGCGACGGCGGAACGGCGCTCGAAGGTGAGGATGAGGGCGAAGGCGAGGGCGACCTCGAGACCGATTCCACCAACGGCGGGCTCGAGGTATCGACCGACGATCCGTGGGGCGCCGACGCCTTCCTCGAGGACATCGAGGGCTCGGCCTACGGGACTCGCCCCGCCGAACTCCGGGAGGGGCTCGAGGTGCTCGCGACCACGGAGACGGTCTGGATCTCGCCGGGCACGCCGTTTCTCGTCCCGACGTTCCTCGGCCTGCTGGTCGCGCTGGGCTACGGCAACCTGTTCATCGGACCGCTGTTTTGAGACGAGACAGTCCCTCTACGGACCCGTTCTGATCAATCGACGTGCGGTGGCGCGCGCTGTCTCGTGGTGAGCGAAATCGAGGCGTAAACGGAGTGAACGCCTCGAAAAGCGAATGAGAGCGAAGCGACTCATGAGCCGAGCGAACCACGAGCGACGTCGCGCGAGGGATGAGCGAACAGAGTGAGCGAATCGGCTGGGGTGGATGTGGGATTCCCCGTTGCCAGCGCGAGTAGTCTGCTCACTCCGCTGGTCCAGTAGTAGTAGTAGCGTTTTCGCGGTAACCGCTCGGTCGAGAGTCAACCGATAGGGGGAACCTGAGGAGGTCAATACGAAACGAACCGTTCTGCTGCTCGTGGCGGCTAGGGTTTCCACCCCCTCTCCAGCCGATTCGCTCCCGATAGTCGCTCATCCCTCGCGCAGTATCGTCGATCGCACCTCGCGTCGCTCACGGGTTACTCCGTTCCCCGTCTACTCACGGGCGCTCCGTGCCCGTTCGTATGGTTCGCGGGACCGTCGGTCCCGCGCTATTCGCATCCGAGGTGCTCCTGTCGGTCGCACCTCGAGTCGCTCGGTCGCGATCGACAGCGCGCGCCACCGCATACCGATTCCGTCGTTCAGAGCGGAAGGAGAGTGCGATTCACCGGGTACGGATCAACGACACTGACGCTGATCACGGCTCGTACACGAATCGCTCGTACAACGGCACCAGCGCGGTCCAGAAGACGACGAACACCGCACCGACGCCGATGAGGGCGAGCCACGGATCCCCCCGACCCGTCGGGAGCCCGGTGGAGAACAGCGCGAGCGTCCCCAGGAACAGAAACAGGCAGACGACCACGCTCCCCACCTCGAGGATCGTGGCGACGGGATGGGCCCGAAACTGGGCGACGATATCGGCGAGCATACGCGAGAGTGTCGGTCGACGATCAAAAACGTCACGGCAACTCGGCGTCGGGTCGGTCGCTGCACTCTTACCGCCGCGCTCATCGCGGACCTGCGAAGACGGGCCGCAGTCTCAGGTTCGAGACTCGATTTCGTCGGCGATCTCGTCGAGTCGGTCGTCGTCGATGTCTTCCTGGCCGCCGAACATGGCGTGAATCGGCCCGGCGCCGTCGCCCTCGAACCGCGGGACGATGTGACAGTGGACGTGGGGCACTTCTTGACCCGCTTCCTCGCCGTTGTTGAACGCGACCGTCGAGGCGTCGGCGTCGACGCTCTCCTCGACGGCAGGCACCAGCCGGTGGACCGTCGCGTAGAGGTCCTCAGCGACGTCGTCAGGGACGTCGTTCAAACGCTCGTACTCGTCCTTCGGAATGACCAGCGTGTGCCCCGGCGCCAGCGGATTGGCGTCGAGGAAGGCGATCGTCGTCTCGTCTTCGTACACGACTCGAGCGGGGATCTCCCCCTCGACGATCTGGCTGAAGATCGTACTCATACGCGAGTGTGTGTCGGCCGGCTGTAAGAAGCTTACTCGCCTGCCTCGCGGTCGGAATCGCCACCGATCGGCGACCGTCACCGTCCGCAAACAGTGTGAACTGGCGTAAAGTCCGGCTAGCTGTGCTTACGTGTCGAGAATCGTGATGGACGATCGGGGCCGTTCAATACCCCGCGCCGCCTCGGTGAGAGTGCCCAGCGGGGGCCTGTCGTATCGCGCCGATGGGGAACCTCGTGCGACATCGCACACCTGTACCGGACCGACACCGTCACGCTGGTCACACCGGGTCGACCGCACGACCGTCGGCAGCCACGACGTCACGAACCTCGACACACCACCGCCGACGGTTTTCGGCGATGCTCCGAACCGACGAGCCGCGACACCGCGTTCGACCCAGCGGTTCAGCGGACAGTCCCGAATATACCACAGTCAAGGGAGAACGTTCTCCGATAGTGAACAGTCGACCTACGTAGCGGCGGCAAGCTGCAAGTATTAGTATGTTGTCCACCCTATTCGTGGGTATCATTCGCACGGCGATCGAACGGAACCGCTGTGTCGGCACGCAGACCGAAACGCTACCGCTCGAGACGGGGACTCGGGAGACTGCGAGATGGTAGCGGTACTGTACGCCATCGAGCGACCGTTCATGCGGAAGACGTTCGAGTCGATCGACCGGCACGTGAACGTCGAATCGGCGTTCGTCCCGGTCAGAGCGGACGCGCGCGGCTGTAGCGACCGTATCACAGAGATCGAGGTCCGTGACCCCGGCGCGGTCGACGAGAACGTGCGAGCGATCGATCCGGCCGTCGTCGTCTACAATCATCGGTTTGGGATCGAGCGGTTCTCCTTCTACGAGGAGTACCCGCTCGTTCACCTCCGACACGGCGCCTCGATCGGCCGCGGCGAGATTTCCGTGACAACCGAGACGATGCTCGAGCGCGTCGCCGCCGCCCTCGCGCCCGGCGAGCGGTGGGCCAGGGCCTATCGGGCCGCCGCGCCGCCCGACGTGACCGTGGCCGTCGTCGGCCTCCCGGAAGCCGACGCGCTGGTCGACGCGCCGCCACCCCGCGAGCGCCGGGTGCTGTACGCGCCGACGAACTACATGGTCGGTCGCGGCGCGTACGCGAACACCGCCCGTTCGGTCGTCGAGTGCGTCGCCGATACCGAGTACGAACTGCTCTTTCGGCCCCATCCGACCGACAGACGCGAAGGCCCGGGGCTGGCCGTCACGCGCGAGTGTAGGGCCCGAATCGCCGAGCTGCCGAACGTCATCTTCGACGAGACCGTGACGCCGACCGAGAGCATGCAGCGGTCCGATATCCTCGTCTCGGACTACTCGGGGTCGATCGCCGAGTGGCTCCACACCGGACGGCCGCTCGTCCAGCTGACGGACATCGACGCGCCGGACCGCGCGGTTCCGGAGATCGGCGTCACGACGGACGCGATCGATCTCGCGCTCGTCGACGACCTCTACCGCAATGGCGAGCCCGAACCCGTCGCCCGCCGTCGCCAGTCGTGGCTCGAGGACCTCGGGATTCCGATGGACGGCCGGGCCGGCGAACGCGCCGCCAGCGAGGTGCTGCGATGCATGGCGTAATCCTCGCCGCGGGACGGGGCCGGCGGATGCGACCCTACACCGACGACGTTCCGAAGGCCTTCCTCGAGTTCGACGGCCGGACGCTGTACGATCGACAGCGCGACCTGCTCGAGCCGTACGCGGACGGAACGAGCGTCGTACTGGGATACCGTCACGAGACCGTCCTCGAGCGGTACGATCCCGTCGATCCGATCGTCCTCGAGGGGTGGGACCGGTACGAGAACGCCGCGTCGCTGCTCCTCGCGCTCGAGCGGATCGACGACGATCTGCTGGTGATAAACGGCGACGTCCTCGTCGACGAGCGGGAGGTCGGTCGGTTGGCGGGAGCGTTCGACGCCCTCGACGGTCGGCTCAACCTCGTCGGATGCATTCCAGGGCTCCAGAGCGCGGAAACAGCGATTCGGTGGGACGAGACGGGACGCGTCTCGGCCTACGGACTCATCGAGGGCCACCAACACGCCGGCTTCGGCGTCGTGAGCCGCGACCACCGGACGGCTGCGATACAAATCTTGCGCGAACGGCTTGACGACTGGTACCCCTGCGTCTACCCGCGGACGCCGACGCGGCCGCTGTTGCTCCCGGCCGAGCGACACGTGGAGCTCAATCGACCGACCGACCTCGACCAGCTGCGAGCGTGGCTCGCCTCCGACCGGATTCGGTGTGCGTGACCGGCACCGTCGCGTCTGATCGGCGACCAAACGCGGCAGAAGTCCGGCGCCGGTCGCGAGCCCGCGAGACGACCCCGTGCCGCGATTCGTCGCCACGCCGGTCAGCGTTCGATACATTCTGGACGATTGTCCGGAATAGCACACCGGAACCAAAATGTTGATTGCCAGCGGGTGCCGGGACCCGGATAGATGGAGATAATCGGCCATCGCGGCTGTGCGGATCAGTTTCCGGAGAACACCCTCCTCGCGCTCCGCGAAGCCGCTCGTCGGCTGCCAGCGGTCGAAGTCGACGTTCGGCGGTGCGGGTCGGGCGAACTGGTGGTATTTCACGACGAGACCCTCGAGCGCGTCACCGACGCGGACGGCCGCGTCGCGGAGACGCCGTGGACCGAACTCCGCGACCTGACCGTCCTCGAGTCGGGCGAATCGATTCCGCGCCTCGAGACGGTCCTGCGGGCCGTCCCGGACGACGTCACCCTCCAACTCGAATTGAAAGAACGGGGGATCGCCTCTGAGACGTTGCAGTTGGCGATGACGGTCGGCGCCGACGTCCGCGTCACGTCGTTTCTCCCCGAGGCGCTGGCCGAGATCGAGACGAACTATCTGGACGTCCCGAACGGGCTGCTCTTCGGCGACGACCCCGAGGAGAACCTCTCGCGCGCGGTCGAACTCGACTGTACGCACGTCTTCCCACACTACGACCTCTGCGTCGAAACCGACGTCGTGTCCGCCGCCCGCGATCGCGGGTTCGACGTCATCGCGTGGAAGGCCGCGCGGACGACCGACGACGTCCGCGCGCTACACGAGGCCGGCGTCGACGGCGTCACCGCGGATCGATGGGACGTCACGCCCGCTTCGCTCCGGGCGAGCGCCAAATCGCAGCGATCGTAGCGGGCGACGACTGTTCGGTGTCGCCAGTAGCGATATGAGACCGCGGTCGGGTCGCTACTCGTCGATCGGACCACACAGCTTCTCGAGCGTCTCGCCGATTGCCGCGAGGTACTCCTCCGGTTCGTACCCCAGCCGCCCGATCCAGACGTCCTGATACGAGGGGTGAAGGATTGGCAGGAGCGTCGTCTCGAGGCGCTCACAGTCCACGGGCTCGAGGACCGTGTCGATGAAGCCCTCGAGATCGCGGTCTTCGGCCGCGAGGACGCTGGTCGTCGCGTGTTTCCCGGTCGCGAGGACGACGTCGGGGTCGACGGTCTCGATCTCGGTCAGCAGGTGACCGCGACAGTTCGTCCGCTCCGCGGGCGTCGGTTCTCGGTTACTCGTGGGGTCCTCGGGATCGGCTGGGAAGCACTTCACCGCGTTCGTGTAGTAGGCGTCGTCGCCGTAGCCGACCCGCTCGAGCATCCGGCGGATGCGCCGACCGGAATGGCGGGAGGTGTACGCCTTGCCGGTCCAGTTGCCGCCCCGCCAGCGCTCGGCGTCGGGGTTCCCGGGACCGGGGGCCTCCCCGATCACCAGCACGCTGGCGTCGAGCGGCCCCGTCCCCCACGAGATGCACTCGCGGTGCTCGGCGAGCGCCGGACAGCGCTCGCAGCCGGGTTCGACGACGTTTCGCTCGGTCGGATAGGCCGGATCGGTGTCGGAGGGGGACACGTCCGTCAGGTGGGCCGGCGTCGGGTTAGGTTGCTCGGATTCGCGTCCTGCTCGAGCAGACAGATTTACCTTCCCCCGGCGGTTCTCGATAGGTAATGGGAACGGCAATTCCGGAACTCCTCGCAGAACTGCTCCCGCTGGCGGCCTACACGATCGCCGCGGGCGTCCTGACGGTCATCGGCTTCGCCGCCGAGTACGCGAGCATGCAACACATCGGCACGGGCGAAACGACGGTCGCGTTCTGGCTCGCGGCGATCGGCTGTGTCATGCTCTACGCCGGCGTCTACGGCCTCGGCTATCAGAAGGTGCTCGCGCGAGCGTTCGGCATCGAGCAGTAGCGCCGCCGACCGTCGATTTTCGCGGCCGCGTCCGAGAGCGTCGGTACCGTCTCGGCCGCCTCGAGTTCCGCGGCCGCCAGCGGGACCGATTCCCCTTTACTCTCGGAGTGAGATTGCTCCCGTATGAGCAGATTCGGCGAGGTCGACGACCAGTACGATCCGCACGAACTTGAGGGGCGGATCTTCGACTACTGGGACGACGTCGACGCCTACGAGCAGACGGTCGAGCACCGGTCGGACGGCGAGTCGTTCTTCTTCGTCGACGGGCCGCCGTACACGTCTGGGTCGGCACACATGGGAACGACCTGGAACAAGTCGCTGAAGGACGTCTACCTGCGCTTCCTGCGGATGCAGGGATACGATGTCACCGACCGGCCGGGCTACGACATGCACGGCCTGCCCATCGAGACCCGCGTCGAGGAGCGACTCGGCTTCGAGAACAAGAAGGACATCGAGGAGTTCGGCGAGGAGAACTTCATTCAGGAGTGTAAGGACTACGCCGACGAGCAACTCGAGGGCCTCCAGGAGGACTTCCAGGACTTCGGCGTCTGGATGGACTGGGACGACCCCTACCGGACGGTCGAACCGGAGTACATGGAGGCCGCCTGGTGGGGCTTTTCGAAGGCCGCCGATCGCGGATTAGTCGAGAAGGGCCACCGCTCGATCTCCCAGTGTCCGCGCTGCGAGACCGCGATCGCGAACAACGAGGTCGAGTACGAGGACGTCGAAGACCCCTCCGTCTACGTCAAGTTCGACCTCGAGGACCGCGAGGGCAAGCTCGTCATCTGGACGACCACACCGTGGACGATCCCGGCGAACACGTTCGTCGCCGTCGACGAGGAGGGCGACTACGTCGGCGTCCGGGCCGAGAAAGACGGTGAGGAAGAACTGCTGTACGTCGCCGACGCGAAACACGAGGAAGTCCTCCGGGAGGGCCGCTACGACGACTACGAGGTCGTCGAGGAACTCTCCGGCGAGGAGCTGATCGGCTGGTCGTACGAGCACCCGCTGGCCGAGGAGGTGCCCGACCACGTCGACGTCGACGGCGCGCTCGAGGTCTACGCCGCCGACTACGTCGACACGGACGGCGACGGCACCGGGCTGGTCCACTCTGCGCCCGGCCACGGTGAAGTGGACTTCGAGCGGGGCCGCGAACTCGGCTTCCCGATCTTCTGTCCCGTCGGCGGCGACGGCGTCTACACCGAGGAGGCCGGCACGTACGAAGGCCAGTTCGTCAAGGACGCCGACCCGGAGATTACGGATGACCTCGAGGCCAACGGCGCGCTGCTCGCCTCGGGCACCGTAACCCACAGCTACGGCCACTGTTGGCGCTGTGACACGGGGATCCTCCAGATCGTCACCGACCAGTGGTTCATCACGATCACCGACGTCAAGGACGAACTGCTGGACAACATCGAAGACAGCGAGTGGCACCCCGAGTGGGCCCGCGACAACCGCTTCCGGGACTTCGTCGAGGAGGCCCCCGACTGGAACGTCTCCCGGCAGCGCTACTGGGGCATCCCGCTGCCCGTCTGGACCCCTGAAGACCGGGACGACGACGAGGACATGATCGTCGTCAGCGACCGCGAGGAACTCGCCGAGCGCGTCGATCAGGACGTCGATCCCGAAGACATCGACCTCCACAAGGACACGGTCGACGACCTGACGATCACCGAGGACGGCACCACCTACACACGCGTCCCCGACGTCTTCGACGTCTGGCTCGACTCCTCGGTCGCCTCCTGGGGCACCCTGAACTACCCCGAGGACGACAGCAAATTCGACGAACTCTGGCCCGCTGATTTCATCCTCGAGGCCCACGACCAGACGCGGGGCTGGTTCTGGTCCCAGCTGGGGATGAGCACCGCTGCGCTCGGCGAGAGCCCGTATCAGGAGGTGCTGATGCACGGCCACGCGCTGATGCCCGACGGCCGCGCGATGTCCAAGTCCAAGGACATCCTGATCGACCCCCACGAGGCCATCGACCGCCACGGCCGCGACGTCATGCGCATGTTCCTGCTGTCGAACAACCCGCAGGGCGAGGACATGCGCTTCGACTGGGACGGGATGCAGACGATGGAGAACCACCTCCGGACGCTGTGGAACGTCTTCCGGTTCCCGCTGCCGTACATGCGCCTAGACGAGTTCGATCCCCAGGAGACGACCTTAGACGACGTCGATTCCAACCTCGAGCTCATCGACGAGTGGGTGCTCGCCCGCCTCCAGTCGACGAAGGCGGAGATGACCGAGGCCTTCGAGGACCGCCGGCAGGATCGCGCGCTCGACGCCCTGATCGAGTTCGTCGTCGAGGACGTCTCGCGCTTTTACGTCCAGGCCGTCCGCGAGCGCATGTGGGCCGAGGAGGACAGCGGCTCGAAGCGGGCCGCCTACGCGACGATCTATCGGGTCCTCCGGGAGAGCGTCGCCCTGCTCGCGCCGTACGCACCGTTCATTAGCGAGGAGATCTACGGGACGCTGACCGGCGACGACGGGTTCGACACCGTCCACATGGAGGACTGGCCCGCCGTCGACGAGTACTGGCAGGACGAACAGCTCGAGGACGACGTCGCCATCCTCCGGGCGATCGAGGAGGCCGGCGCGAACGCCCGCCAGCAGGCCGGCCGCAAGCTGCGCTGGCCCGTCCCGCGGGTCGTCGTGGCCGCCGGCGACGAGCGCGTCGTCGAGGCCGTCGAACGCCACACGCCGCTGCTCGAGGACCGGCTCAACGCCCGCGAGATCGAACTCGTCTCGGCCGAGAACCGCTGGGAAGAGCTTCAGTACAGCGCCGAAGCGGACATGAGCGAACTCGGCCCGGCCTTCGGCGACCGCGCCGGCCAGGTCATGAACGCGCTCAACGAAGCCCGCATCGACGAGCCGAGCCTCGAGGCGATCGAGGACGCCGTCGCGGACGTCCTCGAGGAGGGCGAAGAGATCACCGACGAGATGGTCTCCTTCGTTACCCAGACGCCCGACGGCATCGCCGGCACCGCGTTCGGCCTGAACGGCGACGACCGCGGCGTCGCCTACGTCGACGCCTCGCTGACCGACGACATCGAGAGCGAGGGCTACGCCCGCGAGGTCATCCGCCGGGTCCAGGAGATGCGCAAGGAACTTGACCTCGACGTCGAGGAGCGCATCGCGCTGGATCTCGAGATCAGCGACGACCGCGTCGCCGACCTCGTCGCCGAGCGCGAAGACCTGATCCGCGAGGAGGTCCGCGCCGACGAGATCGGCGAGATCGACGACGGCCACCACAAGGAGTGGGAGGTCGAGGACGTGACGATGGAAATCGGGGTCGAGCCGCTGGCAGCGGCCGAAGCGTCGGATTAGCGTCCGTCGAACGGACTAGGACGGTTCGCAGGTCGTGAGGCTACGCCGAACGACCTGCTTTTTTGGTCTCTTTGCGAACGGAGTGAGCAAAGGTCAGCGAGTGCTTTGCTCTCACCAGACAGATTTTTGCGCCGAGTGGTTCGCTCGCAACGCGAGCGAATCCCGGCGGAAAAAGGTAGAGGCGAGCCGCTGACGACGGCTATCGCGTAACTGGCCCCCTCCGTTCGATAATCCGGCTGCAAACCAAACGATAGCTCAAATAGCCGTTTGAGTCACGCGGGAATATTTACGCCACTTCCTGTAGTATTCATTATGAACCGTCGGACGCTCCTCGCCAGTACAGCGACGCTGTCGTCTATTGGTTTCGCCGGGTGTCTGGATCAACTGGCGGCTACCGATTCGGACTCTCCATCGCTGCCCGCTGCGGTATCGGAGCTCGAGTTCGAGATCACCGATACCGATCTCGATCCGCGGGATGAGCCCGCGATCTCGGTTACCGAGGAGACCGGCGAAGCGACGGTCGAAGGAGCGATCTGGGTCGGGTCGAAGAAATGTAAGGAAGCGACACTCGCCGACGTTTCCGCCGACGAATCGGACGGGTCCGTAGAACTCCGTATCAGTCACGGGAAGTCGGACGACCATCCCGATAATCGACTTCTCGGGGGTTCTTGCGATGAGGCGATGAGTGCTGACGGCTACGAGGCTACGATCGCAATAGACGATGTAGTCCAGACTGTCACTGTCCTCGAGCGAGACGCGGAGGGAAACAGCCGAAGAGCATCGCCCGGCAACTAATATCTCCTCTCAGACGCTTCTATTCTCCCTTCAACCGTATCAGTCGTCGGAGTTTGACAGTATCAGTGCCACAAAAGTCATGGTGACTGATTTACCAGCCGTAGATAGTGACATCTCGGGCTACCGTTCTCGTCGTCGTAGTGCTCCTACTCGGAACCATTCCGGCCGGCATCGCCGGCGCCGGCGCTGGCGGGAGTCCGACAGCGAGCGGTCCGGCGGCCGGTAACGCCGGGGCGCTCGAGTCGACTGCTGTATCAACTGCTACCGCCGAACCGAGCGCCGCAACGAAGACCGACGCCGAGGCGGCCGCGATGACTGAGGCGGACGATATCCTCCACCGAACGATCGAACTCCGGCACCTGCCCGACCGGCCGGACGTGTACGAGGCCGAGTTTACGTTCGATATTCCGGAGCCGATGAGCAGCCTGACCGTCGACCTCGAGGACGAGGCGACGGTCCGGTCGACCGACGGGTTCGAGGCGACCGACGAAGGGACCTACCGATGGACCGGCGACGGCGAGGCGCCGTCGATCCGGGTCCGGCTCCCTGCCGACCGGACGGAAACCGGCGGCCGCGTGGGCTCGAGCCGGAGCGGCTACAGCTTCGTCGATACTGGCGAGTGGGGCGTCGTCCCCGTGCCGGGCATCAGCGTCTCCTACCGGCGGGAGGCCGACGTCAGCATCGGAATCGAGGAGACGGTGACCGTCGACGGGCCGGGGGCGACCGGGGGCGATATCGCCGTCTTCGGACCGGTGACCGAGTACGAGCGGACCGAAAACGGCGAGACCGTCAGACTGGTCGTCTCCGACGCCGCCGACCTCCGCGAGGATCCCGACGACATCCTCGAGGCGCTCGGCAACGCGAGCGATAGGCTCTCGATCGCGCCGAGCGACGAGGAGGTGTTCGTGGCCGCGGTGCCGAGCGACGCCGACTGGGGCCCGCGGGGGCTCCAGTACGGCGAGTCCGACGCGTGGGTCCGCGCCGACGCCCCACTCTCCGAGGCGTCGAACGTCTGGCTCCACGAGTACGTCCACGTTCACCAGCGCTTCGCCAACGACGAGGTCGCGACCGACGCCTCCTGGCTCGTCGAGGGCGGAGCCGAGTACCACGCCGCGTTGCTCGCCTACGAGCAGGGGCTGATCTCGTACAGCGAGTTCCGCGACCACCTCGAGCGCGGCGAGCAGTCGCCGTACGCCGACGGCGTCCTCGCCGAACCGGAGACGTGGGGCCACCACCGGACCGACTACGCCAAGGGCGCGCTCGTCTACGGCGAACTCGACCGGCAGCTTCGGGAAGCGACCGACGGCGACCGACGGCTCGAGGATATCGTCCGAGCGCTGAACGCGCAAGAGGAGCGAGTGACGGCGGCTGACTTCCTGACGGCGCTCGAGGAGGCGGGCGGGAAGGAACTGCGAGCGAGCGCCGAGCGGTACGCGCACACGAGGTCGACGCCCGATATGTGGAACTACTTCAAGCACGAGGCGACGTTCGGACAGTCCCGCGCCGCGACCACGTCGGGACTGGGCGAGGAGCCCGTCACGGTCGACGGACGAGAGTGGGAGCGCTGGGATCGCGCGAACCTGTCGGGACCCAGCGCCGAGCTCGGCGCCGGCGACGTGCTGGCGGTGCCAGCCGGCGAGCGCGTCACGGTGCCGGTTGCACTCGAGAACGTCGACGACCGCGCGGGGTCCGCCGACGCGACCCTGCAGGTCGACGGCGAGGTCGTCGAGACCGAACGGCGAGTGCTCGAAGCCGGCGAGGCGGCGACGACGGCGCTCGCGTGGACGCCGACGAAGCCCGGGATCCACGACGTTCGCGTCGGGAGCGACCGACTGACCGTCTACGTCCGGTCGACGCCGAGCCTGACCGTCACCGACCTGCGGATCGAACCCGCCAGCGTCGACCCCGGCGAGACGGTGACGGCGACCGCATCGGTCGCGACCGCTGACTCCCTCCCCGCGGCCGGACGCCTCGCGTTCCGGACCGCATCGGGGACCGAACGTGGTGAGCCGATCGCGCTCGCGCCGGGCGAGACCGGGAGCGTCGCGGCCGAACTGACATTCGACGACGGCGGCGACTACGAGATCAGCGCCGGCGAGCGGACGACGACGGTCTCCGTCGGTGGGATCAAATCGACGGTCGAATCGATGCCCGGCTTCGGTGTCGCGGCCGCGGCCGTCGCCTTCGGACTCGCGGTCGCGATCGCGATGGTCGGTCGGCGGCGCCGCTGAGCGGCGACTATTACCGCCCCTAGCAGCCGCAGTTCAAAGGACACGTCTCGAGAATGGACGCTTCGAGTCGACGGAACAGCCGCGCAAAACCGTGGCGGCGCGGCGTCGGCGGGCCGGTTACAGTTCGTCGGCGATCGCCGGTGCGACCGAGACGGCGCTCACTTCTCGCTCGATCGTATCGGTGCCGTAGATCGTTTCGACGCCCGCACGGCGGAGTTTCGTCACCGCGTTGCGCGCCAGCAGCGGGTGGACGCAGGTGACGAAGACGCGCCCGACGTCGCGGTCCCGAAGGACGCCGACGGCCTCGCTCATGGTCGATCCCGTCGCGATGATGTCGTCAGTCACGACGACGTCGCGGCCGGCCACGTCGACGTCGCTGGGGGAGATCTCGATCTCCGTTGCGGAGTGGCGGGTCTTCTCGAAGTAGTCCGTCTCGCCGTCGCCGTAGGCGTCCCGAACCGTGTCGGCGAGGTCAATCGCGCCTGCGTCGGGCGAGAGGAAGACGGGGTCCGCGAGGTCGGCGGGCAGCGGATCGGCCAGCCGGCCCGCCGCGTCGACGGCGGTCGCCGTCGGTTCGAAGAACTCGCAGACCGCCGTCTCGTGGGGGTTAACGGTCAGCACGCGGTCCGTTCCAGTCGAAATCGAACGGGCGACCGCGCGGGCGGAGACGGGATGGCCCGCCTCGAAGGCCTCGTCCTGGCGGGCGTAGCCCATGTACGGCAGGACGGTGACGATTTCCTCGGCGCCGGCCTCTCGGACGGCATCCTGCAGCTGGAGCACCTCGAGGTGGGCGTCGCTCGAGACCGTCGAGCCGACGATAATAGCCCTGTCGTCGTCGAAGTCGGGAGCGGCCGCGAGCAGTTCGCCGTCCGGGAATCGATCGTACTCGACGGCGGCGAGCGATACCTCGAGTTCGTCCGCGAGGGAGGCGGCCAGCGTCTGGGAGGCCGACCCGCTGACGATCGTAGTCATACTCGAGCAGAGCGGGCGGGAGGTAAACCCGTTTTCGTTCTTGGGTTCGACGCGTCGACGCCCGACCGCGAGGAAACGGGCGCAGCCGACTACTCGGAGTCGTCGTCCGACGCGGCCCCGCAGTGGCCGGGATCGGTGTTGCTCGAGTGCGTCATGGTCTCGCCGTCGGTGATGCGGACGAAAATGCTGAGACAGGTCGACTCGTTCCAGTTCGACGGGGTGATGTTCACCGGCTCGCCCCCGTTGAGCCGGGCGGTTACGCGGAACTGCTCTCGGTCGGCCGACCAGTCGTGATCGAAGGTGAGCGTCTCGTCGGCGCCGGGAGATCTGGTCTCCCAGTGCTGGATCTGCCCATCGTATTCGACGAGGATGTCGAACGTGTGAGACGTATCGTCGAGGTTGTCGACGACGATCGTTCCGGAGACCGACTCGGCGGTCTCGTCGGTTTCGCTTTCAGTCTCGTTTTCGTCGCCGGTTTCGTCCCCGTTCTCGTCGCCGTTCGCACCGCCGCTTTCGTCGCTCCCCAGACAGCCGGCGATCGCACCCGTCAGGCCGACACCGGTCGCGGCGAGGAGTCGGCGGCGTTGGATCCCACTCATACGAAATGTTGAAAGTATCCAGTACAGATAAATGTCCGTCAGACGGACGAACCGCGGTCGTCGACTCGGTACGTACCGGAACCGCTACTCGTCGCCGGGAACGGCGAGCCCTGTCACGCCGCTGACGCCGATCGTTTGCGACCGCCAGCGACCGGCCCCGTCGTCGGGCGTCGCCGAGAGGAAGGTTCCCTGATCGGTAACGGCGTAGACCGTGCGTCCATAGCCGATGCCGACGATCGGCGCACTCGAGCGATCGTACTCGGCCCACGACTCGTCGGCAGCGTCGTAGGCGTAGACGGCGTCGCCGCCGACCACGTGAGCGCGAGTCAACTGCCCGCGCTCGCTGTGCGGGTCGGCAGCGACGGTCTCGAACCCACCCTCGAGGGCCTCCATCCAGCCGTTGCCGAGTTTGTAGAGGCCGTCGGCGGTCGCGGCCAGCGGAACGCCGGCCGCGGAGACGTCTCGCACGTCCGAGAGGCCGGCGTGATCGAGGCGACCCTCGTGGACGCGATAGACGCCGCTGTCGGTGCCGACGAGATCGCCGTCGATCGCCCGCACCGTCGCGACGCCGTTGCTCTCGAGGGGCGTCCACTCGCGGGTGCTCCCGGCGTCGCCGAGGCCGATCGAGGGCGACTCGAGGCGCGCGACGTCGCCGTCGGGACCGGCGGCGACCAGCCCGGAGCCGTCGGCGCCGACCGCGACGGCGGGCCCGAAGCCGCTGTCGACGACCGTCGCGTCGTCGGGGTCGTCGTCGCGCTCGAAGTCGAGCAGGCGAACGTCCTCGTCGGTCGCGACTGCGACGACGCCGTCCGTCGCCGCGATGTCGCGGGCCGTACAGCGGTCACAGAGGCCGAACTCTCCGACAGTGTCGTCGGCGACGCGGACGCGAACGACGCCGATCGAACTGGCGACGTAGGCCTCGAGGGCCCCGTCGCGGTCGCCGTAGACGCGCTTTTCCTCGATGGAATGCATACGTCCACGATCGGGGTCGCGCGCCGAAAGCGTTCCGTCTGCTCCGGAATCCCTTTGAGGGGACCCATACGACTAGCGCGTGATGCAAGTGTTCGGATCGAGCGGAACGCGCGGCGTCGCCAACGAAGAGCTGACGCCGGCGTTCGTCCTGCGCGTCGCGAAAGCGGCCGGGACGGCGTGGGGGGTCGACCGGGTTGGTATCGCGCGCGACACGCGATACACCGGGCGGATGCTGGCCGACGCGGCCGCGAGCGGACTCGCGAGCACGGGGACGGACGTCGATCGGCTGGGGATCCTGCCCACGCCGGGTGCGCAGGCCTACGCCGAGCGAGAGGGGATTCCCGTCATGGTGATCACGGCCTCGCACAACCCGCCTCAGTACAACGGTGTCAAACTCGTCGGTAGCGACGGAATTGAGCTCGCGATCACGGACTTGGAGGAGATCGAGAACGTGTTGCTCACAGAGGGGTTCGACGTCGCCTCCTGGGACGAGACCGGCCGCGTCCGGGAAGTCGACGGCGTACGGGCGTCGTACATCGACGAACTGCTCGGGGCGGCCGACTACGAGACCATCGCCGACGCCGAGCTGACGGTCGCGCTCGATCCCGGCCACGGCGCCGGCGCGATCACCAGCCCCGAGTTCCTCCGCGAGCTCGGCTGTCGCGTTGTCACCGTCAACGGCCAGCCCGACGGCCACTTCCCCGGCCGGGATCCCGAACCCGTCCCGGGCAACCTCGGCGACCTCGGGGAGCTGGTCCGGGCCACCGACGCCGACGTCGGCATCGCCCACGACGGCGACGCCGATCGGGCCATCTTCTTCGACGAGACCGGCGAGTACGTCGAGGGCGACGCCACCCTCGCCGCGCTCGCCGCCGCCGAACTCGAGCCCGGCGACACGACCGTCTCGGCGGTCAACGTCTCCCAGCGGCTCGTCGACGTCGTCACCGAGGTCGGCGCTGACCTCGAGTTAACGCCGATCGGGTCGACGAACATCATCACCCGAATCGAGGAACTCGAGGCGAACGGCGAGCGCGTCCCGATCGCGGGCGAGGGCAACGGGGGGATCTTCTTCCCCGACTTCCGGCTCTCGCGGGACGGCGCCTTCACCGCGGCTCGCTTCCTCGAGCTCGTCGCCGAGCGACCGGTCAGCGAGATCGTCGCACCCTACGGCGGCTACGCCAACGTCCGCCACAACGTCGCCTACGAGTCGACGGCCGAGCGCGACGCAATGCTAGACGCCGCGGCCAACCACGCCCAGTCGGCCGACGCCGAACTCAACACTCGGGATGGCTACCGACTGGATTACGGCGACGCGTGGGTGCTCGCCCGCCCCTCCGGCACCGAACCGCTCGTCCGGGTCTACGCCGAGGCCCGCAACAGAGAGCGCGCCGACGAACTGGCCGACGAGATGTTCGAGACGCTGACCGAGGCGAAGGCCGAGGTCTGAGTCGACTGACCCGTCTCGTTCGAATCGCTTCCCGGGTCGCGTTTCGCGACATGCGCGGTGAGTAGAGCGGTATATCAAGTCAGAACTATTGTATCGTCGCGTACACATTCCGCGCGGACTGCTTGTATCACACCGTGAACGAGGATCACAGCGTGACCGAATATCGAAAGATGACTTGATGAGAGTGGTTCACCAATGATAACGTGCCCACCGACTATGCCGAACACGGTGGAATCAGTGCGTGGAGAAGAGCCGTACGGCGGGCGACAGGGAGAGAATCATGGCCAAACGCGAATCAATAGGCGACCCGAGACGGTCGTTCATGGCGAAAGGGGTCCTCGCGGCAGGGGCGCTGACGCTCGGAGCGACGCCGTTCGGGACAGCCACGGGGAGCGCACAGCGAGAGCAAACAGCGGTCTTCTCGAATAATTACTATCCCGAAGCGGGCTTCGACATCGTTTCGCCTCTCCAGACGAGTGCGACGGTCGAGATACTACAAGCGGACGGGGAGCCCGTTCCCGAGATCTCCCAACCTGACGAGTGGACCGGATACATCATTCGCTACGACATCGGCGACGTTCGGGAGGCGGGCATCACGACGTTTCTATTCACGCGCGGGCAACGACTGAGCGCCGGTAACAGGGGTACGATCGGTGAAGACGCGTCAGTACTGAGTTCCCAGTTGAACCTGCTCAGTACCTCGGTTACCGAAGAGACGGAGACCGGACCGCAACCGCTCGAGGAGGACGAGATCGACGCCTTCGAGGAAGCGATCAGGGACGATGACGACGACCCCGAGAACGGAGGAGAGTAACGATGACACAGAATACCAACGGACAAACGCTCGTCTTCTCGTACGACTACAAACCCGGCTCGGAGTTCGAGACGATCGCACATCTGCAACCGGGGACGACGATACAGCTCCTCCGGACCGTCGACGGGGAGACTGTCTCGGAGATCTCGCAACCGGACGAGTACACCGGTCACGTAATCCGGTACGAATCCTCCGGCGAGGCGTTGGAGCCGACGACGATCCTGTTCGTCCGCGAGGGGCGCATCAGTACCGGCGAAAGCGCGTCGTTGGATACCGACGCGTCGATGTTCAGTTCGCGACTGAATCTCCTCGCCACGACGGTCGAGCAGTGATCTCCAACTACTTTTCAGCGACGGGATGAGAACTCAGCCGAGGAACGGACTCGAGAGCACTAGCAGGATCGCGCCGGCCGCGACCGCGCTGGCGCCGACCATCGCCGCGGTCGCGACGCGGGTCGGTCGCTCGATCCCCGCCCTCGAGCCAGCGGCCTCGACGGTCGTCCGCAGGAGTTTGCTCCCGTCGAGCGGGTAGCAGGGAATGCAGTTGAAGACGCCCACCAGCAGGTTGAGCCACCACGTCCAGAACAGGACGTTCGCCGCGGCGAAGACGCCACCGCCGAGGACCGAAAGCGGCCCCGTCACGACGTAGGCGTTCGCGACCGACCCGACGAAGCCGCCGAAGTTCGCCGTCGAGAAGCCGTCGATCAGCCCGGCGAAGGGGAGGGCGAACACTGCGAACCCGCGCGCTACGGGCGACGATCCGAGTCCGTCCGCGACCGGCTGGCCCCGGAGGATACCGAGGTGTTGGACGCTCGGATGTGGCTCGACCCCGAGGTCGGTTACCGTCGTCCCGCTCGTTCCCGGTACCGTGGTAATCCCGAGGACCGCCTCGCCGTTTCGGTCGCCCAGCGTTACCGCGTACTCGCGGCGCTCGCCGTCGACGACGGCCTCGAGCGAGACTGTCTCGCCGGGAGAGACCTCCGCGAGCGTCTCGAGGAGGTCGTCGCTATCGACGACTCGCTCGCCCTCGAGGCGCGTGATGACCAGCGCTCGCGGATCGCCGCCCGGGTCGGGCACGCCGGCCGCCGCGAGCGGGCCATCGGCGTCGACCGCGGTGGCGGCCGCGCCGGCAACGACCGTTGTCGAGCCATCGTCCGTCTCGAGCGTCGCGATCGTGTGATTCTCGAGGGCCGCGCGGAACTCGCGTTCGGTGGCGACCGGGGTGCCGTCGACCGCCGTGATCGTCTCGCCGGGCTCGAGTGCGTTCGGCTCTCCGTCGGAACCGTCGGCCCTGTCGCTCCCGCCGTCGCTACTGTCGTTCACCGCCGTTCGTCCTCCGGTTCTCTCGAGCGTGCTGGTGACGACGACCGATCGCTCGAGCGTGACAGTCTCGGCGTCATCGCGGCCGCCCGCGACCGTCAGTGCGACGCGTTCGTCGGTCGCGTCGAGGGCCGCGCGCAGGTCGGCGGCGCCGTCGATTTCCTCGCCGCCGACGGCAGTGACGACGTCGCCGCGCTCGAGGCCGGCCCGGTCGGCCGGCGTCTCGGGGTAGACGCCGCCGACGGCGACGCCGGAGACGGCAGCGATCGAGGTAGAGACGAGCAGGAACAGGGCGAGGAACGCAAGCAGCGCCACCGCGAGGTTGTTCGCGATCCCCGCGGCGTAGATCCGGTTGCGTTCGGCCGTCGAGGCGGCGTCCTCGTCGTCCTCGTCGATGCCGACGAACGCGCCGAAGGGGAGGGCGGTGAGGAAGATCAGGCCGGCCGATTCGACGGCGACGTCCTCGACGCGAGCGAGTAGCCCGTGGCTGAACTCGTGGACGACGACAGCGATGGCGAGGCCGACACAGATCGCCGGCGTCGCCGCCAGCGGCAGGAAGTCGTTGACACCCGGAATCGCCAGCACGTTCCGCGGCTGGTTCACCTGCGTGGCGGCCTCTCGCGTCAGCGCGGCGTAGGCGGCGAACAGGACCACGGTAGTCATGACGACGAGCAACAGCAGCGAGACGGCGACGCCGGCGCCGGTCCACCGCCGCCAGACGCGACGGTAGCGCGGGCGGGCCAGTCGGTCGAGCGCGCCGAGCCCGTTTTCCGTCTCGAAAGTCACGATCGGCCCCCAGACGCCGACCCACGCGGGGAGGCGTCCGCGGGCCTCAAGGGCCATCGCGACGGCGGTGGCACCCGCGGCGACGAGACCGACCAGGAGCAGCGTCGTCAGCGCGTCCACCGCCGGACACCTCCGCGCGTCGAGCCGACCGCTCGCGGTTCGATTCGCTCCGCTCGTTCGCCCCCGGCAGCCACCTGCATCGTGTTCAATATCGAGAACGTATCGATACCGTATCAATACCGCGGTCGCGCGGTCGACCTCAGATCGGGACTGGGGCCGGTCACCGGCAGCCTACGACCGGAGCCGGTTCCCGTACCGCGCACCGACCCGCTCGGTCGCCAGCAGGAGTTCGTGGGCGACGACGAGCACGACGACGGTGGCGACGATCAGCGCCCCTTCGAGGGGAGTCGAGAGCAGGCCGAGCGAGACGATCAGCGTCGTCGCGCAGGCCGGCGGGTGGCGGGTCTCGGTCCAGAGCATGCCGCCGGCGGTCAGCATCGTCGCGACGACACCGCTCGCGCCGAGTCTGAGTCCCGCGAGTGAGCCAGGATCGGTCGCGGCCGTGATCGAGATCGTGACGCCGAAGGCGTGGTAGGCGAGTAAGCCGGCGACGACGCCGATCGCGTGGCCACCGATTACGCGCCGCGGGGACGTCGCGTCGCTATCTTGAAACAGCGCGAGCACGAACGCGGACGGGCCGAGACTCGGGAACAACATCGGGAAGCCGGAGAGCCACGCCAGCACCGCGGTCGTCGAGAGCAGGAGTCCAGTGTGAAGCGTCGTCCCCAGCCGGTCGTCCATGACTCGTCCTTACGTCTTCGACAGAAAAACACCCGCGATTTGATAAACGGCCGATTCTCGAGACCGCCGTCGTTCAACAGCGGACGAACGTTCGGTTTTCCGACTGGAACGACGCTGGACGGGGAATCGAATCCGATCCGCCTAGGGAACGATCGTCACCGGCACCGACGCCTGCCGCGTGACGGCCTCGGCGACGCTGCCCAGCAGCATTCGGGAGACGCCCGACCGCCCCTCGCTGCCCATCACGATCTGGTCGACGTCCTCCTCGCGGGCGTACTCGAGGATCGCGTCCGCCGACGTGCCCTCGATGACGGCCGTGTCGACGCGCCGGTCGTGCTCGGCGGCGATTTCACGTACGTCCGCGAAGAAATCGGGATCGTCCGCGTCGTCCCCGCCACCGGTCGTCACGGGCGGCCGACCGCCGTACCCCGCCTCGAGGTCGTCGACGACGTGCACGACCGTCACCTCGTCGGTCGGAAACACCGACAGCGCGTGCTCGAGGGCCGCGCGGGCCGGCTCGGAGTCGTCCATGGGGACAAGTACGCGTCTGGTCATACCGGCGTTACGACGGCCGGCGCCTTCAGTCGTCGCCCCTCGAACGGGGAGATCGCTGAACCCGACGCTCAGATCGGATCCTCGACCTCGAGCGCCTCCTCCAGCCGCGCCCGCTCGTCTCGCAGCGACTCGAGTTTGTCGGCAACACGGCCGTCGGCCAGCCGCTCGCGTTCGTCGGGAGAGAGCTGTGCGACCGCCTGCGCCGCGGTCTGGAGTCGGTCGTACTCGAACTCGGGATCGGTCGTGAGTCGCCGGATCGACCGCAGTTTCGCGACGGCGTCCTCGTCGGCGACGCGCTCGACGAACGGGCGACACTCGCGGACGCGGCGCCGCAGGACGCCCGCCTCGCCCGGCGGCCACGGGATCGTCAGCGGGTCGGCGTCGATCCCGTCGAGGAACGTCTGCTGGGTCGCCACTCGGCGCTTGAGTTCGTCCGCGCTCGAGACGTAGTGCTCGAGTTTCGACCGCGAATAGTTCGCGTACTCCAGAAGTTCGGGAATCGTATACTCGCCGGCCGGATCCTCGCGGACGTAGGTGGCGAGGTCGTCGGGGGGCTGTTCGTAGTCGACGAAGGGGTACCAGCGGCTCCGCTCGAGCAGTTCGAACACCTCGTGAGCAGACATCTCGACTCGGTACTCCTCGAAGGCCGTCTTGATCGCCTCGTTGTAGGCGTCGATCGGCTCGCGGAGTTCCTCGACCGGCGCCTCGAGGTCGGCTTCCCCGAGTTCGACCAGTCGTTCGCGCTCCGAGATTTCATCGGCGAGCACCCGTCGGCGCTTGGCGGCGGCGGTTCGGGCCTCGTCGATCGCCTCACGAGCGGCCTCGCGTTCCTCGAGCAGTTCGGCGTACCGGGCCGCCGGCTCGAGGGCCTCGTGGGCGCGCTCGAAGTCCGACTCGCTGAGCCGGCGCTTGTCGATCGCGTCGAGGGCCTCCTCGAACGCCTCGCGGCCCTTCAGATCGTCGGGCAGTTCCGAGACCAGCGAGTCGAACTGCCCCTCGAGTTCGACGTAGGCCTTGAAGTTCTCCCGGCCGGTACCCGTCGCCCGATCGACGTAGTCATCGAGGAGCTCCGTCGCGTCCCGGTAGGCCTCAGCGGCCTCCGCGACGGCGTCGCCGCCCGCGTCCGCGATTCGCTGGTCGGCATCCTCGAACCGCCTGCGGGCCCCCTCGAGGACCTCGAGCGGAGACTGTCCGTCGGCGCCGGAACCGGAGCCGGCCTCGACGCCGGCGCGGTGGGCGCGTTCACTCATGATCGGTTACTCGTCGCCGTAGACGTCGTCGGGGTCGTAGACCTCCTCGCCGACGTTCTCGCCCTCGATCGTCCGATAGAAACACGACCGGTGACCGGTGTGGCAGGCCCCGCCCTCCTGGGCGACCAGGTAGAGCAAGGTGTCGGCGTCGCAGTCGACGCGCACCTCTTCGATCTCCTGGACGTGGCCGCTCGTCGCGCCCTTCTCCCAGAGTTCGTCGCGGCTGCGCGAGTAGTAATGGGCCCGTCCCGTCTCGCGCGTGCACTCGAGTGCTTCGGGGGAGACGTAGGCGAGCATGAGCACCTCGCCGGACTCCGCGTCCTGTGCCACGGCGGGGACGAGTCCGTCCTCGCCGAAGTCGACCGAAACGTCGTCGTCCATGTACGGGCGGTTGGTTGGCACGGCGATAGGTCTTTTGCCACGGCCCTCGCCTCCGGCCGCTCGAGAGCGGCATACTGGAGGACGACGGCGGTAGACTCGAGGGGAACGGACCGCTGCGGGCGGCCGAACGGCGACGTGCGCACGAGGCGTCCGCCGGCGGTCCCAGCTGACGATAGCATCACGTCCCGGTACGCTCGAGTGCGGTTTCAGAAAGGGGGCGGATTCTTACGCCGCGGGAATCGGCCGGAAGCCGCGCTCGCAGTTACTAGACGCCGCGGACGCGCACCGTCTGCTGGTCCGAATCGTCGGCCGTCTGGACGCGGACGGGGAACTGCTGGTCGGACGCGACCGGCGGTGTCTGGTAGCTCATCGTGAACGTTGTCCGTTCGCCGGCCTCGAGCGACACCGACCGCGATTCGACGGTCGTCGGATCGTGGCCGACCACGAGGTCGACGGTTGCGGAGCCGGCCGCGCCGCCGGTGTTCCGGACCTCCACGGTCCCCTCGAGGTAGCCGCCCGCCTCAACCGGGGAGTTGGTACTAAGAATCGAGACCGCGAACGACGCCGCGGCGTCGCCGTCGGAACCGCTATCGTCGCCGTCGGACCCGCTATCGTCGCCATCGGACCCGTTATCGTCGGCGTCGGTGTCATTCTCATCGCTGCCGTTGTCGCCGCCGCCAGCCTCGGCCTCGAGTTCGCTGAGACAGTCCTCGGCGTGCGGGTTCGGCGTCGTCGGGGCGCCAGCGGCGTAATCGGCCTGTTCGGTCGTCAGCGACGTGATCACGGTGCCGACGCCACCGTAGTCGGGAACCGTGACGACGATCTCGTCGCTCCCCTCGGAGACGCCCGCCCCGCCGCCGATCTCGAACGCGACCGTGCCCGAGAAGGGGGCATTGACGTCGTCGCCGAAGACGACGCCGTCTTCGATCACCGTGTTGCCGAAGAGACCGTCCTCATCGTAGAATCCCGTGCTCGCGAAGGCGACGTCGCCGTCCGCGAACGATCCGGACACCGTCGCTCGCGCGCAGGATTCGAACGACGTCGTTCGCCCCGACGGGTCGTCGGTCTCGTTCTCGTCGCCGTCCGTTTCGTCGGCGTCGTCCTCAGTCGAGTTGTCGGACTCGTCGGGCTCCGAATCGGCCGAGGACTCGTTGCTGTCGTTCTGACTCCCGTTCCCGTCGGTGCCGGGATCGCTCGAGTGGCTTCCTTCCTCGTTGTCGTTTACGTCGATATTCGCGTCGTTCGTGCCGTCGCCATCAGTTCCGTTGTCACCGTCATCGGTTCCGTTCCCAGTGAGACAGCCCGCCATTCCGACGCCGACACTCGTCGCCGCGATGAATTTCCGACGATTCATATCGAGAAGCGCAATATCCCGGCTCATAAAAATGTATGCTACCCGTCATATCCGATTACAATCATCGGGTCGTGAACGTCTTGAGACGGTGAGTCGATACCGACCGCCGACGCGACGGGATCCGGGATTGTAACCCGCCGAAAAGAGCGGTGCTCGCCGGTTTCTTCCGGGAATGGAACAGTCGGACGGACTGAGCGACGAGCCGACCTCTCACCGGGCGTGAGTACGGCGTCCAGTGGCGCCGACTTGACCGCAGTATGATAGGTCCTCGTGCGGGGGCCGGGCTTGCAAACGTCAGCGCGTCGGGTATCACCCTTGAGAGCTGAACACCGACGATGAGTTCACAGAGACAGCTCGAGAAACCGGTCACCTGTCGCGTCTGCGGGACGGAAAACGATCACTGCTACACGTACTGTCGAAACTGCCTCCAGACGCTTCCCGCGAGAGCAGACGCGAGCCGCTGATCTGGCGGATTCGGGTCCGGCTGCGAGTACGGGATCGAAACTGATCGCTGGCCTCGACCGCTGCTCGCGGTACGGGTGCGCTGGTCGAAGGCGTCGCTCCGTATCGACGGGCGGACTACAGAAATCGGTGGACCCACCGGTGCGTTGCGGTATATCGTGTCGGCCGGCGTAGAGTCGTCATGGCCGAACAAGCCGACACACCGGCATGGATCTCGGAACGACTCGCGTTGATCGCGTTGGCACTTCTGAGCGCGGGTCTCGCGACGTTCATCGTGCTCCCGTATCTCAAGTATGTGCTCCTCGCGGGCGTGATCGCCTACGTTTTTACCCCTGCACAACGGGCCCTCGAACGACGTATCGGACCGCTGCTCGCTGCGGTTCTCCTCACCGGAGCGGCGATAGTGGCGGTCTTACTCCCGATCGGGTATCTACTGCTCGTCACGTTCCGGGAAGGGACGGAGTTCGCCGCGGGCGTTCAGGGGGACGAATTCGAGCTGGAGGCGGTCGAAGCGTCCTTCGAGGCAGTCGGTCTCACGATCGAACTCGACAACCTCTACGCGACGTATCGGGAACCGATCGCGACCGGGTTCCAGGGCGTCGCGACCGAAACGTTCGAAATCGTCGGCGGGCTTCCGAGCCTCTTCATCGGACTCACGGTGACCGTGTTCGTCCTGTTTTCGCTGTTGCGGGACGGCGACCGGTTTCTCGCCTGGATCGTGATGCTCCTTCCGTTCGACGACGAGATCACGCGCGAGTTGATCGTCGAACTCGATCGGCTCATGTGGGCGTCGATAGTCGGAAACGTAATCGTTGCGGTCCTTCAGGCGGCGCTGCTCGGCATCGGACTGCTAGTGATCGGCGTTCCCGGCGTCGCGTTTCTGACCGTCGCGGCGTTCGTCCTCGCCCTCCTGCCGCTGATCGGTCCGTTCGGAGTCTGGCTTCCGGTATCGGTCTATCTGCTACTCGCGGGGCGGCCGCTGGCGAGTGCGTTGCTGTTCGGATACGGCGTCGCCGTCAGCACCGCCGACAACTACCTCAGACCGGCGATGATCGGTCACAGGGGCGAACTCAACGCCGCGATCGTCATCGTCGGCATCTTCGGTGGTATCGCGGTATTCGGATTCGTCGGCCTCTTTGTTGGCCCCGTCGTTCTCGGGTGTGCGAAAGTCGTCCTCGACGTGTTCGCGACCGCTTAGAATTCGGGTCCTTCGGTCAGCTTCTGGTGAGCACGTTCTCGTCCGCCGTATCGATCGAATAGAGCCCGTGAGACACCGTGTCGATGACGCCGACAATCACGACCGACCGTCCGAACGGAGTCGGGCGCGGGACGAGGCGGCGCCGTCAGTTCGACCGCAAAAAGCGTCGATAGTGGAATCTAGGCCTGGCCGTTCAGCGTGATGTAGTTGAGGCCGATGATGCGCTTGTCGGCCTCGAGTTCCTCGCGGGCTCCGTCGGGGATTTCGCTGTCGACGTTGTAGACGGTCAGCGCCTCGCCGCCGATGGTCTCGCGGGCGTTGAACATGCCGGCGATGTTGACGTCGTGGTCGCCCATGACGGAGCCGATGAGGCCGATGACGCCGGGCTCGTCGGTGTTTCGCGTGACGACCATCTTCCCGTGGGGGATGGCGTCGACGCGGTAGCCGTCGACGCGGACGATCCGCGGGTCGTCGCCGGCGAAGAGAGTGCCGTCGACGGAGACCTCGTCCTCGTCGTTGCTGACGGTCACCGAGATCAGGCTCTGGAAGTCCGCGGCCTGTCGGGTCTTGGACTCGGTGACGTCGACGCCCCGATCCTCCGCGATCTGGGGCGCGTTGACGGCGTTAACCTGCCACTCGAGCGGTTCGAAGACGCCTTTCAGGGCGCTGGCAGTGACGAACTCGACGTCCTCGTCGGCGATGTCACCCTCGTAGGTGATCTCGACGTCCTCGATGCGGCCCTCGAGCAGCTGGGCGGCGACCTTGCCGGCAGTCTCGGCGATGTCGATGTAGGGCTCGAGGCGGGGGAAGGCGCTCTCGTCGATCGAGGGGGCGTTCAGGGCGTTCGCGACGGGTTCGCCGGTGAGTGCAGCGTTGACCTGATCGGCGGTCGAGGTCGCGACGTTCTCCTGGGCGGCCTCCGTCGAGGCGCCGAGGTGGGGCGTGACGATGATCTCGTCGTGCTCGAGCAGCGGCGAGTCCGTCGACAGCGGCTCCTCGGCGAAGACGTCGAGCGCGGCGCCGGCGAGGGTGCCGTCCTCGACCTTCGCGGCGAGGGCGTCCTCCTGAATGATGCCGCCGCGGCCGACGTTGACGATGTAGCCGTCCTCGAGGAGGTCGAGTTCCTCTTCGCCGATCATCCCCTCGGTCTCGGGGGTCAACGGCGTGTGGATCGTCAGGAAGTCGGCCCGAGCGAGGCAGTCCTCGAAGTCGACGAGTTCGGCGCCGAGGCGGTCGGCGCGCTCCTCGGAAATGTAGGGGTCGAAGGCGACGATATCCATGCCCAGCGAGTCGAGCTTCTTGGCGACCTCCTGGCCGACGCGGCCGAGGCCGACGACGCCAAGCGTCTTGCCGTCGAGTTCGGCGCCGAGGTAATCGCTTTTCGCCCACTCGCCGTTCTTCAGGCGGATGTGGGCCTGCGGGATCGAGCGCGCGGTCGCGAACGTCATCGCGACGGTGTGTTCGGCCGCCGCGCGGACGTTGCCCTCGGGAGCGTTGGCGACGATGACGCCCTCGTCGGTGGCAGCGTCGATGTCGATGTTGTCGACGCCGATGCCGGCGCGGCCGACGATCGTGAGCTCCTCGGCGGCCTCGAGCACCTCGGCGGTGACCTCGGTCCCGGAACGAACGATCATGCCGTTGGCGTCCGATACCGCCTCGAGGAGGTCCTCGCCCTCGAGCTCGTAGCCTGTCTCGACCTCGTGGCCGGCGTCTCTAAGTACGTCCAGACCCGCGTCGGCGATCGGGTCCGTGACCAGTACTTTCATGCGCGAGACAATCGTGCGCAGCACGTAAACCCTTCCGTTGTTGCCAGCGGAGGCAAAAACTACCGCTTCGACGAGACCGACTCGCGGGACGGTTTAGTAGCCGGACAGTCGCATCGTCGCCTGCGTTTCGAACGATGTGGTCCCGGTCGGGTGCGGGAGTCGCGCCGTCGCGGCCTCCAGCAGGAGCCAGGCGACGACGCGTTCGCCCTGAATCGATTCGTCGCCGATGTACTGCGCCGGATGGACGAACGCGGTTTCGATCTCCCGGTCCTCAAGTCGCTGGGCACCCGGTATCTCCCCGGCGCTGCGGCGGACGACGACGACCTCCATGCCGTCCTCGAGCGGAACGGCGATCGTTTCCGGGCCTTCGGGGTTGGAAAACCGGACGGTCGTCCCGGGCTCGCCGACCAGATAGAACTCCGTTTCCGGCGTCGTCCACTCGGCGCCGTCGGAGCGTTCGATCTCGACGCCGTCGGTAGTCCCGGGGGTGACGTCCATCGCAACCGTTGCGATCGAGTGATGGGGAACGCCGTTCTCGCTCGCGTCGCCGTCGACACCCGCGTCCGGATCGGTCTCGGGATCCGTTCCGGTGTCCGCAGACACCCCGTCAGCTATCGTGGCCGCGTATTCGGTAACGAATCCGGGTCCCTGGCGGCGCCAGATCGGAACGACCGTTCCGTCCTCCCAGAATTCGGTGGCGAGTTCGTGACTGGACTGTCCGAACCGGTAGCCCGAGCGGTGGTCTCGACCCTCGGCGCCTCGAGCACTGCTTTGATAGTGGGCTCTGAACCGAAATCCGGCCGGTCGGTCCGCGCCTCCGGGATAGGTCACGGTACCGAGCAGCCCCGGTCCGCCGACCCCGACGCTGTGGACGTCCCAGACCAGTACGTCGCCGCTGAACGCGGACCCGTCGTCCGGAAAGAACCACTCCAGCGTGTTCTCGCCGTCGCGTTCCGGGAGGCCGTAGCCGCTAAGGGTCGCGGGCGACTCTAAGCTTGCGAACACCGGGCGATCCCGAAACTCGGCGGCGATCTCGACGCCGTGGGTTCCCGAGTCGTCCCACCCGATTCGCCACCCGTCCCGATCGAACGGCTCCGGCGGGTCCTCGATCCGGTGGCCGCCGTCGACCGCGGTGTACCACGGTCGCCGCTCGAGCGGGGCCGACGGAACGGTTCCGAGGACGGTATCGTCCGCCGGCACGATGGTCGTCGCCAGTTCGTGCGGCGGAACCTCGACGAACCGCTCGACTCGCGTCACGTCACTCACTTCTCCGACGTCGTCGTTCCGCACGTCGAGATCGACGACCAGGGCGGTGATCGCTTCGGCCTCGTCGACGAACAGGACGATCGGGATCACGCCGCCGCGTTCGATCTCGCCGGTCGCCGTGATCGATTCGGCGATCGGCAGCGACGGAAACCAGTCGTTGCCGTCGGCGTACTCCTGTACGCGGGCGTCTTCGAAGAGCCGTCGGAGCCGCGCTTCCTCGAGCCCCGCGTCGTCCGCCTCCCAGGCCCGCCACGAGACGTCCTCCGGGTCGGTGATCGTCAGCGCGGCGAGGGAGTCGGTCCGTCGATCGACGAGTCCGTACGCGACCCGTCTGTCGACGGCCGTGACGTCGACGACCCCTTCGTCGAGACTGCCTTCGATTTCGACGTCCGGACTGCCTTGCACGCTGACCGCATCGAGGGAGTTCGTGTACGGATCGTACGCCTCGTAACTCGAGCGCATGTCCTCGGCGATCGCGTGGACCTCCGGATCGGAGAGGAGCACCTCGAGTGCGCGCCGCTTCCGGTAGGTGTAGAGCGTGTGGATGATCTCGGCGTCGAAATCCCGCGTCGAAACGAGTCGGGCGTCGGAGAACTCGCCGTCATCGTCCTGGGCCGACGAGATCCCGCCGATCGCCAGCAGCCCCGCGCTGCCGACTGCCGCCGTCACGAATCGTCGACGGGACACGCCTCGAGGGAGCGGTCGGTTGCCATTGCTATACGTTACCATGCTCCGGCACAGTTGGATGAGCGGCTGGATAAAAGATGCTACCGTTCGAAACGCAGCGTCCGATTGCGCCGTCCGGATCGAGCAGTGATCGCGAACCACTCGGCAACCGGTCCCCACCGGCGCGCGGCCGATTCACTCGTCGCCCGTCTGTCGAGATTCCGGACGATCTGGCCGCGGCGCGGATCGACGAAGCGGAACTGTTCGGTCGGAAGGTGACGATTTCCGTTACAGTCGCGAACGCGAGTCGGTGCGTATTCGATGACGGACAGGAACGGATCGATCCGGCCGAACGATCTCGCTCGAGGCACGGACCGTTGCAAGATCAATCGCCAACTATCGCTGTATTTCGGCGCGTAGAAGATCGTTGGTCGCGAGCCTGCGTCCATTCAACGGGCTGTCACCCGCGGCAGTAACTATTTCCTCGAACGAACGACACAATCAGCTGTTTGCTCGCCCGGGACGATCGTTACCCGGGCCTGTCAGAACCAGCCATCCGACAAATTGGACCAAAAAATCTCTTTATATTCCAGACCCATCACACGAACAATAGCGTTAGACGTACCAGATTGACGGATACTATCGAAACAACCACTGAATACTGCTACTCATATTAAATTGATGGATACTAGAAGGAACGGTCGACGGCGTTTATCTGGCAACTCGGGCAAGGATTGTGCGCCCACGAGGGCGTGAGAGCAAAATGAGCGAACAAGACACAACAGGCGACTCGAGGCGGTCGTTCATGGCGAAGGGTGCACTCGCGACGGGTGCGCTGACGCTCGGAACGGGCGCCTTCGGGACGGCCACAGTCGGAGCACAGGGAGACCAAGTAGCGGTCTTCGCGAACAATTACTATCCCGGCGGGAACTTCGACGTCATCGCGCCGCTTCAGACGAGCACGACCGTCGAGGTACTGCAGCTAGAGGGGGAGACCATTCCGGAAATCTCCCAGCCCGACGAGTGGTCCGGCCACATCATCCGATATGATATCGGCCAGCAGTCGGGGATCACGACGTTCCTGTTCGTGCGCGGCCAGAGCCTGAGCGCCGATGACAGCGGGACGATGGGTGAGGAGGCTTCGGTGCTGAGTTCCGATCTGAACCTCCTCAACACGACGCTGGGAAGCTCTGGAGCCACGACCGACACGACCGAGGACACCGGAGACGTCGTCCAAGAGGATACCGGCAACGTCACGGAAGAAGAGCCCACCACGACCGGAAACGACACGACCGCCAATATGGGAGGTGACTGACAATGGTGCAAGACAACGGCGACGGACAAATATTGGTCTTCACGTACGATTATGAAGCCGGCGAGGACTTCGAGGTCATCTCGCAGCTCGAAACGAGCACGACGGTGCGGATCCTCCAGACCGCCGACGGCGAGGCCGTTCCGGAGATTTCCCAGCCCGACGAGTACGTCGGCCACGTCGTGCGGTACCAGGTCGACGGCGGTCCGGTAAGTCCCACGACGCTCATGTTCATCCGCGGCGGGACCATCAGTAGCGGCGATAGCGCGACGCTCGGCGAAGAAGCGACGATGTTCAGCCCGACGCTGAACCTCCTCTCGACCGACGTCTCGTAGCGCTTCCGTCGCGTAATCCTCCGTCGATTATTTTTGCTCGGATTCGGGCAGCGGGTCCGAATCGACGCCGATGGACGAACGACCGACAGAGACTGCCACTACCACACCGTCACATGACCGCCGAACGGAGTCAGAATCAGTCGAACGGGTCGTCGGCCGCAGCGGGCGAGTCGTCGAACGCATCGAAAGCGCGGATCGGCACCGCCAGTATCGTCGTCGTCGGTACGTCCGCCTCGATCGAAGCCACCGACGTCGAGACCGAGTCGTCCGAGGCGGACGCGCAGTCCGAAGACCGTCATCTCGTGCTGGTATCGCTCGACGACTACCGCCCGGGGTTGACCGTTCGCCTCGTCGATCGACTACCGGCGACGACCGTCGTTCGGCTTCTTCGAACCCCCGACGGCGAAACGGTGCCGGTCCTCACGCAACCCGACGAGTACGCGGGCTACGTCGCTCGCTCGACGCTCGAGGGCGGGGCGGTCGGAACCACGACTCACCTCTTCGCTCGCGAGCAACTCGAGACGGGTGCGGAGTACGAGCTCATCGGCGACGCGCAGGTGTTTAGCACGCGGCTGAACCTATTTCGGGTGACCGCCCGTCGCGTCGACGAGGAGTGACGCGACGGGGAGCGCCCGTCGGTAGCCCGATCGAACCGTCGTCCGAGCGATCGGCTACCGGCGCCGACCGGCGGACCGTCGCCGCCGATGACGTTCGAACGAACAACTATATGTGCCCCTCATGTCACGTTCTACTAATGGCACGACTCGAGCGGCTCAGGGTCTATCCGATCAAGGGACTCGACGGTATCGAACTCGAGACCGCCGAACTCCTCGCGGGCGGCACGCTCGCGTCCGATCGGGAGTTCGCCCTCTTCGACGCGGACGGCGAGGTGCTCAACGGGAAGCGGACGGATCGGGTCCACGACCTGCGGACCGATTTCGATCCGGAACGGACCGAGCTCTCGGTCGAAGCGCCCGACGGCGAACGGGTCCGGTTCGACCTCGAGACGGACGCCGGCCGCGACCGCGCCGCGGACTGGTTCGGTGACTTCTTCGACGTAGAGTTGACCCTCGAGCGCGACCGAACGCTGGGCTACGTCGACCGCCGCGAGATGGGGCCGTCGGTGATCAGCACCGCCACACTCGAGACCGTCGCCGACTGGTTCGACGACGAGGGGATGACCGTCGAGGGGGCTCGTCGGCGCCTCCGCGCGAACGTCGAGATCGGTGGCGTCGAGCCGTTCTGGGAGGACCGCTTCGTCGGCGAGGACGCACCGGCCTTCGAGGTCGACGGCGTCCGGTTCGAGGGCGTCACCCCCTGCGGTCGCTGCGTCGTCCCCCGACGAGACCCCGAGTCCGGCGAGCCGATCGAGGAGTTTCAGCAGCGATTCGTCGAGAAACGCGAGGAAACGTTCCCCAACTGGGCCGACGCGGACGCCTTCGACCACTACTACACGGCGATGCTCATCTCCCGCGTGGCCGAGGCCGACCGCGGCAAAATGCTTCGCGTCGGGGATTCCGTGCGCGTCGTCGACGACTGACTCGAGCGCATAGAGCCGGTAGAGTGGCTGTCCTTTCCTTTTGTGCGTACCCTCGTGCGTGTGCGATAGTGCACCGGCAGCCGAAGAACGTCGAACTCGAGGCGCCGAAACCCATCGTCACGCGGTCGGTTTCGAGGCGGACGGTATCTCGAGCGCTTCGGCGACACGTATCGTGTCCCGTACCGGGCCGATTTCCCGCGCGGGCGCGCCATCGTCCCAGCCGACCGTCAGCCGGAGCCACCCGGCGTCGAGGAGTCGCTCGTCGAACCAGTCGGTGGCGACCGTCACGTCCCGGATTTCTTGCACCGGCGCCGCCCACTGGGGTTCCTCGAGGAAGGTATCGTAGGCGACGATCGTCTCGTCGTGACGCCGGTACTCGAGGGTACCGTACCGAAGGAAGTAGGCGGCGAGCTGGACGCCGAACGCGAGCAGCGCCGCGGCGACCAGCGCGGCGGCGCCGACAGGGACGACCAGCGCCGAGCTGGTCGCGCTCGCGAGGCCGGAGACGACCGCCACCCAGAGCAGGCCGAACAGCGGCGCGCTGCCGGCGATCCGAGCGAGCGCGCGGAGGGCGCCCTTGCGGACGACCAGCGATCGGTCGGGTCTGAGACGTGCTCGCGGCGGCACTGCCGGGACGCGAACCGCTCTCTCGGCGCCGCCGCCATCGTCATCATCGGTGTCCGCCGACGCGGGCGAGACGACGAACCAGTCCGCGAGCCGACTCGAGTCCCCCTCGTCGCGGGTCGCGCGGAACGTCGCCCACTCGAGGAGGAGTTTCGCACAGACGACGAGGGCGAGCGCACCGGTCGAACCGACGGCGGGGCCGACCGTCAGGACGAAGGCCAGGAAGAACACCCGTCGAGCGGGCGTCTCGACGACCGCGTAGGGAGAGGTGTGTTCGTACCGCCGCCGACCGAGATAGTCGCGGCCGATCGCAACGAGTTGTCCGACGAACAGCGCGGCGACGCTTAACAGCACCTCGGCCCGGAGCAGTTCCATCCCGGCGTCGAAGGTTTCGTGCAGATAGAACCCGACGAAAAACGCGTACACCGGCGTCACGTAGAAGACGATCAGCGCGAACGAGACGTTCCGAACCGGGATCGACGGCAGCCACGCGACCGGCCGAACGCCGCCGCGTTTGGCCGTCAGCAGGGCGTCCGAGACCGACAGCACGCCGGCCTCCCGGTCACTCGTCGGCCGACGCTGGGCGAACAGCGCCTTCCCGCTCGCGACCAGCAACGATACCAGCACCTCGGCGGCGTAGACGAACACCAGCGTCGTGGGCTCCCACCCGAGTCGGAGGACGCCGACCAGCGGAAGCAGGTTCGCGACCAGCGTCGGGAGAAACGTCGCCGAATCGTCTCGAGTCGGAGGCCGGAGCGTGCGCATCGGTGAGTTTCCCTCGAACGATACTGGCAGCCGGAATAAGTAAACTGCCTTTCAAATCGCGGCCGCTCGGAAATCGTGTCGCCGCCACCGGTTCGACTCGCCGAGCGCGGTCCCAACCCGCCGGAGCGAAACCTGAACTGGTTTATCCGGGGGCCGACAATCGGCGGGCGATGACAGTCGTCGCTTTCGACTTCGACGGGACGCTTTCGGACTCCGAGATGACCGTGTTGCTCGGCGATCGCCGCGACGTCGCCGACGAAATGGCCGAGATCACCGAGCGCTCGATGAACGACGAGATCGACTACGCCGAGAGCCTCCGCAAGCGCGCGGCGCTCCTCGAGAGCCTGCCGGAAGCGGAGGCCGAGGCGGCTTTCGATCAGGTCGAACTCCGGGAGGGTGCCGCCGACCTCATCGCCGAACTGAACGACACCGGTATCACCACCGCGATCCTCACCGGCGGCTTCGAACGCGGCGTCGCCGCCGCGCTCGAGCGCGAGGACGTCGCCGTCGACCACATCGTCTCGAACCGACTCCCGATGCAGGACGGCGAACTCACGGGTGCCGTCGAGGGGCCGCTCATCGAGGGCACCAAGGACGACGCGCTCGAGGCCCTCGCCGACGACGTCGGCGTCAGCCTCGAAGACACCGTTGCGGTCGGCGACGGTGCTAACGACCTGCCGATGCTGGAAGTCGCTGGCCTCGCGGTCGGCTTCGAGCCGAAACCGGCCGTCGAACCCCACTGCGACGTCGTCGTAACCTCGATGGCCGAGGCCCGCGAGGTCTTCCTCGAGGAAAGCGTCCTCTCGGAGCGCGGCGAGTAACGGCTCGTTTCTCTAATTTCGACCGGGTCGCCCGGACGACTACGCCGCATTACCAGGTCGTATTACTCGGGAGCGACCGCTGTATCGAACGAATTTCACACTATCGATCATGCCAGTACTGGATCCGAACGAGAACAATCACGAATCGACGAATGTCCACTATAACGGCCGATTTCAATACCGAGAGGGTTTTAACTCGCGATCGAGTAAGTAGTTGTATGATGTGGCAAGACTTCATCTTCATGATTGGAAGCGGGCTCTCAATCATCTTCCTGGCGCCGACCCTCCGCGACGCCAGTGCTCGCGTTCCCCTCGGAACGAGCCTCCCCTCGATGGCGATCGGGTTCGTTTACGGCATGACCTTCCTCAGCCTCGGCATGTCGAACTCCGCGATGGGATCGCTCGCGGCCGGCACGATGTGGGCCCTGATCGCGATGATCCGCTCGCCGACCGGGATGAGCATCACGGGTCGGCTCTTCCGACTCGAGAGCCCCGTCCTCTTCGCGAGCGATCTCCGGCGCTGGCTCACCGGCTCCTCGTCGTCGGTCAACTCCAGCCAGTTCGTCCCGTCGGACGCTGATCACCAGTACCGCTCGTCGACCGACGGCTCCGCGGACTGAGTTGCAGCCTGTTTTCGAGACGACGCTCCCGGCCCGCCGAACTTGTCCGTGATACTACTGCGGCAGATCGACGTAGTTGATTCACAGCGACGCAGTTGCTGGCGGTCTCACGCACAGTTTGGATCGATGCCCGCGTGATACTATCAGCGAGAATTTCAGGATATATAGAAGGTTAAAATTCCATACAGTAGTTCTAGAGCAGAATATGAAGCGGCGGCAGTTTGTTTCGGGGGCATCATCGGCGGTGTTAGCCACGCAGACGGGGATGCGAGGGAGTGGTACCGACTCTCAGTCGTACGAGGCACTGGAAAGCGACGCACTGCCGACGGACGTGACAGTCGCGTGGATCGTCGACCGGTTCGTTCAGGTCCAAAGCGAGAACGCCCCGGTCGTCGGGACCGAGGTCACCGTTCCCGGATACGTCCTCGAGCGAGTTCGGTCGCTACAACTCGGAGAGACGCAAAACCGATCGGTGACTGGGAACAGTCGACCGCGTCCGTCTCGAGGCCGAGACACACGCTATCGACCGATAGCTGACTCGTCGGTCCGTCGGTCGGTGACGCCGCTGCGTGGCACGTGACGCCAATAGTATTATCAAAGCTGACTGTTCTCCCAGAAAGAATAAGTATTGTAGCTGAGAGTCCCGTAATATGTCAGATTCGAACCTCGAGGCAGAGGAGCAAACGAGTTACGACGAGACCGCGACTCGCGGACAGCCGGCCCAGCCGGCGGCGAACCAGGAGGCGCTTACGGACCTCCTGACGGAACCGCTTACGAAGGCGTACGTCAAGGCGATCGTCGCCCTCTACGCCCTTCTGGGGGCCGGAATGGGGCTTATCGTAATTCTCAGCGAAATCGTCGACGAGAGTATCGTCGACGGTGGCATCGGCAGTGATTTCGTCGCGCTCACGTTCGCCGGAATACCGATCAGCGGCGTCCCGCACATCGCTGCGACGATCGCGCTGCTCGTCGGCGGCTACCTCGGCGTTCGGATGGCGGCCGACGACCGACAGACGATGCTCACCGCCGGTGCAGGCGCGCTGGCCGGCACGGCCGCGCTGTGGATCCTCTCGTCGTTCCTCGCCGTGTCACAACTGGACAACACCGATATCGAGGTCGGCGGCCTGATCATCAACGCCGTCGTCCTCGGCCTCGTCGTCGGTGCCATTGCGGCCGGGACCGTCTACGTCATGCGCAACCTCGTCCCTGACGTGCAGCGATCGGCCGCCTGATCGGCTCGAGGGATCGGTTTCGGTCGACGATGCGGTGACCTGCAGCGCAGTGCGGTTCGACCGATACGACGGTTTTTTCGCGACGGTGCGCCGGCACGTTACTCTGAGAAGAGACTCGTGTGAACCGGCGCGAACGACTCGGACTCGGCGGGCTCGTCCTCGCCGGCGGTGTCGGTGATCGCCCGGCCGGCGAGGCCGGTCTCGAGCAAGTCCGACAGCGGCGGCCCGGCCTTCTCGGGTTCGACGAGGAAGGCGTCGTGGCCGTGGTCGGACTCGACGACGTGGTGGGCGACGTCGACGCTCGCCTCGCGGGCGGCCTCGGCCAGCGCCTCGGCCTGCTCGGTGGTGAAGTGCCAGTCGCCGGTAAAGGAAAGCAGGAGGAGTTCCCCCTCGAACGCCGCCAGCGCGTCGGCGTCGGACTCGTAGCCCGCCGAGAGATCGAAGTCGTCCATTGCGCGGGTCATGTAGAGGTAGCTGTTGGCGTCGAACCGATCGACGAACTTCTCAGCCTGATAGTCGAGATAGGACTCGACCTCCCGGTAGGGGAAGAAGGCGGCCGCGGGGTCGGGCTGCTCCTCGCGGACGGTCTCCCGGCCCGCCGAGCGCCGGCCAAACTTGCGGCTCATCGAGGCCTTCGAGAGGTACATAATGTGACCGATCTGGCGCGCTCGAGCCAGCCCGTCCTCGGGCTCGGGACCGCCGTAGTAGTGGCCGCCGTTCCAGTTCGGATCGCTGGTGATCGCCCGCCGGGCGACCGTATCGAGCGCGAGACACTGCGGATCGAGACGAGCGGCCGAAGCGACGACGCCGGCCCGCTCGACGTCGTCCGGGTACCGGCGCAGCCAGTCGAGGACGTTCATCCCGCCGACGCTGCCGCCGACGACCGCGCGGAGGCGACCGACGCCGAGTTCGTCCAGCAACTTGCGCTGGGACCGGGTCCAGTCGCCGACCGTGACCGGCGGGAAGTCGGTCCCGTAGGGCTCGCCCGTCTCGGGGCTCTCGCTGGACGGGCCGGTCGTCCCGTAACACGACCCGGGCGCGTTCGCACAGACCACGTAGTACTCGCTGGTGTCAATGGCCTTCCCGGGGCCGACGACGTCGCCCCACCAGGCGCGGGCCTGACCGGCGGTGTCGCCGCCCGAGTCCGGCCGCCGGGCGACGTGAGAACTCCCGGTGAGCGCGTGGCAGACCAGCACCGCATTGTCGCCCGTAAACTCGCCGTAGGTCTCGTAGGCTACCTCGAGGCTCGGGATCGATTCCCCGGAGAGGAACTGGAACTCGCCGAGGTCGATCGTGTTTTTGGTCGTCATAGCTGTGAGTTGGTGGAGTCAGGGTATCAGTCGCTCGCGGCCTCGATGGCCTGCTCGAGATCGGCCAGGATGTCCGCGGGGTCCTCGATCCCAACCGACATCCGGATGAGGTCGTCGGTCACGCCCGCTTCCTCCCGCTCCTCGGAGGTCAACTGGCCGTGGGTCGTGCTCGCGGGGTGGATGACCAGCGTCTTCGCGTCGCCGATGTTCGCGAGGAACTGCGCGACCTCGACGTTCTCGCAGAAGGTCTTGCCCGCCTCGAAGCCGCCCTCGAGGCCGAACGCGACCATGCCGCCGAAGTCCGACAGATAGCGGGTGGCGTTGTCGTGGGTCGGGTGATCCGCGAGGCCCGGATGGGTGACCCAGGCGACGTCCTCGTGGTCGGCCAGGTACTCCGCGACGACCTGGGCGTTCTCGCAGTGTTTCTCGACTCGGAGCGGCATCGACTCGAGTCCCTGCAGGGTCTGCCAGGCGTCGAACGGTGACTGCTGGTTCCCCAGGCTACGCAGCGAGCGGTAGCGCGCCGTCGCGGCGAACGGTGCTTCGGGGAAGTCCCGCGAGAAGTCGACGTCGTGGTAGGCGTGGTTCGGGCCCGCGATCTCGTCGTAGCCGTGCTCGCCCCACGGGAACGAGCCCCCATCGACGAGGACGCCGCCGACAGTCGTGCCGGAGCCGTGGAGCCACTTGGTCGTCGACTCCCAGACGACGTCGGCCCCGTGTTCCAGTGGGCGACAGAGCGCCGGCGTCGCGAAGGTGTTGTCCACCACGAGCGGCACGCCGTTCTCGTGGGCGATCTCGGCGACGCGCTCGAAGTCCGGCGTCACCAGCGAGGGGTTGCCGATCGTCTCGACGTGGACGAACGCGGTGTCCTCGTCGATGGCGTCGGCGTACGCCTCATACTCGAGGGTGGGGACGAACATCGTCTCGATGTTTCTGCGGGAGGCGGTCTTCGAGAAGTAGGCCGTCGTCCCGCCGTAGGTGTCGGTCGAGCAGACCACGTTGTCGCCCGCCTCGGCGAGGATCAGCGTGGCGGAATCCAGCGCGGCCATCCCGCTGGCCGTCGCGACCGCGTCCGCGCCGCCCTCGAGCGAGGCGAGGCGTTTCTCGAGGGTGCGAACGGTCGGGTTCGCGATGCGGGAGTAGATGTAGCCCTCGTCCTCCAAGGCGTAGCGGTCGGCGGCGGTGTCGGCGTCGTCGAAGACGTAGGAGGTCGTCTGGAAGATCGGCGGGGCCATCGCTCCCGTCTCTGGATCGGGCGATTGGCCGGCGTGGACGCTTCGTGTCCCGAGACCGCGCTCGGGACGCTCCGATTCGTCGGCGGTCCCGTCGCTCGCGTCGTCGCTCATGTTTCGTATGCATACTACTGCAGGAACATATGCGTCTCAGTAACGGCAAAAACCGCAGCTGATTCAGTGGTATTCACACGCACGAACTTTTTCCGCCTCGGGTTCGCTCGCTGCGTCTTCGCGCGGCAACGCCGCGCGAACGGTCCGTGGGAACTTCGGTCCCACGCTACTCACTCACCGCTCGTCTGCTCACGGGCGCGCAGCGCCCTCTGCTCACGGCCTCCGGCCGTTCGCATGGTATGCGAGACCGGAGGTCTCGCACTATTCGCACGGTTCGAGGGACGCACTGCGTCCCTCGTAGGCGCAAAAACGACCTCAGAAATCTTCGATTTCTGATGGGCCCGCGAGAGCTCCGCTCTCGTGGACTTCGATGAAAAAGGGCCGCCTCCGCGGGCTTCGCCCGCTCCGGCGGTGTCGTTCGAAAGAGCGCAGAGCGCTCTTTCGTGATGCCGAGAGAGCAACGCTCTCTCGTAGCAAACTGCTCGCTGCGCTCGCAAATTCTCATACGGTGTTAGAGTTCGAAGCACGAAACTACGAGTGCTCGAGCGACCTCACCTTGCAGGGCCAACATCTACCACCGCACGTGGCCGAGAGCCGATCGTGCAGACAGTATTCCACCTGATCGCTGACGACCCGGACCAGCGACAGACCGCCCTCACCATCGCCAAGAACCTCACGGAAGACGACTCTGTCGAGGTCGACGACATCGCCATCGTCGCGCAGGCCGAGGGGATCGAACCGCTGACGGCCGGCGGCGACGGCAGTAACATGGTCGAAGAACTGCTCGAGACCGGCGTCGCGGTCAAGGCCTGTGGCAACACGCTCGAGTTGAAGGACCTCGCGGAGTCGGACCTCGTCGACGGCGTGGAGACCGTTCCTTCTGGCGGCGGAGAACTGACCCGGCTGCAGGACGAGGGGTACGCCTACATTCGACCGTAGCCGACGGGGTGCGGTTCGCGGCTCGCCGTTCGGCCGATCCGCGCATCAGCGAGGAACGGTCCCGCTCATCAGATAATAGTCGTGGCGGGGTTCTCGACCCCACAGCGTCGGATCCTGCAGCGGTTCGTACTCAACGTCCCGGAGACCTGCCTCGAGGAGCACCTCGCGCAGTTCGTCCGGGGGTCGGCCGTCGTACAGCGGGAGATCGTCGTGGATGGCCTCGTACTCGTCCCACGGTTCGTCGTGGTCCCAGTACCCCTCGATAAGGAGGATTCGACCGCCCGGCTCGACGACCCGCCGCCACTCTCGGATCGCCGCCGCGGGGTTCGGCAGCGTCCAGACGAGATGGCGGGCCGTGAGGAGGTCGAACGCGTCGTCCGGAACGGCGAGCGTCTCCGCGTCCCCGCGGTGGAACTCGATCGAGTGACCCGCTGCTCGAGCCTTCTCCCGGGCTCGTTCGAGCATCGACGGCGCGAAATCGACGCCCGTAACGTCGTGGTCGAGTGCCGCCAGCAACAGCGAGAGGACGCCCGTTCCACAGCCCGCGTCGAGGACGCGACGCGGGTCGTCGCCGATCCGCTCGCGGAGGACCTCGAGCCAGCGGTCGCGCTGTTCGCCGGTGTGAATCCCGTGTTGGGGTTCCTCGTCGAACGTCGCCGCGCGGCCGTCCCAGTGCTGCTGGACGAGTTCTTTGACGGTTTCGTCGTCTTGGGCTGGCTGCGTCACGACCGAACACCCTTCATCCCGTGGACGATGTTCCCGATTCGACGTAATGCTGTGGGTTCGCTTCGCACGAAACGGCGCTCTCGCCGCGGGTTGCTCGAGCCCTCGGGCCGTTCTCGCCGCGGGTCGCTCAGTCGTGCTCGAGGGTCTCGAGCAGCGTCCGAACGTTCCCGGACTCGGTTTCGAAGCCCCGTGCCTGGGGAAAGACGGCGACGCCGATCACGAAGTCGTCTCCGTGGGCGACGGGTTCACTGACCTGCAGGAAGACGTCGACGGTCGTCCCGGCATCGATCAGTCGGGCCTCGGCGCGGTAGCGGGCCAGCGTCGTCTCCGTCCCCAGTACCGAAACCGACTCCTCGCCGACGTGCTCGACGTTCTCGAGTTCGTCGTACCGGCTCTGGATCAGCGCGACGAGTTCGTCCGTCGAGTAGTCGCCAACGGGGTTGAACGTCTTCCCGAGTACCGACACCTGCGGCGTCGTGAGCACGGAGACGACCGACGCCTGCAGCCGACCCAGCCCGAGCGCGTCGAGCGCGATCGCGCGGTCGTACTCGGTGTACCAGTTGCGGGCCTCCATCGTCCGTTCGAGTCCGAACCGGCCGACGGTCCGCTCGACGACGACCTCTTCGACGGTGCGTTCGGCGTAGCCGGTCTCCTCGAGGGCCCCTCGAGCGACGGTCGCCGAATCCGACGAGAGCGAATCGGCGACGAAATCGGTACAGCCGGCGAGCGCGCTCGCTCCGGCGGTCGCCCCCATTACGAGGAATCCGCGGCGCGTGAAAGTCATCGAGGAAGACAGGTCGTCAGAGAACGAAAACGCATCGGTTTACCGAGTCGGCTTTATTATCCCGCGGCGCCGCCAGCGCGCCGACGGCTCGCGCGGCCGCGCCCGTTTTGGTCGGGAGCTCGGTCCGCTGGTCAGCCGATGCGCGGTCGGCGGGGACGCGGAAAGCCCACGGACCCACGTTCCCATGGTCGGCCGAGACCGACGACCTTGATAGCCAGCGGTGAGAAGGGGGAAACGTGAATTCGAGCGACCGGGATCGGATCGTGCTCGCGGCCGTCGTTTTCGCCGTGCTGTTCTCCCAGCTGTTGCTCTACCCGGGCGTGTCGACCCTCGTCGACGCGCTCGGGGCCGACGCGGCGACGTCGGCGTTCGCAGCGACCGACCTCGACGCCAGCATGTGGTTCCTCGTCGCGGAGTTCGCGGGGTACGTCGCCTTCGTCGGCGTCTGGGGCGCCGCGAGCGATATCACGGGGCGTCGCACGCCGTTCATCGTCGCCGGGGCGCTCGCCGGCGCCGCCAGCTACGCCGCCCTCGCCGCCGTCCCCGCGATCGGATCGATCCCGTTCGAGGGCGTCCTCCTCATGCGGTTCGTACAGGGCGCGATGACCATCGGCGCGTTCTCGCTGACGATGACCATGCTGATGGACCTCGAGGGCGGCCACGGCCGGAACATGGGCGCGGCGGGGATCGCCATCGGTCTCGGTGCCGCGCTCGGCGCCCCGATCGGCGGTCAGCTCTCCGAAGCGAACCCGCTCGCGCCGCTGCTCGGGGCCGCCGGGTTACTCGTGGTCGTCGGCCTGCTCGTCACGCGGGTTCCGGACCGCTCGCCCGACAGCCGGCGGGCCGTTCGCGCGCTCCTCGAGGGCGTCCGGAAGCGACCGACGCTGTCGATCCCCTTCGCCTTCGGCTTCATCGACCGAATGACGGCGGGCTTCTTCGCGCTCGTCGGCACGCTCTACTTCCAAGACGCCTTCGACGTCGGACCCGCTGCGACCGGGCTCTTGCTGGCGTGCTTTTTCGCCCCCTTCGCGCTGTTACAGTACCCGATGGGGGCGCTCTCGGACCGGATCGGCCGAACGATACCGATCGTCGTCGGCTCGGTGTGTTATGGCGTCGGGATCCTCGCGGTCGGAGCCGCGCCGTCGATCGCGACCGCGGCGATCGGCATGGTCGGCGTCGGCGTCCTCGGCGCGCTGGTCTCGCCGGCGACGATGGCGCTGGTCACCGACATCGCTGCCGAGAGCGAGCGCGGCCTCGCGATGGCCGGCTTCAACGTCGCCGGCAGCCTCGGCTTCCTCGGCGGCTTCCTGATCGGCGGCACCGTCGCCAGCGACTACGGCTACGGCCTGGCCTTCCTCGCCGTCGGCGGTCTCGAGATCGCCATCGCGCTGCTGGCCGTGCCGGTGTTCCTTCGCCTGTCGATCGGCCGTCGGGGCGACGAGTTCGCAACCGAAGACCGTGGACCGCTCTGAGCCGCTCTGTCGTCGACCGCGACAAGTCATACGATTCACTCCCCTTCGCTGTCAGAAATAAGATAATACAGGAAGGAGAGAGGGTTCGCGGTCCGATTTCACTCACGCAGTCGTCGGGTGCTGTAACGGTTTGTGAGGCGCTCTCGAGTCGTCTCGGACTGTCATATCATGGGAACTTACCAGGACGCTGAATGGTGTGTGAACACATGACAGTGTCACGATAGAGGGTATCAATTTTTATGTACTCAATCCTAATCCCGTAGTGATGGCACGAGATAACCCAATCTCACGGCGGACGGCATTGAAGCTTACAGGTGCGACGGCAGCGGCCACGATGGTTGCCGGCTGTGGCGGCGGTAGCGAGAACGGCGACGAGAACGGCGACGGAAACGGCGGCAGCGACGGGTACGAGATCGAACCCGATACGACGGTCGAACTCGACGCACAGACGACCGAGTGGAAGGGTATCGCTCCGAGCGACATCGAGGGCGAGTCGAACCCGACGCTCATCCTCCAGGCAGGCGAAACGTACGAGATCGGCTGGACGAAGGGCGACGGCTCCGGACACAACATCGAGATCTGGGACGACAGCGACAGCGTCGTCAACGAACTCTCGACCGAACAGACCAGCGAGGAGGAGCCCAGCGACCAGATGCTCGAGTTCACCGCCAGCGAAGAGATGGTGGCCTACGTCTGTAATCCCCACTCCGCGAACATGCACGGAACGCTCGACGTTCAGGGCAGCAACGGCGGCGACTCCGGCAACGGCAACGAGTCCGAGAGCGGCAACGAATCCGAGAGCGGCAACGAATCCGAGAGCGGCAACGAATCCGAGAGCGGCAACGAATCCGAGAGCGGCAACGAGTCCGAAGAGTAACGACGGACTGCGGTCGCCGTAATTAGACGCCGAACCGTATTGCGTTTTCTCGCCGATTTGTCCGTCCCGGGCCTCCGTTCTGCGGTTTTCCGATGAGGGAGAGTACCGATTCGATTAGAACGCGAACAGCGGCTGGTGTGGCGACGTTGTACGGACGAGAGGAAAGCAGGGATGGAGTCACGGAGAAGGACTTTTCTATGTAATTACAGTAGTAGAAACATGACAAATCCCGACCGAATGACTCGCCGGACCGTGGTTCGCGCCGCCGGACTCGCGACGGCGACCGCCGCACTCGCCGGCTGTATCGACGAGAGCAGCGTCGACGACCCGGACGATGCCGACGACGCGGGCTCGCAACCGTCCGACGGGCAGGCGTCGGAGCCGGACGAGACCGATGACGAGGATCAATCGAACGGCGATGAAGCGGCCGACGACACGGAAGCGGCGCCGCCACGGATCGAACTCCGCGGCGAACTCGACGGCTGGCGGGGTCTCGCGCCGGCGGGACTCGAGGGCGACGTGAACCCGACACTCACTCTCGAGGTGGGCCGGACGTACCGCCTCGGCTGGACCGAGGGCGACGGCCTCGGACACAACATCGAAATCCGCGCCGCCGACGATACCGTCGTCGACGATCTCTCGACGCCGGTTACCCAGAAGCCCGGCGAGGAACAGTGGCTCGAGTTCGAGGCCACCGAGGAGATGGCCGCCTACGTGTGCAAACCCCACGAGAGCAATATGCGCGGTGAACTCTCTGTCGAGACACCCGTCGACCGAGGCTCGGAGTCCGCCGACGACGAGGAGTCGGCGGACGGTCAGGAGGTTCGGATCGAACCGGGGTCGCGAGTCGAATTCCGCGCACAAACCATCGAGTGGGAAGGGATCGCACCGGCGCCCGTTGAAGGCGTGCCGAACCCGACGCTCGTCCTCGAGGACGGCGAAACGTACGAACTCGGCTGGACCGAGGGCGACGGCGCCTCGCACAACATCGAGATTCGAAACGCCGACGACGAGGTCATTGATGATCTCTCGACAGAGCCGGCTAGCGAGGATGAGCCCACCGATCAGGTCCTCACGTTCGAGGCCAGCGCGGAGATGGCCGCCTACGCCTGTGCGCCACACGTATCCCATATGCAAGGCGAAATCCGAATCGAAGGGGCGACGCCGGAGTAGCGCTGCGCGAAACCGTCGGCCTCGAGACCGAGCACCGAGGCGGTTTCCGATCGGCGCCGTCCGTGCTCGACCGTCGCGCGATCGGTCGCCGCAGTTCGAAACGGATCGTATCGTAGACAGCCGGCGATCAGTCGCCCCGTTCCCGGTGGGCATCAAAAGTACCATACCACCGCACGACGCAGTGGACCGTATCAGGTGACTTCCATGACCGAGAAACGCGAATACAAGGACGACTATCCCGACAAGACGCTGTACATCCCAGGTCCGACCGAGGTACGTGAGGACGTCATCGAGGAGATGAGCCAGCCGATGTTCGGCCACCGGATGGACCGGATGACCGACCTCTACACGACCATCGTCGAGGACACGAAGGAGTTCCTCGGCACCGACAACGAGGTCATCATCCTCACCGGCTCGGGGACCGAGTTCATGGAGAGTTCGATTCTGAATCTCGTCGACGAGAACGTCCTCGTCACGACCTGCGGCAGCTTCAGCGAACGCCAGGCCAACGTCGCCGAACGGCTCGGCAAGTCCGTCGACACCCTCGAGTACGAGTGGGGACAGGCGGTCAAACCCGAGGACGTCCGCGAACGCCTCGAGGAGAGCGACACCGAGTACGATGTCGTCACCTGTGTGATGAACGAGTCCTCGACCGGCGTCCGCAACCCCATCGAGGAGATCGGCGACGTCGTCGCCGAGTTCGAGGACACCTACTTCGTCGTCGACGCCGTCTCCGCGCTGGGTGGAGACCTCGTCGAGATCGACGACCACAACATCGACGTCATCTTCACGTCGGTCCAGAAGGCCTTCGCGATGCCCCCCGGATTAGCGGTCTGCGTCGTTAGCGACGACGCCTACGAGCGCGAACTCGAGAGCGACTCCGCGTCGTGGTACGGCGGCTTCCAGCGCTCGCTGGACTACTACGACCGAAAGGGCCAGACGCACTCCACGCCCGCAATCCCGGTCATGCTCGCCTACCGCAAGCAGATGAAGTACATGCTCGAGGAGGGCCACGAGGCCCGGGACGAGCGCCACCGCGAGATGGCCGAGTACACCCGCGAGTGGGCCCGCGAGCACTTCGACATGTTCCCCGAGGAGGGCTACGAGTCCCAGACGGTGAGCTGCATCGAGAACACCCAGGACATCGACGTCGCCGCGACCATCGACGCCGTCTCGGAGGAGTACGACTTCGTCTTCTCGAACGGGTACGGCTCGGCACTGGGCGAGGAGACGTTCCGCATCGGCCACATGGGCGAACACGACCTCGAGTCGATCAAGGAGCTGACCGACGCCATCGAAGACGTCGCTGACCTCTAGCCGGCGGTCGAAGAACCAAGCGACTCGGTCGGATCGGTTCCGATTTTCGTCGTTTACCCGCAGCTTTCGTCGCGGCTACGAAACGAGACCCCAGAGCCACTCGACAAAGCCCACGATGAGGTCCACGAACCGCTCGAGGAGCGACCGGAAGCCGCCGACCGGTCCGTCGCCCCATTCTCCGCCCTCAGTCGCGCGCTCGTCGCCGAGCGCCGCGCGGGCGTTTACGAGTCCGTCGCCTTCCGCGCAGGTTCCGAGCACCGTCTCCGCCGTCTCACCGAGGATCTTCCGAACCGGATCGCTCGGTCCCGGACCGTCCTCCTCGCGGGTCTCCCAGACGAGCGCCGCGACGCCGGTGACGAACGGGGTGGCGACGCTCGTACCGCTGGCCTCGGCGTACTCGTTGTCGACGGTGCTCGAGGTGACGTTCGTCCCCGGTGCCAGCAGGTCGACCGCCGACCCGACGCTGCTGTAGGACGCCAGTCGGTCGTTCTCGTCCATCGCAGTGATCGCGACGACGTCCTCGTGGGTCGCCGGGTAGGTCATCGTCTCCGCGTCACACGAGTCGCTCCCGTTGTTGCCTTCGTTCCCGGCCGCACAGAGCAGGAGGTGGCCGTTCGAGTGTGCCTCTTCGATCGCCCTGTCCATCGCGGTGCTCGAGGACTTGCCGCCGAGGCTCATCGAGATGATCTCCACGTCGTTCGACATGCACCAGTCGATTCCGGCGATTAGCTCACTGTACCGGCCGGAGCCGTCGTCGCCGAGCACCTTCACCGCGTACAGGTTCGTGCCGGGGGCGACGCCCACGACGCCGCGGTCGTTGTCGTCGGCGCCGGCGACTCCGGCGACGTGCGTCCCGTGGCCGTGCCGATCCTCGTAGTCGCCGGACGTCCCGTCAGCGGTGAAATTCCGCCCGCCGGCGACCGAGAGACTACAGTGGTCCGACTGGATCCCCGTGTCGAGAATCCCCACGTCGACGCCCGATCCGTCCGGTTCGACGGCGTCGGCGCCGATCCGTTCGACGCCCCACGACGGCCGTTGGTCAGGATGAGAGGAACAGTCCGAGCCGCCGGGAGAACCGAAGATATCCGAGAGGGACGGCGACCAGTCCGAGGGAATTCCCGTCTCGTCGTCCTCTTCGACGGTCGCCACGCGACGATCCTGGCGCAGTTGGTCCAGTCCGGTCGACGGTACCTCCGCGACCACGAAGTCGAAGTTGTCGAACTCAAGGACCGTCGTCCCGCCGACGGCCTCGACGACGTCGAGGAGTTCGCCGAGTTCGTCGAGCAAGCTCGTCTGCGGGTGCACGAACACCCGCTCGGTGTCGGTGCCGATGCTGGAGTCCGTGGCTGACGTCGGCGCTCCGAGCAGCCCGGCCGCGGCGCCGGCCCCGATACCGCCGAGTACCCGCCGCCGACTGAGTTTCATGCGCAGGAGGATGCACAAGGACGAAATAAGTCTTCTGTGTCGACTGACAGTCAGTCGAAGCGATTGGTCGTACCTCGGACTGTTTGATCGGACACTCCTCGAGAACGCGTTTTCTGCGGCGGTGAACCTAGTCCGTGTGTACTGTCGGTGAGTGAGCGGTTCGGAGAATCCGAACGACGTCGTTCACCGAGAGCGAAGCCGAAGGCTGAGCGAGCGGGCCGACGACTGATGTGGAGTGACGCGAAGCGTCACGAAACGGAAGGAGGAGTGCTTTTCATCGAAGTTTTCCCGAGGGTGCGCCTTCGGCGCACCCGCAGAGGAAAAGTTCGGTTCTATTGAATATGGCCTTCGTCGCGCAGCTGGTCGGCCTCGCTCTTCTCGTAGCGCCAGGTGATGTCGGCCTTCTCGTCCTGCCAGTCCCACGGCTCGACGAGGACGACGTCGTCCTCGCGGATCCAGATACGCTTTTGCATCTTGCCGGGAATGCGCGCGGTGCGCTCCTGACCGTCGGCACAGCGTACTTGCACCCGATTCGCCCCGAGCATGTCCGTGACGGTCGCGAAGACCTCGTCGTCTTCGGGCATCCGGAGGTTCTTCCGACCGCCGTCACCGTCGTCGCTCATAGGCCAGCGTTCGGAGCCTAGCGGTTTAACCGTTTATAGAAAGTACGAAGCGAAAACCCGCGACGGTCGGAGAAGACGAAGTCGACCAGCGTCGGAATCGCACTCGAGTCGATCGGAACGATCGCTGTCGGCGTTCGAGTCGCCGAGGCCGTGGGAGGGCGGTCGGGAATTGTACCGACGAGAGTGCCAGCCGAAACCGGAAAACCACGCCGTTTATTTCTCTCGGCTCGGCAGTGCTGAGTATGCTGAAGAATCTCGACGCGCTCGGAATCGTCGGTCTCCTGATCTTGCTCGGCGGAATCGGTCTCATCGCGTACGCGAACTGGATCATCGCCGTCGGTATCGCCCTCGTCGTCGCCGGGCTCGGACTGGTCATCAAGTCCCTGATCTCGGGGATGCTCCAGAACTTCGGGATGTTCTAGGACCCGTCGTACCGACACTGCGACTGCGCTCCGAACCGTTTTGTCGATTCGCCGGCACGACTCGAGCATGGAGTACTCGCTGCACTACTACGACCTCGTATTGGTCTGTATCGCCGCGAGCCTCGGCCTCGGCGCCGGCATCGGGTACGCGACGACGATCGCGATCGAGACCTCGGTCGCCGTCCTCGGGCTCGTCGCGATCGCCTTTATCGTGCACGCGTTGTTCGTCAACGGTCCGGTCGACCAGCCCGAGGAGTTGACCGACGAGGTCGACCTCGAGGAGGTGCCCCAGGTGCTGTCGCCAGTGGAATCGGCGGACTAACGAGCCTCAGACCTCGTTGTCGCCGGCGCGGTGTTCGCTGATGAGTTGGTCGACCATCGACGCCTTTCGATCGCGCCGGCGCTCCTCGGCGCGGTCGTGCCAGTCGTCGATGACGGCCTCGACGTCGTCCTCGCGGGCGACGGCGAGTTCGTCGACCTCCTGCATGGCGACGTCGTCGGCGGGACCGACCGGAATCTCCTCGTCGAAGAGGATCTCGTCGGCGACCTCCGAGAGCCCGCCGTCTTTCAGGATCACCCGCGGTTCGAACCCCGCGAGGAGTTCGGCCGTCGAGCGGCCGGCGCCGCTGGCGTCCCGCAAGTAGACGACGTCGTCGGAGGCGATCCCGTACTGCTCGTCGGCCTCGCGGATCGCCCCTTTGGTGAACTTCTCGACGACCTTGACCGGGACCAGCCCCTCCTTCTTCGCCGAGACGTCGCTGAAGTTCGAGTGGTCGAGCTTCCAGAGGGCCTTCATCCGCTCGACCTTCCGCTCGAGTTCGTCGACCGCCTCACGGGCCTCGTCGCGCTCCCGTTCTAAGCGGTTGGCCTTGCGTTCCAGACGGCTCACCTCGCGGTCCTTGCGGACCTGCGTGCGCTCCTCGCGGCGCTTGAGGGTGAGCTCGGACTCGAGCTCCTCGATGCGCTCGTCGCGCTCCTCGACGCGGCCCTCGAGGGTCTCGACGTGGGACTGGAGGCGCTCGACCTGCCGCTCTAAGGACTTGATCCGCTTTTCCTCCTCGGTGAGCTCCCGGGGTTCGTGGGTCGTAGAGTCCTCTTCCTCGCCGGACTCGTCGTCGGTCAGGTCCCGCAGGACGGCCTCGACGCTCTCCTCGCCGGCGACGACGCGGGCAGTGACCTCGCCGCGGTCGATCCCCGGCGGAAGTTTGCCGGCGATGCGGTCGAACTGGTCCTCGTGGGCGTCGACGGCATACAGTGCAGCGGCCATCGCGTCGCGCTGGTGGTCGTTATCGTACGGTTCCTCGCGCGTGCGGTGTTGTTTCTCGTCGACCGGCAGGTCGCTGTCGGGGACCCAGCCCGCAGCGTCGAAGCTCCGGCGGAACTTCTCGACCGTCTCGGGCATCGGCGTCACGTCCGCGGCGACGATGATCGGCCGGCCGCGCTCGACGATCCACTCGATCACGTCAGCGGTGTCGCTAGTGCGTGAACTCCAGACGTCGAGTACGTCGCCCTCGAGCGAGACGATGGCGACGGCGGTCGTCGTTCCGGGATCGATGCCGACGATGACGTGGTCCCGCCGCTTGGCGAGGGGCTTGAACTCGATGCCGTCGCGGCGCTCGCGCTCGATCTCGACGCGAACGTCGCCCGAGCGGTTCCGCGAGACGGGGATGTCGCCGGGCCGGGCCTGAACGGTGAAAACCGCGTTCGCGAACCCACCGTAGGCCTCCCGGACGTCCCGCTCGTACTCAAGGTTGGCCTCCTCGAGTTCGGACTCGACCTCGCGGGCCCGTTTTCTGACCGAGCCGTGGATGCGACGGGTGTAGCGGTCCTCGCTCCAGCCGCCGCTGCCGGTCGATCGCCCTCTCGAGACCTTGACCTCGGTCGTGTCGGTGAAGGCCGAGACTTCGTGGCCGACGTTGTGAGCGGCCAGCCGCGCCGCGGCCTCGGCCTCCTGCATCGGATCCTTGCCATAGGGGATGCCGTGGCGTTTCGCGACCCGGGAGAGCGGTTCGGGCTGTTCGGCGCCGGTCACCTGGACGAGCTTCGTCCCGGCGGGCAGCGAACTCAGAAAGTGGATGAGCTGGTCCTTGTCAGCGGCCAGCTCGTACATATTGTCCGTCGCGACGATCGCCGGCTCCTCGTCGTCGATCAGTCGCCGGAGCTTGCGGTGGGTGACGACGTCTCGAGTGACGTCCTCGCCGTCGTAGACCGCCAACGCGTACGAGGGGGCGTCCCCGCGCACGTCGCCGCTCTGGATATCAACTCCGAAGACGACTGCATCGAGCGCGGTCGTTCGCGTACTCACGGAAGGGCATAGGGGCGAGTCGGCTATAAATCCGGCGCGGGTTCGCACGATGTCGACGAGGTGGTTTCCGAGCAGCGTCCTCGAGAAGGATCGGGACGGAAACGTGCGTCCTGCTATCGTGCCAACAGGGAACTGCCACGCCCTCCCCAGCCGATTCGCTCTCTCTGTCTGCTCACGGGCGCTGTGGGACGGCTTCGCCGTCCCGACAGTCGCGGCGCTACGCGCCGCGCTCTGCCCGTTCGCATGGTATGCGGGACCGAAGGCCCCGCACTACTCGCTCATCCACAGTCAGAGCAAGCTCTGACAAGCCTTCGCTCGTGAAACTCGCGAAGACCTCGCACGTAATCGCCGGCACGCCTTCGTAGCGCTCAGGCGTGCCGCCAGCGCGCGCCACCGTAGGTCGGGTGCAGAATCACGAGCATACGCGTGTTACAGTTTCGATCGAACGCCAAACAGTCGAATCAGCTGCTCGGAAACAGGGACCGCGATTCGAGCCGACCTATTCCGATTCGTCGTCGGGATACGGAATCTCGAGCGCCTGCCCGTCGTCGGGAACGAACGCGTTCGTCTCGTCGCCCGCGAAGACCTCGCGGGCCTGCTCGAGGTGGGCGTCTGTCTGTCCAGCGTACCGCGAGGAGAGGTGCATCAGCGCGAGCCGGTCTGCACCCGCCTGGTTCGCGATTTCGGCGGCCTGTCGGGCCGTCGAGTGGGCCGTCTCGGCGGCGCGGTCGGCCCGGTCGTCGGCGAACGTGGCGTCGTGGATCAACAGGTCGGGTTCCTCGGCGGCTTCGACCGTCGCCGCCGCGGGACGGGTGTCACCAGTGTACACGATCGTGCGTCCGGGGCGGGGGTCGCCCACCACTTGGTCGGGATCGACGACGGTGCCGTCCTCGAGTTCGACGGGCTCGCCCTCGTGGAGTTTCGAAAACTTCGGTCCCACTGGTACTCCCAGCTCCTCGGCGCGTTCGCGATCGAACCGACCCTTGCGGTCGTCCTCGACGAGCGCGTAGCCGACCGAGCGGGCGTCGTGATCGGTCGCGAACGCGCGGACCTCGTACTCGTCGGCGCGGTAGGCCACGTCGCCGTCGCCGACCTCGTTGATCCGGACGGGAAACGAGGGGCGGTTGCCGAGGGCGTTGACCAGCCCCTTCAGCTCGCGGCGCGTCCCGCTGGGCGTGTGGATCGCCAGCGGCTCCTCACGGTCGTTGAAGTCCATCGTCTGGAGCAGCCCGGGAATCCCGAGGACGTGGTCGCCGTGGAGGTGCGTGACGAACAGGTGCGAGACGGAAAACCCCGTGCCGAAGCGCATCATCTGGCGCTGGGTTCCCTCGCCGGCGTCGAACAGCAACTCCTCGCCCTCTCGAGCGACGAAGATCGCGCTCGGATTCCGCTCGGTCGTCGGGATCGCACCGGCCGTCCCCAGAAACGTCACGCGCAGTGGCATCAGTGGCTCCTCTGGTTGCCGGCACTAAACCCCCTTCGGATGGCCCGTCTCGAACGGTTGGCGCGGGCTCGATTCCCGCTCGAGGCTGACCGACTCACGGAACCGAACCGCGGCGTAAACGGTTCAGAACGATTCCGCCTCGCACAAAGCCGGCAAAACCGCTCCACGCCGTGCAAACGGACTCGGTATTTTACGTCCGTCGAGCCCCTACGCACGGATGATACCACCCCCAATGAGTTCAGGACTGACGTTCGGTACGATCAAGCGGGTCGGCGCGATCCTGCTTGCGATCGCGATCGTACTCGCGGCGGGGATCGTCATCTTCCAGGCCCCCGCGATATTCGGCGTCGAGGAGGACCCCCAGGCGTCGATCACGTTCGAGGACCAGCAAGGCGACGGCGAATCGGTCACCGTCGACGAGGTCAGCCTCTCGGAAGGCGGCTTCGTCGTCGTGACCGGCAGCGACGGCGAGACGCTCGCCGTCTCCGACTACCTCGAGGCGGGGTCCCACGAGAACGTGACCATCGAGCGCAACGAGGACGCCCAGGCTGAACTCGTCGGTCAGCTCACGGCGACGATCCACCGCGACACTAACAACGACGAGAAATTCGGGTATGACGACAGCGACGGCGAGGAGGATCAGCCGTACCTCGAGGACGGCTACCCGGTCTCGGACATGGCGACGGTGACAGGCGACACCAGCGACGCACTCGACGACTCCTTTACGGTCGAGTCGCTCAGCGCGCCGGAGTCGGCGACGACCAACGAGACGATCGAGATCACCGCCGAGATCGCCAATCCGACCGATCTCGGCAGCCAGCAGAGCGTCGAACTGCGACTCGACGGGGACGTCCTCAAGCAACAAACGCTGGAACTGGGTGCCGGCGAGAGCGGCGAAGTCTCCTTCGAGATCGAGACCGCCGGCCTCGCGCCGGGCAACCGAACCATCGGCGTCTACACTGACGGCCACGGGGCGCTCGACGAGATCGAACTCACGTTCCACACGACGCCCGGGATCGAAATCGTCAACGGGAGCGACGACTCGATCACGGCCGCGGTCGCGACCCCCGAAGAGGGCTTCGTCGCCGTCGAGGACGGGAACGGCACTGTCGTCGGGACCAGCGAGGAGATCGGCCCCGGCGAACACGATAACGTCACCGTTGAGTTCGACGAGAACGCGACCGTCGAAGACGACGAGGAACTGACCGCGTTCGTCGCGACGGGCGACCCGAGCGAACCCGAGAACGCGACGCCGGTCGAGTACGAGGGCGAGCGCATCGAGACGACGTTCACGCTCGCCGATGTCCCGGACGGGAGCGACGGCGGGAACGAAAGCGACGCTGACGGCGGCGAGTAACGAGGGCGACGACGGACCGACCGATTCTTACCCCGGCCGGCCCTACGGACGGGCGATGGACGCGCCGCTGTGGACCGACACCCACGCGCCCGAGCTGGCCGAGTTGCCCCAGGACGACGCCCGCGAGTACCTCCAGCGGGCCGTCGACGAGCCGATCAACCTCCTCCTGCAGGGCCCGCCCGGCAGCGGGAAGACGGCGGCGGCACGTGCGCTCACTCGAGACGCACACGGGGTTTCCGAATCGTCGCGCGACGATTCGGAAGCACGCCGGACCTCGTCCGGCGGTGGTCCGGACAACGACCTGATCGAAATCAACGTCGCCGACTTCTTCGGGCGGACGAAGACCGAGATCAAGAACGATCCCCGGTTCGCCCAGTTCCTCGTCGGTCGCTCCTCGATGTCCAAACGAGACATGATCAACCACGTCCTCAAGGAGTCGGCGAGCTACGCCTCGGTCTCCGGCGACTACAAGACGGTCCTCCTGGACAACGCCGAGGACGTCCGCGAGGACTTCCAGCAGGCGCTGCGCCGGATCATGGAGCAACACCACCGGACGACGCAGTTTATCATCGCCACCCGCCAGCCCACGAAGCTCATCCCGCCGATCCGCTCGCGGTGTTTCCCCGTTCCCATCCGCGCGCCGACGAGCGAGGAGACCGTCGCCGTCTTGGAGCGGATCGTCGAGGCAGAGGACGTTACGTACGACGCGGACGGCCTCGAGTTCGTCGCTGGCTACGCGAACGGCAACCTCCGGCAGGCGATCCTGGCGGCCCAGACCACCGTCGAGGACGAGGGCGAACTCACGATGCAGGCGGCCTACGAGACCATCGGCGAGGTCGGCCTCGAGGACGAGATCGAGGGGATGCTAGACGACGCCGAAGCCGGCGACTTCATGGACGCCCGCAAGACCTTAGACGACCTGCTGGTCGACGAGGGGTTGGACGGCGGCGAGGTCCTCGATTCGATCCTCGGCGTCGCGCGCAAGCGGTATCAGGGCGAGCGGCTGGCCCGCATCCACCAGTTGGCCGCTGACATCGAGTTTGAGATGCAGGAGGGATCGAGCGACCGCATTCACGTCTCGCACCTGCTCGCCGAACTCGGACGGGACGCATAGTTGCCCGTTTCTGCAACCTTTTTCGGGTCCCCCTCTGGAGTACCGCTATGCCCACCGTACTCGACACGTACATCAAGAACCGCTACCGAGTGCAGCCGAACCACGCGAACAACAACGAGACGCTCCACGGCGGCAACCTCATGAAGTGGCTCGACGAAATCGGCGCGATGTCGGCGATGCGATTCGCCGGCGAGACCTGCGTCACCGCCCGGGTGAACGAACTCGACTTCGAGCGCCCGATCGGGATCGGCGACACCGCGATGGTCGAGGCCTTCGTCTACGACGCGGGCCGTCGGAGCGTCCACGTCGGACTGCGCGCTTGGCGAGAAGAACCCAGAACCGGTGAGACCGAGCGGACGACCGAGTCGTCGTTCACCTTCGTCGCGATCGACGAGAGCGGGTCGCCGGTTCCGGTACCGGAGCTAACGGTCGATTCCGAACGCGGTCGAGAACTCCGGGATCGAATGCTCGAGGCCGACGACGGTGCCGACGGCGACGACTGACTTACTCCGTGGGGACCGACTCCTCGTCGGACTCCGCTTCGTCCGGCAGCTCCTCGGAGGGTTCTGGTTGCTGCTCGAGTTTCCGCAGTCTGGCTTTCATGATGCGGGTGTTCTCGACGGTCTCGACGGTGATCCGGACGCCGTCGTAGGTGATCTCCTCGCCCTCCTCGACGAGTCGGCCCGCGCGGTTGAAGATGAAGCCGGCGATGGTCTCGAACTCCTCGCCCTCGGGGAGGTCGATCTCTAAGGCCTCGTTGACGTCCTCGATGTTGACCTCACCGCGGACGATGACGGTGCGGTCGTCGAGCTGTTCGATCGGTTCGTCCTCGCCGGATTTCAAGATCTCGCCGACGATCTCCTCGATCATGTCCTCGACGGTGACCAGCCCCTCGGTAGTGCCGAACTCGTCGATGACGATCGCCATGTGCATCCGGTTTTCCCGCATCTCGGTCAGCAGTTCGTCGACGTTCTTTGACTCTGGGACGTGCAGCGTCGGCTGGATGAGATCCTCGATTTCGAGGTCGTCGGCCTTCGTCTCGCCGTAGTTGAGATCGCGGACGAGGTCGCGAATGTGGACGACGCCGAGGACGTTGTCGAGGCTGCCCTCGTAGACCGGCACGCGGGCGTGGCCGCTCTGGATACAGGTCTCGATGGCCTCGTCGATGCCGGCGTCCTTGGGGACCGCGGTCATGTCGAGGCGCGGGGTCATGACCTCCTTGACGATGGTGTTGTTAAAGCGGAAGATCCGCTGGAGCATCTCGTGTTCTTCCTCCTCCAAGACGCCCTCGCGCTCGCCGGACTCGATCATCTCCTGGATCTCGTCGCGGGTGACGTAGGGCGACTCGATCGCACCGGTCGAGCCGATGAGTCTGTTGACCTGTCGAGTGAGGTAGTCGAAGAGGACGATCAGCGGGAACAGGAAGTACTCCGTCGCCTTCAGCGGTCTGGCGATTCGGACCGACCACGTGTCGGCGTTCTCGACGGCGTAGGATTTGGGCACGCTCTCGCCGAACAGGAGGACGAGGGCAGTGATCCCGAACGTCGCCAGCAGAACGCCGACCAGGCCGCCGAAGTGCAGCGATAGAATCGCGGTCGCGATCGAGGACATCGCGATGTTGACGATGTTGTTGCCGACGAGGATCGTCACGAGGAGCCGGTGGGGATCGTTCTTGAGGGATTTGACCAGTTTAGCGCCCGGGACGCCGTCCTCGACCATCCCCTCGAGGCGGTGTTTCGGCAGGTTGAACATCGCGATCTCCGAGGAGGAGAAGAACGCAGAGAGCGCGATAAGCAGGAGGACGGCGACGCTGCCGAGAATCGTCACCATCGACTCGTCGAACTCGAGACCCACGACTGGAACCTCGTAGGCGGCGGCTACGACCGCGGGCGACAGAGATAACGCCATTGATGTGGAGGCTTGTAGCCGGATCGGTTAACCGTTTACCATCTCGGCAGGTAGCGGGCCCGTCTCGCCGCCGACGACACGTTTACCCGCTCGTTTCCCCAACGAATGGGTATGGAAGCGTCCGCCAGCGCAGCGAGCAACGCGCCGATCACGTTCTACCGGCTACAGGCGTGTCCGTACTGCGAACGCGTCGCTCGGCTGCTCAACGAGTACGATCTGGAGTACCAGTCGCGGTTCGTCGAACCGATGCACTCGCGGCGCGACGTCGTCAAACGGGTCGCCGGCGTCCGCACCGTCCCCGTCGTCGTCGACGAGAACACCGGCGTCACGATGGCCGAGAGCGCTAACATCGTCGACTACCTCGAGTCGACCTACGGCGAGGGGCAGACGGCAGGGGGTGACGACTGATGCCGGACTTCGAGGTCACCGATCTCGGTCCCGCCGACCACCTCGAGGCGGGCGAGGAGGTTCCCGACGTCACGCGCCCGCTGGTCACCGACGAGTTCTGGGAAGACCGAAGCCTTTCCGACGTCGCCGCCGACGAAGGCCGCACGATCCTCGTCTGCACGCCGATGATCGGCTCCTTCGCCGCGAAGTACATCTACGACGAACTCGACGAGCGGGGCTGGTTCGACCGCGCCGACCGAATCGTCGGCCTCACGGCGTCGACGCCGTACGCGGTCTCCTCGTTCCTCGACGACAACGAGTTGCCGTTTGCGGTCTTCGCCGACCCGGCCAACGACATCGCCGACTCCCTGGGTATCGCCAACGACCTCGACGGGATGGAAGGGATCTCCGAACCCCGCGTCGCCGTCTTCGGCCTCGAGCCGGATCTGACGATCGACAGTGCCTGGGTGTCGACCGAGTGGCCCGAGTTCCCGCCGTACGACGAGCTCGAGTCCGAACTAGGCCTCGAGTAGCGCGGCTCGCAGACCGGTCACCGACCCCACTCTGCGGGTCGAGCGGGCAGCGTGACGCTACGTTTTTGTCGCTGACGCGGTGAGAGACGGGTATGAACGACGACGCCCTCGAGCGCGCCGCGCGGGCGATCCGCGCGGGCGAACTGGTGGTGTACCCGACCGAGACGGTCTACGGACTCGGTGCCGACGGACTCGACGCCGACGCCGTTGAACGCGTCTTCGAGGCCAAGGGACGGGATCGGTCGAAACCGATCTCTGTCGCCGTCCCGACGTTCGAGACGGCCCTCGAGGAGGACTACGTCCGCGCGAGCGACCGCGAACGCGCGTTCGCCGACGAGTTCCTTCCGGGTCCCGTGACGCTGCTCTGCGAGCGCACCGAGGCCCTCCCGGACGTCCTCACGGCCGGCCGCGAACGAGTCGGTATCCGGGTCCCCGACTGCGAACCGGCGCTCGCGTTCCTCGAGCGCGCCGAGCGGCCGGTCACCGCCACGAGCGCCAACGTCAGCGGGGAGCCGAGCGCCCGGCAAGTCAAGGATATCGGCCAACGGGTGCTCGACGAGGCGGTGGTCCTCGAGGCCGACGACCTGTACGAATCGATCGACGAGACGGTCCCGAGCACCGTCGTCGACCTTGAGGCGGGGACGATCCACCGCCGCGGGGCGCTGGCCGACGAGATCGAGGCGTGGCTCGAAGCGAACTGATCGGGAGTCGAAGTGAAGGTCAAAGCGGGGGACGAAACGGCGAACGCAGCGAAAACGAAATTCAGTCGGCCGCCTGCTCGGCGTCGGTCGTCGCGGACAGTCCGGAACCGAGCGCGTCGGCGACGGAGTCGCGGGCGCGGCCGGGCAGTGACGCGACGAACCGAGCGATCGTTTGCGGTCCGCTCACGGGCCCGGGAGAGCGATAGCAGGCGATGAGCGACCACATCGTCGCGACGCCGAGCGCGCCGGCCGCCGAGAAGGTCATTCCCATCGTCGCGTAGGTGAACGAATAGACAGTCCCGACCGTCATCGAGGGGACGCTCGAGCCGAGCGGAACCTGGGCGGTGGGATCCCGCACCGTCGGCGCGAGGAAGGTGATCGAGAGGACGCTACCGGCGAGGAAGACGAAATCTTGCCACATCATCGTATAATCAACTACTCGCTTACGAGTAAAAGTCTCTCGGTATCACTCCCGCCGGATCGCTTATACGTCCGATTTCGTGACTTACAAGCCGTGATGCTCGATATCGAGGTCCCCTCATTCCGAACCGAATCCGGGTAACAGTGAGCGCAGGGTTCGGGTCCGGACGCCACACTGGGCGGCGAACTCGCAGGACTCGCACTTCGAGCGGTTCGTCGTGCGGGCCGGCGGACCGTCGAGGTCCCACACCGTCCGGAGCGCGCGTCGATAGCGGGCCTTGCGCCGCGTCGTCAACTCGAGGGAGCGAACGACGCCGTAAGCGGGGTACTCGACCCACGCGCGATCGATTTTCCGTTCGTGTTCCCAGGCCAGCGCCTTCGCGGCCGCGACGGCGTGGACCGACTGGGACTCCCAGACGCCCCGTTCAGGCGGCTTCCCGGCCGAAATCAGGACCGGCTCGAGCGGCGCGTCGAGCACCTTGTGGATGACGCCGTGACAGTCCTTCCCGACGGCGTAGACGTTCCGTTCGTTCGGGTCGCGCAACCGCTCCCAGGTGCCGCCCTCGGCGAGACGGTCGCGAGTCGCACCGAGGCGCTTGCGATACTGCACGGGTTCGACGGCGATCGGTTCGGCCTCGAGCGTCCCCGCCGGCGCCTCGAGCAGAGCCTCGTACCGTCGCTCGAGGTCCCGAATTCGCTCGACCGACGGCGGCGGCTCGCGGTCGACGTCGTCGTCGGTCCGCTGGTAGTAGCACTTCCGAGCGCAGTAGGCAGCCGTCCGCAGGTCGCTGAAGGGAACGAGGGCTCGAGACACGGACGGTCTGGCCGCCCGTTCTCGGATAAAGTTTCGGACTGGAGCGTGGACAGCCGTTTCGAGTGAAGCGAGGGCGCTATCTGAAGTGGACGTACAGCGGTTGCTGTGCGGAGACAAAGCAGTTGTACCGAGCGTGAGCGAAGCGAACGCTCGGCCTTTTTTCATCGAAGTTTTTTGGCCGGGTTCGAGCGAACGAAGTGAGTGAGGACCCGGTGAAAAAAGTTCGTCTCTAGAACTCCACGTCCGTCTCCATCCCTTCGGTGGCGTCCTCGAGGCCGTCCTCGCGGACGTCGGTGGTCAAGCGTTCCGAGAGTTCGGCGTCGGCGAGGATGCTGTCGAACTCGTCGCGGTAGCGGTCGTTGGCGGCGCGGGATTCGTCCTCGGCGGCGGCGACGCGGCGGTAGCGTCGGATCTGGGGCTCGCTGACGTCGTACTCGTCGGCGAGCGTGGCGTCGTCCTCCTCCCGGTCGCGGATCGCCGCGAGGTCGACCTCGTCGGCGTCGTCCTCGCCCACGAGGTGCAGCGACATGCGGGCCTCGAAGACCGTCTCCTCGTCGACGTCGAGGTCAGCAGCGATGTCGGCGTCGTCCTCGCCGTCGTAGAAGCCCCGTGCGACCGCGATGAGTTCGTCGTCCGTTAGCGGCGTCTCGAACGCGTAGCGCTCGCGCATCTGCTGGACGACGCTCTCGAGGCGCTCTTCGTCCGATCGGTCGTCGCGCTCGAGCGAGCCGCGGGAGTTCTCCTGGGATTCGGTGACGGTTTCCTCGCCGTCGGTGACGTCGGTGAAGATTTCGCGGAGTTCCTCGGTTTTGTCGTTCATGGGTGGACACTCCCGACGGGCGGCTATTTAAGCCTGTTGCCAGATAGCGTTGGGCCGATATTAGACATCGTAAACAATTATAAACTGGCAATAAGAGGAAAATTTCCGCAAGACGGCATCGGGGTGGTGTTTGCAAGGGGTAACAAGAATTAAGTCACAGCCTCCCACGTCATTGTACATGAACGCCTTAGCACAGTCGGAGGTGAGCAGGGAAACCTACCTGGGAATCGGCGGCGTGGAATACGTGCTGTTCTATTTCCTGGTCTCGGTGACCCTCGCCGTCTTCGCCTACGGCGTCTACCGGCGGTTCAGTCGGTACACCGAGGGCGACGACGATCCCTTCGATCGGATCGACGAACTGCCGGGTCGAATTGTCAGCGCGGCAAAGATCGTCGTCACGAACGAGAAACAGTTCAACAGGGATCTCTACGGCGGGCTGATGCACTCGTTTATCCTCTGGGGGTTCCTGACGCTGTTCATCGCGACGTCGATCATCGCCGCCGAACAGTACGGAACCGAACTGCTCCTCGGGTTGACGTTCTGGGAAGGGGACTTCTATCTCACCTACCAGTTCATCGTCGACGCGATGGGGCTGCTCTTCGTCGTCGGGATCGGAATGGCCCTCTACCGACGCTACTGGGTCCAGAACCACCGTCTCTGGGGCCGTCATACCTCCAACGAGGACGACGTCTTCATCTGGACGCTGTTCGGCCTCGGCGTCGGCGGCTTCCTCCTCGAGGGCTTTCGTATCTACATCAGCGGGATGCCGAGCCACGAGGTCGTCAGTTTCGTCGGCTACGGGCTGGCGATGGCATTCGACACGATCGGCCTGCCGACGACCGGAGCGGTCCTGGAGGGCGGCGCGCTCAATCCCGACTACGCCGCGGTCGAGCAACTCGGCTTCAACGCCGAGACACTCCACTGGCTGACGTGGTGGTCCCACTCGCTGCTGGCGCTCTTCTTCATCGCGTGGATCCCCCACGCTGGGAAGCCGTTCCACATGCTCTCGTCGTTCGCGAACGTCGTCACGCGCGACGAGAAGGCCGGTCGACGCCTCCCCAACGTCCCGTCGGATCTGGATGCAACGAACGCCGAGTCCATCGACGACTTCACCTGGAAGGAAATCCTCGATCAGGACGCCTGTACCAAGTGCGGTCGCTGTTCGTCGGTCTGTCCCGCGAAGGCCTCCAGCCGTCCGCTCGACCCTCGAGACGTCATCCTTGACCTCCGCAAGTATCGCGAGGAACTGGACGCCGGCGGCGAGGAGAAGCCGATCATCGCCGACGGAGGGACGAGCGTGATCAACACGGAGACAATGGAGTCCTGCATGGCCTGTATGGCCTGCATGGACGCCTGTCCCGTCGAGATCGAGCACCTCCAGTCCTTCACCAGACTCCAGCGGCAGATGACCGATCAGGGCGACGTCTCACCCAGCATGCAGGACGTCTTCCAGAACGTCATGCAGAACGGCAACACCTTCGGCGACTCGCCACGCAACCGGGGCGACTGGAGCGACGACCTCGAGTTCGATGTTCCGGACGCTCGCGAGGAGGAAGTCGACTACCTCTGGTACGTCGGGGACTTCCCGAGCTACGACGAGCGCAACAAGCAGGTCGCCCGCTCGCTGGCGACCATCCTGAAGGAAGCCGACGTCAGCTTCGGGATCCTCTTCGACGACGAGAAGTACGACGGCAACGATATCCGCCGCGTCGGCGAGGAACTGCTCTACGTCGAACTCGCCGGACACCACGTCGAAACGTGGGAAGACTGCGAGTTCGACAACATCGTCTGTACGGATCCCCACTCCTACAACACGTTCAAGAACGAGTATCCGGAACTCAACTTCGACGAGTTCGCCGACGATCCGATGATGCCCTTCGAGTACGACGAGCAGTGGAACGACGACGGCGAAATCGAGGTCTACCACTGGACCCAGGCCGTCGAAGAACTGGTCAACGAGGGTAAGCTCGACCTGAACGGCACCGAACTCGATTACACGGTCACCTACCACGACCCGTGCCATCTTGGCCGGTACAACGACGAGTACGAGGCCCCACGGGAACTCATCCGGGCGACAGGCTGCGAACTCGACGAAATGCCCCGCAATCGCGACAACTCCTTCTGTTGTGGCGGCGGCGGCGGCGGCCTCTGGATGGACTTCGAAGAGGAACCGAAGCCGAGCGAAGAACGAATTCGGGAGGCCCTCGAGGACACTGACAACGGCCCCGGCGTCGAGAAGTTTGTCGTCGCCTGCCCGATGTGCATGACGATGTACGAGGACGGCCGCAAGACCGGCGGCTACGAGGACGAGATCGAGATCGTCGACGTCGCCGAACTCATCGTCGAAGCCATCGGCGCCGAAGAGGAAGCGGACCTCGAGATCGCGGCGGACTGATCGAGTGCCCGCCGATTCCGATTCGATAATCCGCCCATCGTAATGGGTAGATCGCTGTTTTCTCGCCGCTCGAGCGTCAATTCGATAGCGGTTCGAAGCGCATACGTGCCGCTCAGCGTCACGCTTTCAGAGAGTTAGTTGAAAACGCTGCGTCCGTCCGAACCGATCCGTCGAAACGAGCGCTCAGTCGGAGCGACCGACCGTCGCCGTCGCGTCCTCGCACTCGGCTGCAACGGCGACGTTCTCGGTCCGCACCTCGCGGGCAAACTCAAGGAAGTTGTCGAACACTAACTTGGCCTCGCAGGCTTTCTGGTAGTTCTCCTCGGTGATCTCCTCAAGGACCGACTGCCGGCGGTCGTCGGAGAGGTCCTTGCGGTGGACGAGTTCGCGGGCGGTCTTGGCGTCGTACTCGGGGTGGAACTGGACACCGAAGACTCGATCCTTGCGGAAGCCGTGGTTGGAGTAGTGGTTCTCCGCGAGGGGGTCGGCGCCGGGCGGCAGTTCCGAGACCTCGTCGGAGTGGCTGGTGAAGGCGGTGAACTCCTCGTCGATGTCGTCGAAGAGCCGCGAGTTCCCGTAGTGCTCGATCTCGCTATAGCCGACCTCGTAGGCACCCATGTCTTCGACGGTGCCGCCGAGGACGTCTGCCAGCAGCTGGTGGCCCCAACAGACGCCGAAGAACGGCATCCCACGGTCGATCGCGTCGCCGACCCACTCCTTGATCGGCTGCATCCACTCGTCATCCCAGTACACCGACGATCGCGAGCCCGTGACGACGGCGCCGTCGTAGTCGAACCCGTCCGGAACCTCGCCCTCGGTGGCGTCGAACTCCGCGAGCGATGCGTCGAGTTCGCGCCGGAAGTTCCGCGTCGTGTTCTCGTCCCGGTGAGCTGCGTTCAGGACGGCAATACGAAGCTGATCCATCGTCCCGTATTGGCGACTCAGGGAAGATATGCCTTCTGTCCCAGACCGGGGTTGCCGCAACCGCGGACGGCTAGCGGACTTCCCGAACAGAGGCGAGCCTGTCAGGATCCGGTTACGAACGGCGGGGACGAGGCGACGTCACTGCGGCCGATAGATGCCGTCCTCGTCGCGGCGGTACCGATCGTCCGTCTCGAACCAGCCGTCGGCGAACCGGCCGCGGTCGCCGGACTCGTCGTAGTCGTCGCTTTGCACCTCGGCCGAGGCGTACCAGTTCTCGTCGTCGGTCCCGGCAGCGCTTACGTAGCCGTCGGCCACGACCGGACCGGACAGTTCGAGTCGGCCCTCGGTCGCCCCCTCGAGGACGGTTCCCGACTCGTCGACCAGTCGCGCGCGACAGTCCGGCACAGGCGTGCCGACGCCGTCCGCGACGGTTGAGGTGCCGCCGATGTCGACGTCTGTCTCGACAGCGAACGACTGGGAGAACGCCGTCGGGCACTCGAGACGGCCCGCCGCGCGCGCGACCGGGATCCCCTGCTCGCGATAGGCCTCGAGCGTGTCGTCGTCCACCGCTCCCTCGACGATCACGCGATCGAGCGAGTCGACCGCGTCGTCGAACCCCGACTCGGCGGCGAGGTCTCGAATCGCCGTCTCGCGGCCCGCGAGGAGCGTCGCCTCCTCCTCGGCGATCGCGGTCAGGGTATCGCCGGGATCAAACGCTCGGTCGAGCAGCAGGGTGCCGCCGACGTACAGCGTCGACAGCGCGACGCGGACGAGCCCGTCGGGACTCGAGAGCGGCGGCGTCAGCGGAACGACGTCGGCGCTCGAAAGTCCCCACGCGACAAGCGCCGAGATGCAGTTCCACTCGAGCGCGGACGCCGAGTAGCCGGCGATCGGTCGCCCGTCGCCGCCGTGGAGGAGCAAGAGCGGGGCGTCAGTCTCGGACTCGCGGTCGCGCTCGTCCGGATCGGGGACGGTGTCTCGGTCGGCCTCGGCGAGTTCCTCGAGGGTCTCCGACCGATCGAACGGGATCGAGCGAACGAGGTCGCGCTGGGCCGCCTCGGAGACGACGAGATCGGGCTCGATCTCGTCGAACGGCCGCTCGACTGACGCAGGAGTGAGCCAGTGAGAGACCGGGAAGAAGGTGGCACCGAGGCGCCGACAGGCGAACAGGACGGCGAGCGACGCGACGCGGTTGCGCGTGAGGAGACAGACGACGTCGCCGGCTTCGATCCCCAGCGCGGCGAGGTGCTCGGCCGTCCGCGTCGCCATCGCCGAGAGTTCGCCGTAGGAGACGCGGTTCTCGTGGATTGTCTCCGCGGGGGCGTACAGCCGCTCCTCGGAGATATCGACGACCGCCGTCCGTTCCGGAAACCGTTCGGCCCGACGTGCCAGCGAGAGCGTCACGAACGGGACTGCCACCCCGGCCTCCGTAGTAGCTGGGGGGTCAATCGCAAGCACGTGAGCGCGTTCATCGAACGTGTCCGCATACGGCAATAGAGCTCGATTCGTGACTGAACTGGTGTGATTTCACAGCAATAGTGGCCTCCCCGGAAATAACACTAATCAAATTATTATCAAATTATAAATGACAGCCCGGTATAGAGAGCAGTAGATGCCGTTAGAAAATGATGAAAGCAACACCAGTCGCCGGCGCCTCCTCGAGACATCCGGACGGGTTCTCGCAGGGGGATTCGCTCTCGGCGCCGTTCCATCGAGTACGAGTGCCGATTCGGACGCCGATTTAACGTTAGAATCGGATTTCGAGAAAGTGTTTCATCACCTGGGGAATACCACCGAAACCAAACACGTGAGCTATGATGCGTACGTATACAGGCCGAAGCAGGATACCGAACTCGGGCGTAGCGGTACCCGAGTCGTAACGGTCGAAATAGAAATCGGCCCCGACGGGCCACCGCTTCGCGATGCCAGAATCGAAATCAACGGTATGAACGGAGCGTTTTTCGAAACTACGTGGCCGGGAAATTGGCTTCCGGTCGGGACGTCGTCCGGAACCGTCGACATCGATAGCGGAACCGGCTCAACTACGCTATCGTTTTCGTTGAATACTAGTTTGACGAAGCGCGCGTCCGCGAACGATAAAAGCGAACTCAGTAGCGATACCTATCGTCAACAGTATCGCTTCGACTCAGTACCGGAGCATAGGCCTGTTGCCATCAGTGGGTTGACCGCTTTCGATACGTACGGAGTCGAAGACGGCGAGCAGTTACTCGACGGAGAATGGGAAGTAGTCGTCGGAAACAGTATCAGCCGTACCAGCATCTCAGCCGAATTCTCCCGGATATACTATTCGGGGAATTTGGAGTGATATCCCGGCCTCGATTTGCAGTCAGTCGCCCTCTTGAGAACGACCGCTAATTGCCGGCGACCGTTCCATCCTGAATCAGGCATCCTATTCGTCGTCGGTGTGGGCCTCGAGGAAGCCGAGCACCTGATCGTTAACCGTCCGCGAGCGCTCGATAAACGCCAGGTGGCCGGCGTCCTCGAGGGCGACGAACTCCCCTCGAGGTAATCCGTCTGCCAGCGCTCGGCCAGCCGACGGGGACACCAGTTCGTCCGCGCCGCCGTGTATCACCTGCGTCGGCTGGGTCACCTCGACGAGCCACTCGGTCGCGTCGAACCCCTCGAGGGCCGCGACCTGTGCCTCCCAGCCCGCTCGGTCGGCGTCGCCGTCGGCCCGCCAGTCAACGATTCCCTCGCGGACGTCGGCGGGCTGGCTCTCGAGGAACTCGGCTGAGAGGCCCGCCTCGAGCGAGTCAGCCAGCGCCTCGCGGTCGTCCGGCGGCGCGAACAGCGGCTCGAGGTCGAACTGCTCCCCCCTTAGTGCGGTACCGAAGAGCGTCAGCGTCGCGACCCGACTCGAGGTCCGGGCTGCCTCGAGGGCGACGGCCCCGCCGAGCCCGCAGCCGACGAGGTGGGCGCTGCGAATCTCGCACTCCGAGAGGACGGCCTCGAGGTCAGCGGCGAGCATCTCGAGGGTATAGGGCCCGTCGGGAGCGTCCGAGCGGCCGGTGCCCCGGAGGTCCCAGACGACGGCCTCGTACGGGCCGGCGACGGCGGCGTGTTGCCAACCCCAGCACCAGCCGCCGAGGCCGGCTTCGGGGACGAAGACCACTGGGTCGCCCTCGCCAGCGCGGTCGTAGTACAGCGAGACGCCATCGTTCGATGCGGTCGGCATACGAGCACTGATCCGCCGGAGGAAGGCGACAGTTTCGGTTCCCCGCGAACGGCGCGCGAGTGCTCCCGAACTGTGGCTGCCGTTCGAGGAGCCACTCGACGAAACCGTCGATTGACTCGAGTTTGGCGATGCGGAAGCCGGCCGCAAAAATCTCTCCCGAAATTCCGAACCGACAACAGTTCTACCGTGATATTTCGCTCGGCTTCCGTGTTTTTCCACGTCCCAAACAGATCAATAGTATATAAAATTTATCGTTAATGTATTGCTCTCATGGGTTTCAGCAAGAGGAGACTGGTTGCAGTATTCTTCGCTGGGATAATGGCGACCTCACTGATCGCCACGCCCGCACTTGCGAGTGGACCGAGTGCGACCACGGCGACCGAACGATCCGGTGCGGTCGAGGCTCATACCGGGAACACACTCGGTCCGAACGGCGGGCCACCCGGACGAAACGGCGGCAGTCCGCCGGGCCACGATCGCGGTGACGCAAACGTCACAGTACCGACCCTCGAGGAGAACACGAGTGTCGACGCGATCCTGAACGCGACCTACCGCCTCGAGGAACTCGAGATCGAGAACGAGACGGCAGCCGCAGTAGCAGTGAACGATACCGTCGACGCGGTCAACGCGCTGGTCGGAGAGTACCGACGGGTTCGGTACGCCGACTCGCGTGCAGCGTTCGACCGTCTGGCCGATGCCCAACGGTCGCTTGCAGTGCTAAAAGACGAGGTCGACGACGACGAAGCGATCGTCGACGCGATCAGCGCGGAGCTGTACGCGGCGGGCAACGCGAGCGCTCGCCTCGCTGTCTCCGACGCGAACGCTGTCGTCGCCGCGAACGAGGGCGAGTTCCGCAACCCCGGCCAGCGACAGAAAGCCGAGAGCGCGCTCGGAAACGCCGTCGACGGACTTGAACGGGCAGATAGAGCCGTCTCACACGGAGCATCCGGAAACGGAAAGGGCAAGTCCAAAGCCAAGAAATCCGATCGGCCGATCGGCCCGACTGACCGCGCGAAAGCGCTGACTCACCTCGAAAACGCGTGGAAACACGCGGAACGAACACTCGATACGGTCGAGGCCAACACCGAACCGTCGCTGTCGCTGTCACAGGGACGGCCCTTCGAGCGGAACGGGACCGTCCGGGTGTCGATCCGGGCAGTCCTCTCCGACGTTCGTCCGTACGCGTACGATAACGCGACGGTGACCGTCAACGGTGATGCCGACGCCGACGCTGTCTCGTTTGCCACGGACGAGGCGGCCGGGACAGACGCCATCGGATCGACGCTCGTCGATCTCGGAGCCGATCCCGAGAACGTGACCGTCACGGTGACGGCGACGGCCGCGCACGACGCCGATCGAACGGTCGAAGCGACTCAGACATCCGCATTACGGAGGAGGACGTCGTCCAGGAACGACCCGATCCGAACGAGTACCGGACCGTCGAGGTCGTAAACGGATCGTCGGGCGCTTCGGTCGCCGTCGGCGGTGATGGCCTGACCGACACCGACATTTCGGTCACCGACGAGACGCCGACGACCGACGACCCCTACCGCGCCGGTCCGATGGTTCGCATCGAGAACGAGAGGCCGATCGACGATGCGACGGTCGAGATTCCGGTCGACGAGAACGCGCTCGAGGCGGACGCTAACCTCTCGATCGTGACGTGGGATCCGACCAGCGACGAACCGTGGACACCGGTCGAGACCGAGATCGATCGCGACGCCGGCGTCGCAACCGCCGAGGTCGATCACTTCTCGTTCTTCTCGGTGTTCCGGATCGAGGAGTGGGAAGATGAGACCAGCGACACGATCACGCTCGACGGGAACGAGACCGACGGTGAGACCGGTAACGAAAGCGGGATCGAAACGGCGGACTTCGTCTTCGTAAACGACGAGAGCGGAAGTATGAGCGGCTCTCCGACCCACTACGCCGAACTCGCCGGTAAGCGCTTCGTCGGTGCACTCACCGACTCCGAACGGGCGGGGCGGGTCGGCTACGCCTCCGGTGCGAACCTCGACCAGCCGCTGACGACCGACCACGACGCGGTCAACAGCAGTCTCGAGCGACTGTCTGCGAGCGGCGGTACCAACACGAGGGCCGGGCTTCGGGTCGGCCTCAACCACCTCGAGGAGGAAGGGTGGGAAAACCGCTCCGCAGTGATGATCCTGCTGTCCGACGGCAAAAGCGGATCCGATCCGCTGCCCGTCGCCGAGGACGCCGCCGACGCGGGCGTCAAGATCAGCACGGTGGGTCTTGGAAACAACATCAACGAGAACGAACTCCGCGAGATCGCGGCCATCACCGGCGGCGACTTCTATCACGTCGAACGGGAAGAAGACCTGCCCGACACGTTCGAACGGGTCGCGGAGAATCAGACCGGTCCCGACCTGCAAGACACCAACGGCGACGGCATTCCCGATCTCGTCGCCGAAATGGATCTCTCGATGCCGACCGGCGAACCGGGCGTCGTCGGCGAACCGCTGAATCTCGATCCGACCGCGCTCGATACTAGCGGTGACGGGATTCTCGACAATGAAACGGTCGACATCAAGTACCGCGTGTTCCAGGAGGACAACGAAACGAAACTCCACGCCTCCGTTACGTACGCCGAACACCACCCGGCACGAATCGACACGACTGGTGACGGCCTGACCGACGCCGAACAGCTCTCGGATCGGACGATCACTTATACGGACTCACGGTCCGATTCACTCGAGTTCCTCTCGGAACTCAAGGACGCCGACGATGTCGACGACCTGGACGGGCTCGAGGGTGACGTGTTAGCGACCGACACCGTTTGTTCCGATCCACTCGTCGACGACAGCGACGGCGACGGTGTGACCGACGCCGAGGAGGTGCGTCTCGGGACCGATCCCGAGTCGCGCGACACCACGGGAGACGGAATCTCCGACTCCGAGGGCCTGAACGGCGACTACGATCCGACCCTCTTCGATATCGAGCCGCCGGAGATCACGGTCACGTACGCGACGTTTAACGATCCGGACGCGGACGTCGAACTGAAAGATCCCGTCGACGTCGACTGGTCGAACGGAAAGGTCAGCTTCAATGATCCGGTCGACGCCTCGGTGCGGGTCTCCGGAAGCTACGAGGTCGATTTCACCGTCACCGACTCGGCGGGCCTCGACGAGGCGCGGGTCGTTCGCGACGGCGACGTCACGGGTCCGACGCGCGGCCGAACTGGCTGGTCGAGCGAGCCACACCGCGAAAGCGCCAGTTCGATACGGGAAACTGCAGTTCTCGCGCGCCCTCTCCGCCGGTACTGGCCTGATTCACGATGCCGGGCAGCAAGTGTTAAGCCAGGTTCAGTCGACCGGTCAGCAGTATCGGGTAGCAAAGCTGCTCAATCGGAACGATATTGATGGAAGTGAGATCAATTCGCGTTCAGTCGGCGAGCAACGTCGGCTCGGTGACTTCACCTCGAGACACGGTGAAGACGGAGTTAGAGTCGCTGCTGATGGCGGTGAAGAGTTCAGAGATATCATCGCTACAGGCAAACTGGATTCGGCAACGACAGATCGATTGATTCGGGCGTACGATCGGGAACTGATCGATAAAACGGACTTACAACGGATTGGCCGTGGACTTGACAAAGGAAATCTCGATCAAGCCGCTGTTCAGAAAGCCTTGGTTCGAGCGAATCAGCTCGATGCCAAGGGTCACGAGGTCGTGAAAGTGAAGACAGCAAAACAGGCGAACAGAGTTTACAGAGAGCGTGATGATCAACCGCCACACAAAGAAGGGACAGCAGTTATTGAGTACGAAGCACAAAGTCCCGAACGCTTCGTTCGGGTCTACGATGGAGAGGGTGACCCAGGCGGCCCTTGGGTAATGAAAGAAGATGAGTTCTCAGACCTGTCTACCCGGGAGGATGTTATAAACCGATTCGGACTCTCGGAAGAATGGCAAGATTACAACCGAGTTGCAGAAGTCACCATTGGAAGTGGTGAAAATCAGGGCCTTCGAATCGAGATGAGCACGGCAGGTCCATCAAGGATACCGTAGCTGATGTCACGCGACCCGGTGGAGGGACGCAACATCATGCAACCGAGTTTGTCCAAGGGTGGGAAGACCTTAGTGATCTGGAGACCTTCCTTAAAAACATATAACACGATCACCATGGTGGATGCGTCATATACAAACAATAGGCTGCAAATCGGTGATGAGGAAATCGAATTCGAGCACCGTATTGCAGACGTTCTCGTCGCCAAAGAGACAATCGTCGTTCTCCTGCGAGTCCGGCGAGACTCACAGGAAGAATTAGACCGGAACATAATCGCGTTCGACCGTGATGGGGCCCAGCGCTGGAGAATCGAGGCACCTTCGGACGGATACGATGGTATGTCGTACATCACTATTCAGTACGAAGACAGTCAATTGTCTGCCAGAAATCTGAATAGTTATGAATATGATGTAGATATTCACACGGGAGAGGTTACTCAAACAGAAAAATATGACAAGTGATGTGAGCACGTGAGGAGACTATCGGGATATGCTTCGTCATACACGAGAGGACGATCAATTGATTTCGTCTAGTCTGAATCCCCGCGCATCATCGAGATCTCGTTCCACAAGTGTCGGCGTTGCCACAAAACCCCCTCAAGGAGCGAATATTGCTGTGGCGAGCGAGTAAGGCGGTTAGCCCGCTCAATGAGTTTCTGATCGAGTGCCGGTGGTGATACGCCATCTCTAATCTGTGAGAAATCAATCGTCACGTCTTTTTGAATCGGATCGGTAGCGAAATCATATATGACCGGACCATACGCCGAACGCTCGATGGTTCTCGAAGTCGAGACGGGAACCTCTGATCGATTCCTTCGATTCAAACCAGACCGTCCCTCCGGCGATTACTGGCTCCACCAACTCTCTGAATTTGATCGGACCGCGGATCGGGACACTGTAATCGACCGGTACGCACTCCCGCCCAGCGACGAATACGAAGTACAGATCGTGACGGTCCCGCCGGGCGAATCGATGCAGATCGGTGATGTCGCCGGAACGGTCGATCGAACGGCCGGTGGCGATCTCGTGGAACTACTCGAGCGTGATTCGATCCCGACCTCGTGGGTGGAGAAGACGACGACACTCGAGGCGTTCATCAAAGATACTTGATGCCCTCTCCGCCGCAAAGGTCGAGGATACCCTGAAGAGGAAGTTCAAGTTGTGCGTTTCCTCGGTTCTCAAGTACGCTTTCGGTGACGAACATTGGATACCAAGTATTGGAAGAGCAATGGAAGAGTGAATCTAGACTACATCAGAGATCTGCTCGACGCCAACAATGTCGAGATAGAGATCTACGATGGCTGAATCTCTATTCATCCCGTATCTGCTCGAGGAAGAAATGGAGCCCCAGCGTATCGAGACGTTTCTCCGATTTTGTTTCGCTGATTTAGACTGTTCGCGATCACCGCCGGAAAACGAGCGGACAAACGACTTTGGCTATACAACCGAAGAAACCGATGGTATTCGATACGGCGGTTCGATCGACGAAGCGGTCGATAGCGTCACTCGACAAGCCGGCGGAACAGTATGGTTATGGTATGACGATCTCAACGTCGGGATTCACATTGATAGTAGGTCAGCTGAAGGACCAAACGTCCCGAGACTTACACTTTCGATCAATGAATGGTACGTGAAGCCGTGGCGTAATAATCGGCCGAATCCCATTCACGATTTCGTACTCGAGTTGTACGACTATCTCTCGCCGATCTACGTCTACGGAGAGACGTATCTCGACGACGCACCGCTCTCTACGGAAGGAATTGAAGCAGGTCATCTAGAAGAGGTATACTGGGTGAACGGATTCGGTCCAAATATGACTACGCAGATCGGCCGAGAGCGACTATTGCACGCCCCTACCTGGCGTATTGACGACTGTGAAGATGGTGGCGTCTTCCTCTGGGAATCACCGCTCCCATTGTCAGACGGTAGACAGAGAAACGACGATGCACTCCGAGCATATCTCGGCCTGAACCCTAACTCCACTAACTGAACTCGTTTCTGTGTCCGATTACACAGATACAGCGCGAAAGCGGTACCCGACCTCACCGATCCGCAGCTGTACGAGTCCTACCGTCAGGGCTGGTACGAGGGCTACATTGCCTGGTTCATCGCCGAAAGTCGATTCCGGCTGGTGAAGCCGGAAAGGCCCTCAAGAGTTCCAAGCGCGTCCAGAAGACCGTCGACACGCTCAGCACGTCACGGGTCCAAGTGCGGCCCGGCTAGCTGGTCGAGCGAGCCACACCGCGAAAGCACCAGTACGGTACGAGAAACTGCAGTTCTCACGCGGGCTCTCCACAGGGATCGGCGTCACCAAGAAACCGGTGAGACCGTTCCGGTGCGATAGCACGTTTCGATCGCTCTCCGCCACTGGCATCTCGGGACTCGTCGATGAACCGATAGCGACTGAGACCGCGAGAGAACGTTCCTATGCGTCCTGAATCTGCCGTAACACGTCGGGCGCGTCCTCGAGCGCCGCGTCCAGATCCTCGACGTTGGGGCCGCCGCCCTGCGCGAAGTCCGGCGGGCCGCCGCCGCCGCCGCCGACGCGGCCGGCGAGTTCGCCGACGACTTCGCCGGCGTTGACGTCCGAGTCGTCGGGCACTGCGACGACGAACTGGGCGCCGCTCTGGCCGCTGCCGAGGACGGCGATCTTGCCCTCCTCGACGAGGGCGTTGGCGGTCGCGCGGAGTTCGTCCATGTCGGCGTCGATGCGGTCGACGACCGCGGTCCGGTCGCCGACGTCGACCTCCTCGCCGCCGCCACTGTCGCCGGCGCGGGCCGCGGCGAGCTGTTCCGTCAGGTCTTCGATCTCCTTGCCTCGCGCCTTCCACTCCTCGAAGAAGCGCTCGGCGGTTTCGGGGACGTCCTCGGGCGAGACGTCGAGGACGTCGGCGGCCTCGTAGAGGGCGTCCTCTTTTTCCTGCGTCGACTCGATCGCGGCCTCGCCGGCCGCGAACGTGATGCGTTCGACGCCGTCCTGAACGCGTTCGGTGTTGAGGATCTTGATCGAGCCGATGTCGCCGGTGCGGGCGACGTGGGTGCCACCACAGGCCTGGATATCGTCGGCGATCTGGATCAGCCGGATCTGCTCGCCCGGCGGGATGCCGCCCTGGTAGAGGTCGAAGCCGTGTTCGGCCTCGGCGTCGTGGCGGTCGGGCCAGTCCTGGCTGACCTGGGTGTTGTCCATCACGAGCTCGTTGGCCAGCGACTCGATCTCCTTGACGTCCGCGCGGGAGATGCGGTCGTAGTGGCGGACGTCGATCCGCGAGGAGTCGACGCCCTTCTGGGCGCCGGCCTGGCGGATATGCTCGCCCAAGACCTGTCGGGCCGCGTGGATGACGATGTGGGTCGCCGTGTGGTGGCGCATCAGCTGCCGGCGGCGGCCGCCGTCGATCTGTCCGTTGACGAACTCACCCTTGCCGGGGTTCTCGTCGGCCCGATGGAGGATGACGCCGTCCTCGATCTGGACGTCCGTGACCTCGGCGGCCGTGTCGTCGGTCGAGAGCGTCCCCGTGTCTGCGGGTTGGCCACCGCCCTCGGGGTAGAACATCGTCTGGTCTAAGACGACGTCGTACCCCTCCTCGCGCTCGAAGACGTCGAGCACGACGGCCTCGAACTGGGTGCGCTGCTGGTCGTCGTAGTAGAGCTTCTCAGTCTCGGGGAGGTCCTCGAAGCGGTCCTCCTCGTCGTCGTCGGCCGCCTCGACGGCTTCGGGGGTGTCGTGGCGCTGGGCGACGAGGCTGTAGAAGTCGTCCGGCACGTCGATCTCGGCGCCGGCCTCCTCGGCGATCTCCTCGACCATATCGGGCTGGATGCCGTGGGAGTCGTAGAGCTCGATCAGCTCCTCGATCGGGATCGGCTCGCCCTTCTCGGCGTACTCCTCGGCAAGCGTCTCGACCCGGCGACCGCCCCGCTCGAGCGTCTCGCGGTACTTCTCGACCTCGGTGCGGACGATGTCGCGGATCGTGTCGCGGTTCTCGTACTCGAGGCGCTCGGCCTGCATGTCGACGAGTTCGTCCAGCGGCGCGTCGACGCCGGCGTTGTCACAGAGGCGCTTCGTGCGCCGGAGGACCATCCGCGCGAGGTAGCCCGTCCCGACGTTCGAGGGGACGATGCCGTCGCCGAGCATGTAGGCCAGCGTCCGGCAGTGGTCGGCGATGGCGTAGATGTCCTCGAGGGGCTCGACGAGATCGCGCAGCTGGTCGACGGAGACGCCGATCTCGGCGGCGATATCGCCGCGGGCGGCCTCGACGTCGTCGACGTCGTCGATGTCGAGCTGCCCGGAGAGGCGGGCAGCGCGGGAGACGATCTCGGTTTCCTCGTCGGTATAGGAGAGGCCGGCGTTGTCCTTGAGGAAGTCGATCATCTCCGGGTAGATCGCCTCGTAGACCGTCGCGGTACCCTGGCTCATCCAGGTCCACCGCTCTAAGCCGTAGCCGGTGTCGACGATGTAGGTGTCCATGTAGGAGTACCGGTTCCCGTCCTTGAGCTCGTACTCGCCGTCGGGATCCTGTTCCATGCACATGAAGACCAGCGTGGCGATCTCGAGCCCGCGGTAGATGACCTCGATGGCGGGACCGGCGTTGCCGCCGCCAACCCAGGGGTCCTCGATGTAGGTGACCTCGCTGATGTCCGCGCCGAGTTCCTGGAGCAGGCCGTCGCAGAGTTCGACGGTGCGGTCCTTCCAGTAGACCTCGCCGTGGTAGGCGTACTTGTCCTCGGGGATGTCCTCGCGCGTGTTGAACGCGTGGTGGGCCATCATCTCGAAGGCCATCGTGTGCCGGCCCGTCTTGCCGACGTTGTCGATGTCCTGCATCCGGATACAGGGCTGGGACACCGTCAGCGGGTTCGCCGGCGGCGGCGTCTCCCCGCTGGTGACCAGCGGCTGGAAGTCGTAGATCGAGGCCTGGGTCAACAGGACGTCGTCGCGCCAGCGGTTTGCGGCGACGGGATAGGGATCGATCCGCTCGTGGTCGTTGTCCTCGAAGTACGAAAGGAACACCTCCCGCATCTCCGTCAGGCTGTACTCCTCATCGAAGCCGGGATTCTCGATGAAGCCGTACTCCGCACACGGTGGCTCGCCACAGGTCTCCCGGTCGTGATCACGGGTCCAGAAGTGCGCGCCACAGGACGGACACTCCTTGCGTTCGAATCCTTCCTCCTCGAAGTACTCGAGGCGGTACTCGTCCGCCAGTTCGCTCATTACGTATGTGTTGGCCAGCCAGCGCCTAAAACAGTTCCGCAACGTTCAATCGGGCGAAATCGTCGACCGCAATCGAAGCCATCACCCTGGCGCTCCCGGTGTTTTCGATCCGCTGTCGTTTCGTTGAAAAGATATATGGTATTTCGATTGCGTCACACGTATAGGATCGAAATGGACGGAATCGAACGCTTTGCTCGAGACGACCGCGGGCGCTCGGCCCGCCCCTCCGGTAGCGAGTGATGCGATCGAGACGTTCCCTGCTCCGGACCGGCGGCCTGGCCGCGGTCGGGACGCTCGGCGGCCTCGTCGCGTTACCGTCGCCGCCCGAAGCGACACCGACGGATCAAACGGCCGAAGCCGCCGCACTGCCGGACGCGGTGTCCGGGTGGACCGACGACCGGATCACCCGCGAGACCGAGACGCCGATCGCGCGCTACCAGTATCGCGCGACCGCCGCCGACCCCGACCGAACCGACCGCGAGACGTTCGTCGCGACGTCGCCGATCAACGTCGTTCTCGTGCCGAACGCCGAGACCGACGCGGCCGGCCTCGAGAGCGTTATGGAAGTACTCGAGACCGAGGGCTGGCTTCGCGACCCCGACGAGTACACACGCTACGCCTGGGACCGGACCGAGGATCGGTTCGTCCGCCAGCAGGCGACGGCCGCCGAATCCTACTTCGGCGCCAGCGGCCGCTTTCACGTTCGCTGCTGGTCGTTCGAGGGGGTCGTCTCGATGCAGGTCCACGAGGACTCGGCCGCCCGGCCGAAACACGACGTAATCTCCTACGATCGCGGCCGCGAGTCGATCGCCGCGGCCTTCGACGCGGCCGGCTGGGACGTCTCGCCGGGCGCGATCGATCTCGACAACGACCAGAGTGATCACGACGGTCTCGCGACCGTCGTCACGGAGGCCCCATGAGCACCGACGACCGCAACCGGAACCGGTTCGCCCTCCGATCCACAGTCAGCGCCGTTCTCGACCACCCGCTGGCCGGCCTCGAGCGCCGTCGAACGGCGGTCGCCGTCGCGTATCTGTGCGCCCTGCTCGGACTGTTCGTCGTCAGCTACGCGGGGGCGAACGTCACGGTCGACGACGTGCTGCTGGATACGCTGTCGCTCGGGTTCGACCACGTCAGCACCGTCTTGATCGTCGCCGTGACGGTCACGATCACGATCGTTCCGCTCGCGTACGCGATCTGGAACGGCGGGCCGGGACTGGCCTTCGCGATCCCGCTGGTGCCGGTCGCCCTCGGCGACCTCGCGGCGGGCCAGTACGTGCTCGGCGTCGATACGGCGGTCGCGCTGACCGCCGGCGCGGCCGCGAGCGCGCTCGCCCTCTACGTGACCGACGTTCGGACCGCGGGCTCGCTTCGACCCTGGCGGACCGCCGGCGGCCCTGTCGTCCCGCGGCTGCTTTCGGTGACGGTCCTGACGGTCGTCGCCGCCTTCGGCATCGCGCAGTTCGTCGCCGTCGTCCCGCCGCGGAGTCTCGAGCGCTACGCGCCGTTCGCCGCGCTCTGGCTCGTTCCCTTCGGGGTCGTCGCCAGCTACTGGGCCGGCGAGGTTCGAACGACGGTCGCGACGCGGACCGATCACGCCGACGGCGATCGAGCCGACACGTAACCGGCGTCGAACCGAATCAGTAATTCTGTGGAGCGACCTCGAGTAGCAGTTTGACGGAGCGACCTCGAGACTTCGCTAACGATTCGACTCGGGGTACCGTAATCGGCGGCGACCGATCAGCTCCGAATACGGTCACGAGCGGCCGTGAAACAGTTCTTTACCGTTCGTTCGTGAGAGCTACGACCGCACTATGGGAACTGTTGATGTCGCGATCGGCGTCGACGCGGACTGCGTCGCCGGCTGGCTCGGCTCGTACGGCGGAGCGGACTCACCCGCGGACCTCTCGCGGGGGCTGGCCGCCGGCAACGAGGGCATCCCGCGGATGCTCGCGCTCTTCGACGAGCAGGATATCCAGACGTCATGGTACGTCCCCGGCCACACGATCGACACCTTCCGCGACGAGATCGAGGCGGTCGCGGCCGACGGCCACGAACTGGGCGTCCATGGCTACTCCCACGAGAACCCGACCGACCTCTCCCGGGAGCAGGAAGACGAGATCCTCGAGGTCTCGATCGACCTCATCGAGGACGTCACCGGCTCGGAGCCGGTCGGCCACCGCGCAAGCTGGTGGGAGTTCAGCGAGAACACGCCCGAACTCGTCGAGAAGCACGGCTTCCTGTACGACAGCAGCCTCATGGAGCGGATGTTCGAACCCGGCTGGATGCGCAAGGGCGACAGCTGGGAGAAGATCCGGTACGAGGAGGACCCCGAGACGTGGATGGAACCGTATCGGTACGGGGAGGAGACCGATATCGTCGAGATTCCAATCAGCTGGTACCGCGACGACATTCCGCCGATGCTGTTCATCAAACAGCCGATCTACCACGCCGGCTACAAGGATCCGGAGATGATGTACGAGCAGTACTACAAACGGCAGTTCGATTACCTCTACAACCGCCGCGGCGCGGGCGTCTACACCTTCACGATCCATCCGGACATCCACGGCCTGCCCCACATGATTCCGCTGCTCGAGGAGTTCATCCAGTACGTCAAGGGTCACGAGAACGCGCAGTTCACTACCCTCGAGACGATCGCCGAGACGTACAAGGAGGATCCGTCGGTGTACGAGAGCGAGAGCGACTACGTCTGAGAGTCAGCAGGCGAAACGGCCTCCCGAATCGCGTCTTCGTCGTCGAACGCCTCGAGCGCGAGCGTCAACCGATGCCTGGCCTGTTGGGCGGTGAGGTCGCCGGCGAAGATGGCCCCGTACTCGCGAAGCCGTTCACCGCCCCCATCGCCGCCGTAGACCGGCGCGACCCGCCCCTCGAGGCAGCGCGACGTGACGACGACAGGGACGCCCGCCTCGATCGCGTCGCGAGCGGCGTCGGCAAGGCCCGCCGTAGCGTTTCCGAGGCCGGTCCCTTCGACGACGAGCCCATCTGCGCCGCGCTCGAGGGCGGCGTCGAGCAAGTCGCCGGTGACGGCGCTCCCGCTCTTGACCGTGTAGACGGTCGCCTCGAGTGACATCGCGTCGATCGGCCGCGTCTCGCTGCGCGGCCGGCGGTGGATCTCGACGCCGTTCCGGTCGACGGTCGCGACCGGCCCGGCGGTCCGCGAGCGAAACGCCTCGAGGGCGGACGTGTGCGCCTTCGACACCGCGCGGGCGCTGTGGATTTCCTCGTTGAACGCGATGAACGTCCCACCGGCGTCGCGGTCGGCGAACGCCTCGGCGGCCCGGACCGCCGTCAGGAGGTTGCTCGGCCCGTCCGAACTCACCTCGTCCGGGCGGCGCTGGGCGCCCGTCAGGAACACCGGCGTCTCGGGCTGGACGGTGACGTCGAGGTAGTAGGCCGTCTCTTCCATCGTGTCCGTGCCGTGGGTGATGACGACGGCGTCGACCGTCGGATCGCCCTCGAGTTCGCTGACTCGCTCGCCGATCGTCTCGAGCGTCTCGCCGTCGATTTCGAAGCTCGGAATCTGCGCGACCGACTCGACCGAGAGGGTCGCGTGGGACTCGAGTTCCGGAACGGCCTCGAGGAGTTCCGCGCCCGTCCGCGTCGGCTTCGCCCCGCCGTCCGTGTCAGTGCTGGCGATTGTGCCGCCCGTGCTGAGAAGCGTCACGTCCATGGGCCCACGTTTCACGGTGACGGCCGAAAAGGTGGTCCCGGCCGGGGCTCCCGGACGGCCTCGAGTCGGCCACGGCTCGCGACTCAGTGTTCGATACGTCCGGTGCATTCGTATAGGGGCGACCGGTCACTCCACACGAATACGGTGCCAGCGTCATGAGTCCCTCGTCGCAGTCACGCCCGCGGACGGTGGTCTACCTCGCCGAAACCGACGATGCGGCCCGCGACGGCGCGGCCGCCCTCGGACGAGTCGACTCGGGTCCGGAGCGCACGGTCCGCCCGCTGACGACGGCCGTCGTCGATAGCCTGGCCGACTGGGCGTCCGCGGTCGACTGCGTCGTCTTCGCGGAGACGCCGACGACCGCGGCGGGAGCCACCTGCTCGAGGCCGCCGATCAGGCCTCGGTCTCGCTCTCGTCCTCGAGGGCCAACGCCGCCAGCAGCGCCTCGAGTTGCAGCCGTTCGTTCGCGCCTTCGGTGATCCGGAAGTCGACCTCGCCGAGTCGCTCGAGCAGGCGTACGGTTGCCTTCTCCGGGATGTCGAACTCCCAGGCCGAGCGGTGCAGTTGGTCGATGACGTCGCCGCCGGCGAGGCCGCGCTCGGTCAGCAGGTCCTCCAGGGCGGCGCGAGCGGCGGTGAAGTCGCCGTCGATGGCGTGTTCGACCATTGCCTCGACCTCCTCGGGGCGCGCGGTGGCGGTGATCGCGAAGACGGTCTCCTCGTCGACGGTCTCGCCCATCACGGCCGCGGCCTGAAGGCCGTTGATCGCCTTTCGCATGTCGCCGTCGGCCGCGTAGACCAGGGCGTCGACGCCGTCGTCGGTGACCTCGATTCCCTCGTTTTCGGCGATTTCGCGGACCTGGGCCTCGATGGCGTCCTCGGTGAGTTCGGTAAAGCGGAAGACCGCACACCGGGACTGGATGGGGTCGATGATCTGACTCGAGTAGTTACACGAGAGGATGAAGCGCGTGTTGTTCGAGAACTGCTCCATCGTCCGTCGCAGCGCCGACTGGGCGTCGGAGGTCAGCGCGTCGGCCTCGTCTAAGAAGATGATGCGGTGGTCGTAGCCGCCGAACGAAGAGCGCGCGAAGTCCTTGATTCGGTCGCGGACGACGTCAATCCCGCGCTGGTCGGAGGCGTTGAGTTCGAGGAAGTTCTCGCGCCAGTCGTCGTCGTAGACCTCGCGGGCGATCGCCTGTGCGGCCGTGGTCTTCCCCGTCCCGGCCGGTCCAGCGAACATGAGGTGGGGGAGGTCGTCCTGCTCGACGTACCGCTGCAGTCGCGGGACGATGTTCTCGTGGCCCTTGATCTCGTCGAGCCGTTCCGGCCGGTACTTCTCGATCCAGACTTCGGTCCTGCCGGGTGTCGGCTCCGCCGCCTCGGCGTCGGCCTCGCTCATACCGCTCGCAAGGTGCGGCCGGAAGGTGAATCTTGCCTTGTCCGCGTCGGGCGGGTGGTCCTCAGCCGCCGGCAGCAAATCACGATGGGAAGACAGTCCGACGTACTGACCGTTGCGTAGGGTATTTTTCTCGAGACTCGTCGTACGATCCTGTATGTCCAGTAACAATAACTCGCGAACGCTGCTCGTCATCGCCCTCGTGGTCGTCGTCGTCGCCGGCACCGTTCCGGCTACCGTCGCCGGACAGGCCGAACGAACGGGCGGCACGGTCGTCGTCGAGGAGGGAGAAACGGTCGACAGCCTCGAGGCATTCGGGGGAACGGTCATCGTCGAAGGTACCGTGACGGGCGACGTCAGCGCCGTCGCCGGCGACGTGCGGATCGAGGGCGACGTCGAGGGAGACCTCGAGGCCGTCGGCGGCAGCGTCACGATCGCCGGGACCGTTCAGGGCGACGTCGAAGCCGCCAGCGGGAGCGTGACGATCACCGAGGAGGGAGTCGTCGGCGGGACGACCTCGATCGGCGCCGGAACGGTCGTCGTCGACGGGACACTCGAGGGAGACGCGGAGATCGGCGCCGAGACGATCCAGCTGGGCGAGGGCGCGTCGATCGCGGGCGATCTGCGCTACGGCGGCACCCTCGAGGGGAACACTGACGCGGTCGCCGGTACCATCAAGCAGGATTCGTCGGTCGGCGTCGACGTCGCGCCGACGATCCAGCCGATCGCCTCGTGGCTGTTCGCGGCCTACGCGCTGGCGCTGAACCTCGTGCTCGGGGCGGCGTTGCTCGCCCTATTCCCCCGATTCTCGGACGGGGTCGCGAGTCGGGCCGCGAGTACGCCCGGACGGTCCGGACTGGTCGGGCTCGGGGTCCTCCTCGGCGTTCCAGTCCTGCTGGTCGCGGTGGCGCTCACGGTGATCGGCATCCCGTTCTCGGTCGTCGGCGCGTTCCTGTTCGCCCTCGCCGTCTGGCTCGGGCTCGTCTACGGCCGCTTCGCCGTCGGCGCGTGGCTGCTCTCGCTCGTCGGCGTCGGAAACCGCTGGCTCGCGCTGGTAGTCGGGCTGGTCATCGGTGCGGCGCTGGGGCTGGTGCCGTACGTCGGCGACCTGCTGAACCTGCTCGTGCTCCTGCTCGGCGTCGGCGCGCTCGCCGTCGGCCTATTCGGCCACTGGCGGACGGCCCGCGAGCGCGACCGGGAGTCGCGCGGCGGCGTCGGACCGGGTGGACCGACGACCGACTGAGTACGGGCGATACCCGCCGGGCCTCGACGAGAGCGACGCGCTCAAGTCCGCGCTTGCGTAACGACGACTATGCGCGTCACCGTCGACGTCAAGGGCGAGGATACCCACGAGATCGACCTCGAGTCGGTCTCGGCGTCGGGAGCGACCGCGGACGGCGAGCCGACTCCGACCTATCAGGACCTCCTCCGCGAGGTCGATCTCAGCCCTCACGAGGTGAGCGTCCTCGTCGACGGTCGCCCGGTTCCCGAGGATCAGCCCGTCGAGAGCGATTACGTGACGGTGTTGCGGCTGATCAAGGGCGGCTAACGCCGGTCGCGGATCGGTAGACCGACCGCGGGTCGGAGCGGCGCTCGAGCGTGCGTCCGACTCGGTCGACGAGTTCTGTGACTGTGAGACCGTCCCCGTGTACGAGGTACGAGTAGTCGCCGCCACACGCTCTGCAAACTGCACAGTGGTCAACGGGATCGACGCGCGGTGTTTCTGCGGCCGAACGGAACGCGCGTTTCTGAGACCGAACGAATCGCGACCGTCCGAGAGAAAGCGAACGACGAGCGCGATCGGCGACGCCTGCGGCCCGAGCGAGGAACCGATCGGCGACCGGTCTCGAGCGTACCGGCGCTGTCGGTGTCGAATCGAGGGACAGTTGCGGACGGCTCAGGCGTCGAATCGATCGAGTCGGAACATGTTAACTGGATAGTCGGTATCGCCGTCGACCGCGAGATCGGCGAGGATCTCGCCGATGACGCTGGCGAACTTGAAGCCGTGACCCGAGAAGCCCGCGCCGACGGCCACCTGCGGGTGCTCGGGGAGCGTATCGAGGATGAAGTGCTCATCGGGCGAGTTGGTGAACATGCAGGTCGCGAGCCGCATCGTCGGCCCGGCAGCATCGGTGAAATGGTTCTCGGTGACTTCGCGGAGGAGCCGCTCGTCTTCGGGGTTTGGCTCCCTCTCGTAGTCGTCGGGATCGACCTGCTCGTCCCGGTGGTGGTACTTGCCGATCTTGAACCCCGGCACGTCGTAGATCGGCAGCCCGTAGAAGCGGCCTTCGGGGACCTTGAGGTTCCAGACCGGGAAGTTCTCGGGTTCGAACGTCGACGGCCGATCGGGCTGGAACCAGCCGAGTACCTGCCGCTCGGGGACCGCGAGTCCCTCGAGCGCGTCGGTGAACTTGTAGTTCCACGCCCCCGCGGCGAGCACCATGTTCCCGGCTTCGTAGGTCCCGCGATCGGTCTCGACGCGGACGCCCTCGTCCGCCGTCGGCTCCCACTCGAGGACGCGCTCGCGGGCGCGCACCTCGGCGCCCGCCGCCTGGGCCGTCTCGACGTAGCCGACGATCGCCTGTTCGGGAACCACGAACCCGCCGTCGGGCTGGTACAAGGCCTTGTACCCCGCGGGGAGGTCGTAACCGGGGAACCGCTCGGTGACCTCCGCGCTCGTGAGGACCTCGTGTGGAATGTCGTGTTCCTCGCAGGAGCGCAGCGACCCCTCGAAGACGACGTTATCCGGGGGACCGGCGTCGATCGATCCCGTCCGGTGGATCACGTCGCGGCCGGTCTCGTCCGCGAGGTCGTCCCAGAGCTCGTAGGCCCGTTCGATGAGCGGAATGTAGGAGGGTTGCTCGTAGTAGGCGCGCCGGATGATCCGGGTGATCCCGTGGGAAGAGCCCATCGAATGTGGCACGTCGTAGCGCTCGAGGCCGAGCACGTCGCAGCCGCGGTCGGCGAGGTGAGCGGCCGTCGCGCTACCCATCCCGCCGACGCCGATCACGATAACGTCGTATCGGGTTCCCGTTGCGTCCATACTGTCAGTCGGTTCGTCGGGCACCCACTTGTTTGTTAGTCCGTCCCACACCACGCCTTTTTGAATAATCGGGGACGGCTCGAGGGGTCGCCGGCGGTCACCAGCACACGGAAGACGTGGACGAGAGTGAAACCTGGAACAGGTATGAATCTTCGCGGGCACGCGTTACGGTCGGTCGGAACGGCTTGATCGCGTTCGGACAGCGGCGCCGGCGGTGCCCGCCTGACTGCTGAAAGCCGAGTCACTTTCCCGGCTGCCGCGGTACGCCACGTATGACCGAATCTTCCCCCGAACTGACCTTCCCGAACGTCGGTCCTGGGCCGGATCCGCTCTCGCTGACCGACCTGACGGAGCCGGTCGCACCGGCCGATCCGACGACGACCGACGAGGCCGAACCGTCCCACGACGCGATCCTCCTGTTGCTCCACCGCGACCACCACGCCGGCCAGTGTCGTCGGCAGGTTCGGGCCGTCGCGGACCGCTACGAGGAGTTCCGCGACCGGGGCTGCCAGGTCGTCTCAGTCGTCCCCGAACCCCGCGAGCGGGTCAAGGAGTGGCAGGAGCGGTACGACCTGCCCTTCCCCCTCTGTGCGGATCCGGAGGCGACCGCGGGCGAGGCCTTCGACCAGCCCGTCCGCCTCGGGCCGGTCGGTCGCCACTTCGACCTCGTCGGGCGGATGCCCGCCGCCGTCGTCCTCGATATCCGCGACCCCGCCGCCCTCGAGGTCGTCACGACCTACCGCGGCCGGAGCAACATGGATCGACCCGAAATCGACGAGTTGTTGGCCACCGTCGACCGACGGACCTAACGAATGGACGACCCCGACGAGACGGGACCGGGCGCCTCCGACGAGGCGGTCGGGTACGTCCGCACCGCGACCGACGACGACGCCCTCGAAGTCCGGCGCATCCTCGACGCGGCGATGCTCGAGCCGGGGGACGTCGAGAGCCGGATCGCAGCGGGGAACGTCCTGGTCGCCGGCGACGAGCGCGGCGGGACGACGGGGACCGCCGAACGGATTCTCGGGACGGTCGTGCTCGAGCCCCTCGAGGAAGGCGAAGAAGGCGACGGAAACGGAAGCGGCGACCGCGGGGCCCACGTCTCGGCGATCGGCGTTCGCCGACGGCACCGCGGGCGCGGCATCGGCACGGCGCTGATCGACCGCGCCGTAGAGCGGGAAGGACGGCTGACGGCGCGGTTCGACGACGGCGTTCGCCCGTTCTACGAGCGGCTGGGCTTTTCGATCGAACCGATCGACGAGCAGCGACACCGCGGCGCCAAAGTCGGTCGCGGGCTCGAGTTCGACTGAAACGCGTCGCCCGGCGGCGGGCGACCCGTCGCCTGCCGGCGGAACTTTATCCGAGAGAACGTGGTAGCCACCGCCGCATGGCACTCAAAGGGTTACTCAACGGCAAGCCGTCGCGAAACGCCAAGCTCTACATTGGGATCGGTCTCATCTCGCTGGTCAAGGCGGTCGCGGTCCGCAACGACCGAAACCGGTTCCGCCGGGAACTGACCGACGCCGCCATGTTCATCGGCGTCGGCCTCGCGTTGCGGCAGTACAGCACTCTCAAAGCCGAGAAACGACGGGAGATCGAATCGCAGGTCCCCGACTGGGCGATCGATCTCGCGACCTCCGAACAGGCCCAGCGGGGCGTCCGCAGCCTCGCGAAGCAGCGACTGGGACGCCAGCCCGAACCGCAAGCGGAGTCGAGCCTGAAGGATCGGGCCCAGCGCGTGCTGTCGAGTCGCTGATCGCGCGGTTCAGCGGGCGTCTCGAGCAGTCGCTCAGGTTATTCACACTGGTCTGAAACTGAGTCGGATCGTTCGCTACGTACGTGTGCTTATCGACCACCAGACCCACCATTATCCATAATATCTCATGTTAGACGTATGGGATACATGGAGGATACATCGATTCTGAACACCGGGTGAACGGCATCAGCTGTGGGTTTCGATGTGCCGGCCGACCCGCTCGAGACCCTCCTCAAGCTCGTCGGTATGGAGACCGAACCCGATTCGGAACCGGTTCGGATAGCCGAAGACATCGCCGGGTGCGAGGACGACGCTCTCGGCCTCGGACAGCGACCGACAGAACTCCGTTCCGTTCTCAAAGCCGTCGGGGATCGTCGGAAAGCCGTTGACGCCGGTCGGTTCGTACCACTCGAGATCGTAGCGGTTGACGAACTCGGCGACACGGTCTCGGTTCGACTTTGCGTGGGCACGGTTCGCCTCGAGAATATCGGCCTCTTGTTCGCCGAGCGCCTGTCGAGCGATGTGTTGCCCGATTATCGGCGGCGAAATCGTCGTGTAGTCTTTCCATTTCCGCACCGTGTCGGCGAGTTCCCCGTCTGCGACAACCCAGCCAAGACGCGCGCCGGCAAGACCGTATGACTTCGAGACGCCAGCGGTCGAAATCGCTCGCTGCCCGAGCGATGCGGCCGGGGCGTGCGGGTCGTCGGCCAACATTCGGTACACCTCGTCGATGAGGAGGTACGCGTCGTTCGCCTCCGCGAGGTCGTACAGCGCTTGCATCGTCTTCGGTCCGAGGTACTTGCCCGTCGGGTTGCTCGGATTCGTGAGGACGATGACCCGAGTCTCTGGACGCATCGCCTCCGCGACGGCATCGACGGAAAGCTCCCATTCCGGGGGTTCGGTTCGGACTTCGGTCACGTCGCCGATAGCGGCGGGTACGCTCGCAAGTGACTGATAGGTCGGTGAGACGACGACGCTGTGATCCCCCTCGTTCAGGAGCGCCATGAACGTGAGGTAGTCGGCCTCTTGTGTCCCACACGTGAGAACCACCTCTTCGGGGTCGCGTCCGTAGCGCTCGGCAATCGCAGCGCGGAACTCTGGAGCCCCATCGGTCGGAATGACGTAGCCGAGTTCACCCACGTCGAGATCGAACCGGTCTGCGGGAAGACTTCGGACGCCGCTTTCAGCGAGCATCAGGTCAGCGTCCGGTTCGTATTCGTCGAGCCACCGTTCCAGTTCGAAAGGGGGCAACTCCATATTCAGGTATTCTCGTAGACAGATCATATGCCCTCCGTATTCAGCGGATCAATCTTGACAACGGCCAACGGCAGAGGAGCAGAGTCCTGCCCTGATAACTGTATTATTGAACCGGGCTTTTACGGACTATTCCGGGTACCGATGCCGTATTACTACTGTGAGGGCGAAACCGGCTCGAGGTCAGCCGTGAAGTGACGTAACTCGCGATTTTCGGGTTCGGACGTGATCTCGAGCCCGGCGACCGACTCGCGCTTCTCGATGACCGTCGCGGCAGTCTCCGCGACGTGTTCGAAGTGTTCGGTGTGATAGGTGCGACGGGGCACTGCGAGGCGGACCAGTTCCGGCCGGTCCGTATCGGGGAACGCGAAGCTCCCGAGTTCGACCCCGCGGACGCCGCCTTCTCGGTACAGTTCGCAGACCAGCGCCTGGCCCGGGAACTCGTCGGAATCGAGGTGGGGCAGCGCCGCGCCCGCGTCGAGGTAGACGGCGTGGCCCCCCGGCGGCGTGTAAATCGGCACGCCGGCGTCCTCGAGCAGGTCCGCGAACGCGCGGACGCCGTCGATGCGGTCGGCGACGTAGGCCTCCTCGACGGCCTCTCGGAGGCCGACAGCCAGCGCAGCCACGTCCCGCCCGGACATCCCGCCGTACGTGGGAAAGCCCTCGTAGAGGATCGCGCGCTGCTTGCACCGCTCGAACAGCGCCTCGTCGTCAGTCGCGACGAAGCCGCCGGCGTTGGCCAGCCCGTCCTTCTTGCCGCTCATGACGATCGCGTCGGCGTAGCCGAGCTGTTCGCGGGCGATCTCGTCGATATCGGCGTCCGTGAACTCGTCCTCGCGGCGCCGGACGAAGCCGGCGTTCTCGGCGAATCGACAGGCGTCGATGACGAACGTCGCCCCGATCTCGTCGGCGAAGTCGCGGACACGGCGGGTGTTCTCGACGGAGACCGGCTGACCCGCCGTCGAGTTGTTCGTGATCGTCGAGATCACCAGCGGCACGCGCTCGGCGCCCACCTCGTCGACGACCGAGCGGGCGCGCTCGAGTGAGAAGTTCCCCTTAAATGGCTCGTCCGACTCGAGGTCGCGGGCCCCCTCGACGGGGCAGTCGACCGGGTCAGCCCCCTGGTTCGCGACGTGGGCCCGCGTCGTATCGAAGTGGGTGTTGTTGAGCGCGACGTCGCCCTCCGAGAGCAGCGTCCCGTAGAGGACGTTCTCCGCACCCCGACCCTGATGGGTCGGGACGACACGCGAGAAGCCCATCACATCCCGGACGGCGGACTCGAGTTCGTCGAAGCTACGCGAGCCGGCGTAGGACTCGTCGCCGCGCATGACGGCCGCCCACTGGGCGTCGCTCATCGCGCCGGTGCCGCTGTCGGTCAGGAGATCGACGAAGACGTCCTCGGCGTCGAGATTGAAGACGTTGTACCCCGCCTCGGCCAGCGCCCGTTCGCGCCGGTCTCGAGAGGGGAGGTGGATCCGTTCTGCTACTTTCGTCTTGTACGCGACCATACGCATTCGACGCCGTCGCGCGTGTTCAGTCTAGTTGAGAGTTCGTGTTCATCGATGAGTCGAACCGTTCGTTCCGGACCGAATCGGCGCATCGACGGGCGGACATCGCGGCGTCCCGTCGCGACCGACTCTGACTTGCCCGCGACTGACCGCAACTCGCCCGCGATCGACCGACGCCGGCGTCTCCGACGGGGCCGCCGGGATCAGCACTCGTCCGCGCCGGCACAGCCGAAGACGTCGCTCTCGACTCGCGTCGTCGTCGGCTCACCGACGAGTTCCATCCCGTCCGTTGCCTGAGAGAAGGTGAGCGTCCGGTCGGAACCGGAAACGTCGCTTCGAGCGGCGTCTCGAGCGTCCGTCACCGGTCCGCTGTCGCCCTCGTCCGTAGCAGTCGATTCCTCGGAACCGGTCGCAGTCGGCGTTTCGGCCTCGGTTATCAGTTCGGACTCGAGCGGCGCCTCGGCCTCATCATCAGTGGGCGTCTCGTCAGACCTGAATACGCGCTCAGCGACGGCGTTGAGTTCGGCGGCCGTCGACTCGACGAGCCCCTCGTCCTCGCGGCCGGCGACCGTCGCATCGCCGACGAAGGCCGCCTCGAACTCCTCGAATTCGGGCGGAGACTCCCCGTCGGTCACCTCGACCGGCACATCGATCGCGTCGTCGTCGGGGTTCCATTCCTCGAGTGCTCGAGTCTCGGTGGCCTGACCCTCGAGGTCGTCGAACAGTTCGGCGGCCGTCGTATCGTCGACGTCAATTTCGTCGTCGGTAGTGGGATCGTGTGCGCCGCCGTCGGCGACGAGCTCCTCGGGAGAGTCCACGCCGAACTCGGCCAGCACCGCGTCGGGATCGGGGTCGATCTCTTCGAACACGTCCGCGTCCGTCTGCTCTGTGCTCATGGCAGTGACTCTCGTACCATCCCCCTTCGTTACGACCCCGTTACCGAGATTTCGAGCGGCTAATCAACGACTAAAATACTGTCTCTCTCGGGAGAATATCGCCGCAAAATCGACCGACTGAATCGGTTCGACCCCGACTCGAGGCGCTCGCGGCGTCTAGAAGAGGTCCTGGGTCAACTCGAGGGTCTCCTCGCGGTCGTCCCAGTCGACGAACAGCGCGACGCTGGTCGCGCTGGTGATGATGTCGTTGAGGTGGATCCGCGCCTCGGTCAGCGGGTTGACGATCTCGCTGATGATCCCGGGCTGGTTGGGGAGTTCGCCGCCGGTGACGCGGACGACCGCGACCGGCGAGTCGACGGTGACGGAGGAGAGTTCGTCACGGGCGATGACCTCGCGGTGGAGAATGTTCTCGGCGCGTTCGGCCTCCTCCTCGTCGATGTAGAAGGTGACGGTGTCCATTCCGCTGGCGACGGCGTCGACGTTGATGTCGCTCTCGGCCAGCGCCTCGGAGAGGTGGTTGAAGATGCCCGGTTCGTTCCGGATCGCGCGGCCGGCGACGGTCAGACAGGCCAGCGGTCGCTCGCGCAGGTCGACGAGGTTCTTGAACTCGCCCTCGATGCTCGTCCCGCCGGAGAGCAGGTCGCCGTGCTGGTAGTGGACGACGCGGACGTCGAGTTCGCCGTCCTTGTAGGAGAGCGCAGAGGGGGCGACGACTTCGGCTCCGCGGAACGAGAGGTTCCGCAGTTCGTCGACCGAGATCTCGCCGACGTTCCGGGCCCCTTCGACGACGTGGGGGTCGCCGGTCATGACGCCCTCGACGTCGGTGACGATGACGACCTCGTCGGCGTCCATGTACTTGCCCATCATGACCGCCGTGGTGTCGCTGCCGCCCCGGCCCAACGTCGTGATCGAGCCGTCGGGGCCCTCGGCGAGGAAGCCGGTGATGACTGGGACCGTCGCGTCCATCTCGTCGGCGACCTCGAGGGCGCGCTTTTTCGTCTCCTCGACGTTGACCTCGCCGTACTCGTCGGTGACGACCGGCCAGTCGTCGCTGCCGGGCTCTAGGAAGGTCGCGTCGATACCGCGGGCGGAGAGCGCGGCCTTGAGCATCCGCACCGAGGTTCGCTCGCCCATGCTGACGATCTGGGCGCGGTCCTCCTCGTCGGTCTCGAACGTGATCTCGTCGAGCAGGTCGTCGGTGGTCGACCCCATCGCGCTGGCGACGACGGCGATTTCGTGGCCGCCCTCGACGGCGGCGGCGACCGAATCGGCAGCGCGGTTGATCCGATCCCCGCTACCGAGGCTCGTTCCGCCGAACTTGGCGACTACGCGCATGCTGACACCTCGTCCGCGGCTCGCGTGACGATAACTTCGCTCATATGGCACACCGTTACCAGAGCGAGCAGATAACTGTGTCCCATCGCCCGCGTTTTTACCGCGAGCGATCGAACGTCCACATGTCAGCGCCGACGAGAGTCCCCGACGGCGGCCGGTCGCAGCGGGTCGCCGCCCCGCCGTCGCAGCCGGGATTTATATTTGTGGGTGGCATTACCACACGTTGATGAACGTACGGGACGCACTCGAAGCCGACGCGGACGCGCTGGCGTCGATCGCCGACTCGCCGACCGACGTGATGCGGAATCTGGTTCACGACCGAACCGTCCGCGTCGCCGAGGACGGCACGCACGACCCCAACGCCGACGTGTCGGACTCGCAGTTCGACGGCTCCGATCCGGAGGATCTGCTGGGCTTCATCAGTTTCGACGCCCGCGAGGACACCGTTCACGTCACCCAACTCGACGGCACGAGCGAGGCGTGCAAGCAACTCCTCGGCGAACCGGTTCGCTTCGCGAAACGCGAATCGATGGCCGTCGAACTCCTGGTTTCGCCCGACTCGGAGGTCATCGAAGACGCCGCCGAGGAACTCGGGTTCGAACGGCGCGGGCGCGGCCCGCGATTCGACGGCGCGCCGACGACCCGATTCCGACTCGAGCCCTAGCGACGGCTACCAGACGCAGGCTCGCGTTGCGAACCAAGTCGAAGGCGCGAGCGACGGCGGTTGGACGCGTCGTTGCGCCAGCCGAAGCGACTCGAATTTCGGTTGGGTCAGTCGCAGTGACTCGAGCGGCGTCTCGTCGACTAGGGTCTCAGACGCCGCCTCGAGTCAAGTGCTCCGCTCGCGTCCAGTGCAAACAGCGGTCAGTATGCACCAAGACCCGTCTCTTTTGTGCGCCGCACGAAACTGAGACGGGGATCGAACGACAGCCAGTGAAATCGGAGAGCGCCACTCGAGTACGCCCGACGGTGCCTACTGCACGTCGGAACTCGAGGCGCTGTTCAGGAAGTGGACGGCGACGGCCCCCAGCACGAGGTCCAGCGCACCGAGCACCGCCAGCGCGGGGACGAGGGTGTTCCACATGCCGCCGAACGCCGACACCTCGAGGACCGTCATGACGTCTTGGCCGAACATCAGGGCGCGGGCGGCGTCGACGCCGTAGGTGATCGGGTTGAGCGCGGCGATCGTCTGGACCCACTCCGGGAGCGCCTCGATCGGGACGAACGCGCTCGAGAGGAACAAGAGGGGGAACTGCAACACGTTCACGGCGATGATCGTCGACTCCTGATCGCGGGTGATCAGCGCCACCACGTTCGAGATGGCGGTGAACCAGATCGAGAACAGGATGGCGACGAGGACGATCCCGACGGCGCCGAGGAACCCGGTCTGGACGTACTCGCCGGGCGAGGCGCCCGTGTCCAGATAGAGGAGCACGTAGCCGAGCGCGAGAATGATCGAGACCTGCGCGACGATCCGGATGATCTCCGAGAGGGACTTTCCGAGGAACACCGCGCCGCGGTGCATCGGGGAGACGAGCATCTTCTCGAACATGCCGTTCTCGATGTCGTCGACCTGCCCGATACCGGAGGTCGTCGCGGCGATCAGCGCCGTCTGGATCGCGATCGCCGGCACCAGATAGGTGACGTAGCTCGCCTCCGTGCCGAGGCTCTGGCTGACGGTCCCCTGCGTGATGCCGCCGAACACCTCCGTGAACAGGACGAGGAAGACGATCGGGTTCAACAGCGAGGAGGTCATCACGAACGGGTTCCGGACGGTCTTGATCAGCCACCGCTTCAGGACGATCCAGGTGTCCCTGGCGAACCCGTTGCCGCTCGTCTTCCGGCCGCCGGCGGCTCCGGTGCCGGCGGGTTCGGTTCCGGTTTCGCTCCCCGTTTCGGCGCTCATCGGCCCACCTCCGCGGCCGCCGATGCGTCGTCCGGCTCGCCGGTCTCATCCGTCGGCTCGGTCGCCGCCTCCTCGTCGTCGAGTCCCTCTCCCGTGATCGCGAGGAAGACGTCGTCGAGCGTCGGATCGCGAACGTTGAATCCCGTGACAGGAACGTCCGCCTCCTTCAGCGCGACGAGCAGCTCCGGCCCCCGCTGCCGGGCCGCCGTCGACCGGACGCTGAGCCCCTCGTCGGTGACCTCGATCGCCGTCTCGTCGAAGACGTCGGCCTCGAGGGCGACCTCCAGGGCCCGCTCGCGCGTCTCGTCGTCGGAGTCGCCGAGTTCGACCTCGAGGACGGCGCCGCCGACCCGGTCCTTGAGTTCGGCGGGTGACCCCGAGGCGACGATTTCACCGTCGCGAATGACGCCGATCCGGTCGCAGAGTTGGTCGGCCTCCTCCAAGTACTGCGTCGTCAGGAAGATCGTCGTGCCCCGGTCGTTGATCCGCTCGAAGTAGTCCCAGAGGCGGTTGCGGGCCTTCGGGTCGAGGCCGGTGGTCGGCTCGTCCAAAAAGACGATCGGCGGTTCGTGAACCAGTGCCGTGGCGGCGTCGAGACGCTTTTTCATCCCACCGGAGAACCCCTTGGCCTGCTTGTCCGCGACGTCGGCTAGGTCGACGAGGTCGAGCAGGTCGTCGATCCGCTCGTCGCGGTCGGCGCCCGAGACGCCGTAGGCCTCGCAGGCGAAGCGGATGTTCTCGCGGGCCGTGAGTTCCGGGTCGATGCTGGTCTCCTGGGCCATGTAGCCGATCGACTCGCGGACCGACCGCGATTCGGTCTCGACGTCGTACCCGTTGACGGTGACGGTGCCGCCGGTCGGCACGAGCAGCGTCGTCAGGACCTTGATCGTCGTCGTCTTCCCGGCGCCGTTCGCGCCGAGGAAGCCGAAGAACTCGCCCTCCGGAACCTCGAGCACGAGGTCGGTGACGGCCTCCGTTCCGTCCGCGTACGTCAGTTCGACGTGCTGGGCGTCGATTGCGTTCATCTCGCTCACACGTTATCGGAGGAAGTGACAAGGCATATAGCTTGTGAATGAATATTCATTCATATGGGCGCACCCGATCCATTCGAGTCCTCCCCCGACGAGACCCGCGGCGAGATGATGCGAGCGACCTACGAGGCGCTCCGGAAACACGGCTACTCGGACCTGACGATCCAGCGCATCGGCGACGAGTTCCCCAAGAGCAAGTCGCTCATCTACCAGCACTACGACGGCAAGGACGACCTGCTCGTGGCCTTCCTCGAGTTCCTCCTCGAGCGGTTCAAGATGGACGTGCCGTCGGGCGACGACTTCGAGGACGCCCGCGACCACCTCTTGACGCTCGTCGAGCAACCCTTGACGGAACCGGACGACGAGCACGTCGACTTCCTCGGCGCGATGGCCGCGCTCCGCGGGCAGGCGCCGTTCGACGAGGCCTACCGCGAGCAGTTCGCGGACACCGACGCGTTCTTCCGCGAGCACGTCGCCGACATCGTCCGCGGCGGGATCGAGCAGGGAGTCTTCCGGGAGGTCGATCCGGAGCGGACGGCCGCGTTCATCTCGGCGACGATCGACGGCGCGCAGTCCCAGTACGTGACGACCGGCAACGAAGCGGCGGTCGACGACGCGCGCCACGAACTGACCGAGTACGTCCGCCGGCGACTGGTCGTCGACGGCGAGGACGGTTCGTAAGAAACGGCTGCGCCACCGACGGTTTTCATCGGATTTTATACCCACGTAATAATGCGTAGCAATTATTGCCGAAAGCGGTGGCGATCGTGGTATGGTACCAGAACACAATATGCCCGACTACGAGCAGCTGCGAGACGGCTTCGCCTGGGAGGACATCGAGGAGGCGGCCGACTGGGACACGCCCGGGGAACTGAACGTCGCCCACGAGGTCTGTGACCGCCACGCCGAGAACAAGGAAAAAGTCGCGCTCTATCAGGTGAGCGAGGACGGCGAGTTGACCACGACGACCTTCTGGGAACTCGCCGAGGCGACGAACCGATTCGCGAACGTCCTCGAGGACCTCGGGATCGAGCGGGGCGACCGCGTCTTCTCGTATATGCCGCGGATCCCCGAACACTACGTCGCGCTGATCGGGACGCTCAAGCGCGGGGCCGTCTTCGGCGGGATCAACGAGCGGTTCGGCCCCGACGGCATCTCCTATCGGTTGTCGGACTGCGACGCGACGGCGATCGTGACGACCGCCGATAATCGGGACACCGTCGCGGACGCGCTCGAGGACGCACCCTCGGTCGAGCACGTCATCGTCGTCAGCGACGACGGGCGAGGAATCCGGCGGGGCGACGTCAGCTACCGCGCGGCGATGGAGACCGCGAGCCGCGAGTACGAACCGGCCGACACCGGCGCCGAGGACGACGCGCTGCTGTACTACACCAGCGGGACGACCGGACTGGCCAAGGGCGTCCTGCACAAACACCGGTGGGTGCTGGGCGTCGCGGCCACCCAGAAGTACGCCGTCGACCTGCAGGAGGGCGACTGCTACTGGTCGACGGGCGATCTGGGCTGGTTGACCGGCCCGATCAACACGCTCGGCGCCTGGTTCTGGGGGACCGCCCTGTTCACCTACGAGGGCGAGTTCGACCCCGAGGCGTGGGCCGACCTGCTCGACACCTATCCAATCACCGTGCTGTTCTCCGTGCCGACCGCCTACCGCATGCTCCGGGAACACGAGGACATCCTCGAGGACGTCTCGCTGGACCTGCGCCACGCGCTCTCGATCGGGGAACCGCTCTCGGCCGGCGTCGTCGAGTGGGGCGAGGAGACGCTGGGCGTCACCGTCCACGACACCTACGGCCAGACAGAGACTGGCAACATGATCATCAACAACTACCCGACGATGGAGGTCCGGCCGGGTTCGATGGGGAAACCGCTGCCCGGCATCGAGGCCGCCGTCGTGGACCCGGAGACGGGCGAGGTGCTCGGTCCCGGCGAAACGGGCGAGATCGCCCAGCGCGGGGACTACCCCTGCTTCTTCGCGGAGTACTGGGAGAAGCCCGACAAGACCGCGGACTGCTTCGTCGACGGGCCGGATGGTGAATGGTATCTCTCGGGCGACCTGGCTCATCTGGACGAGGACGGCTACTTCTGGTTTGAGGGCCGGGCCGACGACGTCATCCTCTCGTCGGGCTACCGGATCGGCCCCTTCGAGGTCGAGAGCTCGCTCGGCGAACACGAGGCCGTCGCCGAGGCGGCCGTCGTCCCGAAACCCCACCGGGAGCGGGGCAACATCGTGAAGGCCTACATCGTCCCCAGCGAGGGTGCGACCCCCTCCGAGGAGCTGAAGGAGGACATCCGGAATCACGTCAAAGAGGAGCTCTCGGCCCACGAGTACCCCCGCGAGATCGAGTTCCGCAATGAACTGCCGAAGACGGTCACCGGGAAGATCCGCCGGACGGAGCTACAGGACGAGGTCGAGGAGGAGGCCGAGATGGCCTGAGGCCGTGCTCGAGAGAGCGTGCGGAGTAACCGAGCGATTCGAACGTGATTCCGGACGACAGAGACCCGGAGTCGAGATGTGACAAACCATGAACTTCGAAGACACGCAAGAACGCAAACTGATCCGACAGACAGCGACCGAAATCGCTGACCGATACGGACCGGAGCACTGGCGCGAGAAGGAGGAAGCCGGCGAGTTCTCGACCGAGTTCTGGGACGAGCTCGGCGAGGCGGGCTTTCACGGCCTGCTGGTCCCCGAGGAGTACGACGGCGCGGGGATGGGGATGGAAGAGATGGGGCTGGCGATGGAGACTCTCTGCGCCGAGGGCTGTGGCATGGCCGGCACGTGGTACCTGGTGCTGACCGCCGGTATGGCCGCGGTCGGGCTCCGGGAGCACGGCACCGACGAGCAGAAGGAGCGGTACCTGACCGATATCGCGACGGGAGCGCGCAACTTCTCGATCGGCATCACCGAACCCGAAGCGGGGACGAACACGTTGAACGTCGCGACTCGAGCCGAAAAGGACGGCGACGAGTACGTCCTCAACGGGAAGAAGGCCTGGATCACGTTCGCCGACCGCGCGGACAACATGATCCTCGTGACGCGGACGACCCCTCGCGACGACGTCGAGCGCGGCACCGACGGCATCAGCCTCTTCGTCGTCGACATGGACGACCCGAACATCGACGTCTCGCCGATCCCCAAACACGCGATAAACTACTCGAAGTCCTGTGAGGTCTTTCTCGAGGACGTCCGCGTTCCCGCGGCAAACCTGCTGGGCGACGAGGACGACGGCTGGTGGGTGCTCGTGGACATGCTCAATCCCGAGCGCATCGGCTTCGCGGCCGCGGGCACCGGAATCGGCAAACTCGCCGCGAACGCCGCGATCGAGTACAGCAACGACCGCGAGATCTTCGGCGCGCCGATCGGCACCCATCAGGCCGTCTCGTTCCCGATCACCGAGGCCTACGCGAAGATGGAGACTGCCGCACTCATGCGCGAGAAGGCCGCGTGGCTCTACGATCGAGGCGAAGACTGTGGCTACGAGACCAACGTCGCGAAGGCAACGGCCGTCGACGCCGGAATCGAGGCCGTCAAGCATGCGATGCAGGCCTTCGGCGGCTGGGGGTACGCGAAAGAGTACGACGTCGAACGCTGGTGGCGCGAGATCAACCTCACCCGACTCGCGCCCGTCTCCCAGCAGATGGCCTACAACCACATCGGTCAGCAACTCGGCTTCCCGAGATCGTACTGATGATGCTCGAGATCGAATCCGGCCGCCGGCCGGCGGCGAGTCAGGTGGCAACAATCGCCACAGCCGATAAGAACGCCCCCGTTGTAGGATCGACCTAACGGAACCCGTATGGAACTCAGAGTCAACACCGCCGCGACGGATCAGGAGGCACAGGCGATCGCGAAGGCGCTGGCGTCCCACTTCGGGGAGGAGGTGGAACTCTACCCGAAGCGGGGCGACGAGCTCCTCGCGACGGCCGCGCCGGACGAGAGCGCGATCCCCGCCGACGCGAGCGAGGCGGCTGCGGAAGCGCTTGAGGCCGCGACTGGCGACGGCGGAACCGAAAACGCCGCGTCGTCCGGCGACGGCCTCGGGCCGACCGACCGCGAGGAACGGCTTCGCGAAGAGATCGACGACATCCTCGAGGGCGGCCCCGAGAAGTACCGCGAGCGGCTCTCCGAGCAGGGGAAGCTGTTCGTCCGGGACCGACTGGACCTTTGGTTCGGAGAGAACGGCCTGCAGTTCGAGGACGGCAAGTTCGCCAACTTCGATTCGTGGCATCCCAGCGGACGAGAGGGCGAGGCGGAGTCGGGAGACCGACTGCCGGCGGACGGCCTCATTACCGGCGCCGCGGAGTTCGAGGGTCGGGACGTTCACTTCATGGCCAACGACTTCACCGTCAAGGCGGGCTCGATGGCCGAGAAGGGCGTCGAGAAGTTCCTCCGGATGCAACAGCGCGCGCTGAAGACCGGCCGTCCCGTCCTCTACCTGATGGACTCCTCGGGCGGCCGGATCGACCAGCAGACGGGCTTCTTCGCCAACCGCGAGGGCATCGGGAAGTACTACTACAACCACTCGATGCTCTCCGGCCGCGTGCCTCAGATCTGCGTGCTCTACGGGCCCTGTATCGCGGGAGCCGCCTACACGCCGGTCTTCGCCGACTTCACCGTCATGGTCCGGGATATGTCCGCGATGGCCATCGCCTCCCCGCGGATGGTCGAGATGGTCACTGGCGAGGACATCGACTTGGACGAGTTAGGGGGGCCGGACGTCCATGCCCGCCACTCCGGCAGCGCGGACCTCATCGCTGAGGACGAGGAGCACGCCCGCGAACTCGTCGCGAAGCTGATCAGCTACCTGCCGGACAACGCGGACGAGAAACCGCCACAGACCGAGGGGCGGGCGCCCGAACGCTCGCCCGCCGGAATCGACTCCGTCGTGCCGCAGGCGCCGAACCGCGGCTACGACATGTTCGACGTCATCGAGCGCGTCGTCGACGCCGACTCGGTGCTTGAGCTCCGCCCCGAGTACGGTTCCGAGATCATCACCGCCTTCGCCCGCATCGACGGCCGACCGGTCGGCATCGTCGCCAACCAGCCGAAACAGCGCGCGGGGGCGATCTTCCCCGACGCTGCAGAGAAGGCCGCGCAGTTCATCTGGACCTGCGACGCCTACGACGTGCCGCTGCTCTATCTGTGTGACACGCCCGGCTTCATGGCCGGCTCCGGAGTCGAGAAGGAGGGGATCCTCGAGCAGGGCAAGCGGATGATCTACGCGACGTCGTCGGCGACGGTGCCCAAGCAGTCCGTGGTCGTCCGGAAGGCCTACGGCGCGGGGATCTACGCGATGTCCGGCCCCGCCTACGATCCCGAGAGCGTGCTCGGGCTACCCAGCGGCGAGATCGCCATCATGGGCCCCGAGGCGGCGATCAACGCCGTCTACGCGAACAAGCTGGCCGCGATCGACGATCCCGAGGAGCGCGCCGAAAAAGAACGAGAGCTCCGCGAGGAGTACCGCGAGGACATCGACGTCCACCGGATGGCCAGCGAGGTCGTCATCGACGAGATCGTGCCGCCAAGCGAGCTTCGAGACGAACTCGAGGCCCGCTTCGCGTTCTACGAGACCGTCGAGAAGGACCTGCCGGACAAGAAACACGGAACGATCCTCTGAACGATGACAGGACGCTACTACGAGGAGTTCGAGGTCGACGAGACCATCGAACACGAACGACGGCGCACGATCACGGAGAGCGACAACCAGCGCTTTTGCGACATGACGATGAACCAGCAGCCGCTGCATCTGGACGCCGACTTCGCCGCGGACACTGACTTCGGCGAACGGCTGGTCAACGGGCTCTACACGATGAGCCTCGCGGTCGGGATCACCATCCCCGAGACGACCGACGGGACCATCGTCGCCAACCTCTCCTACAACAACGTCGAGCACCCCGAGCCGGTGTTCCACGGCGACACGATTCGGGTGCAGTCGACGGTGACGGACAAGCGCGAGACCAGCGACGGCGAGCGCGGTATCGTGACCATGCACGTCGAGGTGTTCAAGGTCAACGAGCCCGACGAACCGCTGGTCTGCGAGTTCGATCGGACCGCGCTCTCGCTGAAACGCGAGCACGCCGAGGAGTGAGACGGAGCAGCGATTCAACACAACGATACCAACGGACTGACCGACCGCCGTGCGCTGGCGCGCGCTGTTCCGCGGCGAGCGGATAGCGAGCCGTGGTACGATTACGTGCGAGGGATGAGTGAGTGAACGGAGTAAACGAGCGAATCGGTTGGGGAGGATGTGGCAATCCCTAGCCGCCAGCAGTAGTAGACGACTTCTTTCCGTCCATAGTTCGATTTGTACGCCTCATCGCTATATCTCTGCTACTCCAGACACCAATGATCTCCACACCCTCTCCAACCGATTCGCTCGCTCCCTGCGGTCGCTCACTCATCCTTCGCACGACGTTGATGACTGTCCTCGCATTTGCTCGGACGGACGACAGCGCGCGCCACCGGACGCCGGTTCACCGGATCACCGAAGATAACACGGCGTCAGTTTTGATTCAGCATAGCGTCGTCCTCGAGGCCCAGATACTCGCGTGCAGTCCGGTAGAAGATATCTCGCGCGGTCTCCTGGGGTAGGTCCCGCTCGAGCAACCCAGCTCGCTCGTTCCGATAGGGGTACGGAATATTCGGGAAGTCGGAGCCGTACATGATCGACTCGGAGAGTTCGACGAGCGTCGCGTCCGAAATCGAGGACGGATCGAACCCCATCGTTTCCGGTGCGGACGTCGACATCGCGAACGTCGTGTCGAGGTAGACGCCGTCGTACTCGCGGGCGAACGCGAGGAACCGATCGGTTTCGTAGGTGCCCATGTGGGCACAGCAGACCCGAAGTCCTGGGTAGGACTCGAGCAACTCCTCGAAGACGTCCGCACCCACGTACGGACTCCCCTCGTACATCGGCGCCGTCCCGCCGTGGTAGGTGATCGGCCGGTCGTACTCCGTGGCGACCTCGAGTGCGGGCTCGAGCCTGGAGTCGGCGGGCCGACACTCCTGGACGGGGCAGTGGATCTTCAGGCCTCGCGCGCCCGCCTCGAAGGCGTCCCGAACGACGGCCGCCGGGTCCTCGTCGTCGGGATGGACCGTCGCGAACGGGACGAGGAACGCGGAGTCGTCGGCCCGCTCGAGGAGCCAGTCGTTCAGGTCGCTCGCGAGACCCGGCTCGTGGGCGTATGGAAGGGCGACGTAGGCCTCGACGCCCACCGAGCGAAGGACGTCCTCGATTTCGTCTCGAGCCGTCGGCGTCGAGAACTCCCAGTCGGTTTCGGCGCTGAGCGTTCGCTGAATAGCGGCCGCCAACCGGTCGGGGAACAGGTGCGTGTGGGCGTCGATCGCCGGCCGAAAGGCGGTTTCGCGGTCGTCGGAATCCGTCGATTGGTCTGGCGGAGACATCTGAATCCGTACGCGTCGAGCGTTGCGAGTGCGTATCACGGGAACGGGTATAGACGTACTGCCGGCGGCAATCAGGCTCGCCGTCCCGCGGTCGAGGTAATTATGGGCGCTCGAATAGAGGGGTTCGATAGAACACCGCATGAGCCGGCCAGTCGAAGGCGAGACCCACACGTTCGAGCGGACGTTCACGACCGACGACGTCGAGCGGTTCGCGGAACTCTCCCGCGACAGACAGCCGATCCACACCGAGCCGGACGAGGACGGCCGTCTGATGGTCCACGGCCTGCTGACCGCGACGCTGCCGACGAAGATCGGTGGTGACCTCGAGGTGCTCGCGCGGTCGATGGACCTCGAGTTCCGTCGGCCGGTCTACACCGGCCAGCGCATCGCCTGCATGTGGACGTTCGAGAGCGTCGATGAACGCGAAGATCGGTACGTGATCGGCGTCGAGGTGACCTGCGAACGAGCGGACGACGAACCCGTACTGACCGGGACGATCGAGGGGCTGATCTGGAAGGACGAATGAGATCCCTCGTCGCGCGATGAGGGATGAACGGAAATCGAGGCTCGAGAGGAATTCGAACGAAAACAAACGCTCTGCTACCGTGGCAACGGGGAATTGCCACACCCTCCCCAGCCGATTCATTCGCTCCTGATCGTCGCTCACTCATCCCTCGCACGATATTCTGATCGCCCTCGCAGTCGCTCGGACGATCAGCAGCGCGCGCCACTGCACTCGAACTGTCGTCTGGAGTGGACCGTACATCACCTGTATTTGCCCTGAGTATGAGAAGTATGGAACGGTGAGTCTGCGGAACCGGGTGTGACGAAATCCCTAGCTGAACTTCTGGACGGTCACGTCGAGCGTGTCGAGGTCGACGATAGGCGCGTAGCCGGCGTCGGGGTCGATGTTGACGCTCTTCTGGAAGTCCGTCTGGGCCTGCCAGCAGCCCGAGTTGATGGCGAGCACGTTGTGGTACTTGCCGAAGCCGAGCTTGTGGACGTGGCCGGTGTGGAAGATGTCGGGAACCTCCTCCATCACGAGGTAATCCTGCTCTTCGGGGGCGAGTCGGGTGTGACCCCCGAACTGCGGAGCGACGTGGCGCTTCTTCAGGAGCTGGTACATCGCCTTGTGCGGGTCGTCGTAGCTGGCCTTCTCCTCGGGAAGTTCCGCGATGACCTCGTCCAGACTGACGCCGTGGTACATCAGGACGGAGACGCCCTCGAGGGTAACCGTCGAGGGGTTGCTCACGATCTGGGGGTCGTGGGCGGACATGATCTCCCGCAGTTCCTCGTCGAACCCGGGCTGGGGCTCCGCGAGGCGGACCGCGTCGTGGTTGCCCGGGATCATCACGATCTCGATGTCGTCGGGGACCTTCTTCAGATGCTCGTTAAACGCTTCGTACTGCTCGTAGATGTCGACGATCTCGAGTTCCTCGTCCTGATCGGGATAGACGCCGACGCCCTCGACCATGTCGCCGCCGATCAGGAGGTACTCGACGTGCTGGGCCTGCTCGGTGTGCAGCCAGTCGGCGAAGCGGTTCCAGGCGCCTTCCATGAACTCGTCGCTGCCGACGTGGACGTCGCTGATCAGCGCCGCCTGCACGTGGCGGTCCGCGGTCGACGGCTCGTGGGTTCGGGGAATGTCGGGGAAATACATCGAGTCGACGAAGGCGATCCCCGAGTCGTCCGCCAGCGTTCCCTCCATCGCCAGCACCTCGTCGCAGAGCAGTTCGTCGACCAGATCGACGTACTCTCGATCCTTCATCACGAGCCAGGGGAAGGTCCCGGTCGCGTCCTCGAGTTCGATCAGCCAGTGGCCGCTGGCCGTCGATCGGATGTCGTTGACCAGCCCGACCATCGCGACGTCGCTGCCGCCGGGCATGTCCTGAATGGCCGACGCCGGGCGGTGGTTGACCCGCCCGCGGAGTTTCGATCCCAGTCGCTCGAGTCGGTCCCGGAAGACGGCGACGAAATCCTCATACTCGCCGGTCCCGGTGCTCTGGCCGGTCATATCCCCGGCGATCTCCAACGATCGAAGCTCGGGATCGACCGACCGGTCGGCGGCTCCGCCCCCCTTCGTTTCAACTGGACCGTCCCCGTCCGCGGCCGTGGGATCGGGTACAGCGTCTCCAGTCGAAACCGAGGGGTCAGTCCGTGAACCGGGAGCTGAGTCGGCGTCCGGTCCTGTCGATCCTCCCGGCGAATCGGGCGTCGCGTCCGCCCGCGAGAGGGTCGCGTCGACGTGGTCGGTTCGGACGACCAGCGCGTCTTCGGGGAGTTCGTCGACGACGCGCTCGAGGGCCGCCTGCGGATTCTCGGCCGACGCGAGTTTGGTCACGGCCTCGCGCTCGGCGTTGTAGCCGCGGCTGGTGAGTTCGCTGACGATTCGGGCCGGCGCCTCGAGTGGCACACGCGTCGCATTCGCGAGCGACGAGAAAAGGGTACCGTAATCGGCGTCCCCGATCGGGGGACACCGCGACGGGGAGCGGGGAGGCCACCACCAGTACCATTATTTCCGAGACCGACAATTCACGCACGATGGCAGGACACAGTGGGCTCGTTCCGCGAGCGGGGACGGGATACGGTACCCGGTCGCTACGGCGCCTACGACGCGGTAGCGAGAGCGGGTGTGATGAGGCGTCGGAATCGATCGGATTCGACGCCACACGCCGGAGCAGAAAATTGATTGGACGGCCCGGCGAAACGGGTGACGATGAGCGGTTCTAGCCCCGGTGACGTATCCGACGACCCCGACGATACTCCCGATTCCAACCGCCCCGACGATCGGGAGCGACATCGCGGGGAGCGAGACGCAGCCGCCAACCCCGATTCGGGACGGGACGGCTCGGCTGCAACAGCGCCGGCGTCCGACGACGGCGTGACGATCGAGGACGACGGCGTCGTACGCTGGTTTCTCCGATCAGACGACGAGAACGTGCTCTTCGTCCGCGACGTGCTGAGCAGCGTCGCGATCGTCGCCGTCATCGGACTGATCCTGTTCGGCGTCAGCGGCGTCTGGCCGCCGCTGGTCGCCGTCGAGAGCGGAAGCATGGATCCGAACATGCAGAAAGGGGACCTCATCTTCGTCGCCGAGGACGAGCGGTTCGTGGGCGACGGCGCCGTCGCCGGGACCGGCGTGGTCACCCTCGAGAGCGGACAGGAAAGCGGTTACGAGAAGTTCAACAATCCCGGCGACGTGATCGTCTTCCAGCCCGACGGAAACGAGCGGCGGACGCCGATCATCCACCGCGCCCACTTCAGGGTCGAGAAGGGCGAGAAGTGGGTCAATACCAAGGCCGACGAAGATATCGCCGGCGACATCACCTGCGCGGACGTCACCACCTGTCCGGCACCGCACGACGGGTTCATCACGAAGGGCGACGCGAACCCCAACTACGATCAGATCGCAGGGGGCGCGGATACGACCGTCGTCAAATCCGAGTGGGTCACCGGCAAGGCGATGTTCCGGATCCCGTGGCTCGGCAACATCCGCCTGACCTTCGACAAACTCCTCGGCGGCATGGTCGCCCCGTCGCCTGAACCGACCTCGACCGTCACCAGTGTACCGGACGCCTCGACTCCGGGTGCACCGGTTACCCCGGCCGGTCTCGCCGGCACAACCGGACTTGCAGCCCTCGGCGGCGGTGCCGTCACCGCCATCGGACGGAGACGGTACTGACGGATCGACGGAGTTCGCGGAACTACCGCTTCTCGTTTCCATCGGATGTGATCACGACTCGAGCATCTCGAGCAGTTCTCGGGCTCGTTCCGAAATACCGGTCGTTATCGAGGTATGCAGACGTTCGCTCGCTTGCGATCGCACCGTCCGTTTCCGACGACCAGGAGTTTTGTTTCAATACTATCCTCCGTAACAGAAAGTTGATTAAGAGGCGCGGCGAAACGGGTGACAATGAGTGGTGGCCCCACGGATACCTCCAGTGGCTCGAGTGACGACGGCGTCTCGGACGGGACAGCCCAAGATGGGGCCGATTCGCCTTCACGCGGAGGGCCGTCAAACACGTCCAGAACGAAGTCGGGCGACGAAGAGACGGTCCCCGTCACGATCGAGGACGACGGCGTCGTGCGCTGGTTTCTCCGATCGGACGACGAGAACGTGCTCTTCGCTCGCGACGTGCTGAGCAGCGTCGCGGTCGTCGCCGTCATCGGACTGATCCTGTTCGGCGTCAGCGGCGTCTGGCCGCCACTGGTCGCGGTCGAAAGTCCTAGCATGGACCCGAACATGAAGACCGGCGATCTCATCTTCGTCGCCGAGAACGAGCGGTTCGTCGGCGATGGCTCCGTCGCCGGGACCGGCGTGGTCACCCTCGAGAACGGACAGGAAAGCGGTTACGAGAAGTTCAACAATCCCGGCGACGTGATCGTCTTCCAGCCGAATGGAAACGAGCAGAAGACGCCGATCATCCACCGGGCCCACTTCTGGGTCGAAGAGGACGAGAACTGGGTCGAAACCAAGGCCGACGAGGATATCATCGGTGGTATCACCTGTGCTGACATCGACAACGAAATCTGCCCGGCAGATCATGCCGGGTTCATCACAAAGGGTGACGCGAATTCCAACTACGATCAGGTTGGGAGGGGAAGCGGTGCGAAGACGACCGTCGTCAAGTCCGAGTGGGTCACCGGCAAGGCGATGTTCCGGATCCCGTGGCTCGGTAACATCCGACTGACCTTCGACAAACTCCTCGGCGGCATGCTCGCCCCATCGCCGGGGCCGGCCATCGACAGCGCCTCGAGTCCCGCCGCTCCGGGCGCGACCGTCAGTCCGCCCGGACTCGCCGGCGTGACCGGGCTCGCAGCCTGCGGAGGCGGTGCCGTTACCGCAATCGGTCGACGGCGAAACTGATCCGGTCCGCAATTTCTCCGATTACTGACGGTGTGTACGACCGGAGTGCAGAATACTCACTCGTCACTCGCGTCCGCATCCGTCGTGATCTCGAGTCGAAGCTCGTCGCCGTCGTCGACCACGTACTCGGTCGGATCGACCGGGTCGTCATCGACGAGGAAGGTCAGTTCCGTCCTCGGCTCACGTCCGTCGTACGCCGTGCCGTCGACGGTCACGACGTGGTCGCCGTCGCGTTGCGCGTACGCGAAGTGGGGGAGTAAATCGATCCCCTCGGCGAACGTGACCGGCTCCTTGCCCTCCATGAACCAGTCGTCGGTGTCCTCGTGGAGGTGGAACTTGATCGAGTCGTTCTCGACGTTTTCGGACTGGAATCGTTCCGCGGAGAGGTTGATCGGCTCGCCGTCGACGACGACCGCGATGTCGCCCCGATCGGCTTCGACCGTGCCGTCGACGAAGATGCAGCCGGCGAATGTGAGAAGAGTCGCCGATCCGGCCCCGGCGATGACCGCCCGTCGGTTCATGTGGAGGGGAAGTGACTCGAGGTATATCGGTTCGTCGTTGCTTCCCGGCGCCGTCTCGAACATTCTCGCGTCGCTCGACCCGATAGGGGTCGGTTTCGACTCGAGAACCGATCTCGGCGAATTTCGACGTAATCGGCGAGACCCGACGCGAGGACGCGGTCAATTCTCGAACCGCGCCTGCACGAACGGCTGGACGTCGTCGATATCGGAAAGTCGGGAGTCCGAGAGGAGGACGGCCTCCGTCTCTTCGAGTGGAACGGAGAGACTGATCTCCTTGGTGCGGCCGTACCGCCCCTTCGAGACGACGACAGCGTTGACGATCCCGAGCATGTCGAGTTCGCTGATGAGGTCCGTTACCCGGCGCTGGGTGAGGACATCGGCGTCGATCTCCTCACAGAGGCGCTTGTAGATGTTGAACACCTCGCCCGTGTTGATGCTGTGGACGCCGTTCTTCTCGAGGAGGATGATCGCGAAGAGGACGAGTTTCGATTGCGTGGGAAGGGTGCGAACGACCTCGACGACGCGGTCGAGTTCGATCTTGTCCTGGGCCTCGCGGACGTGTTCCTCGACGATCGTCTCGGCCTGGGAGCGTTCGGCGAGTTCGCCTGCGGTCCGAAGGAGGTCCAGCGCGCGACGTGCGTCGCCGTGTTCCTGTGCCGCGAAGGCCGCACACAGCGGGATCACGTCCTCGGAGAGTGCGCCGCCTTTGAACGCGACCTCCGAGCGGTGCTCCAAGATATCCCGCAGCTGGTTGGCGTCGTAGGGCGGGAAGACGATCTCCTCCTCGCCCAGCGAGGACTTGACTCGCGGATCGAGGAAGTCGGTGAATTTCAGGTCGTTCGAGATGCCGATGATCGACACGCGCGAGTTCTCGAGTTCGGAGTTCATCCGCGAGAGATTGTAGAGCGTATCGTCGCCGCTCTTCTCGACGAGCTTGTCGATCTCGTCCAGCATGATGACGACGACCCGCTCGTCGTAGTCGACGGCGTCGAAGAAGACGCTGTAGACGCGGTCGGTCGGCCAGCCGGTCATCGGCACCTCCTCGAACGACTCCTTGTCTTCCTCGAGGGACTCGATTTCGTCCTCGATGCCCGCCCGGGAATCGAACGGCGTCGAGTCGAGGGGGTGGTTCGGCGGGACGTCATCGGATCGGTCGTCGCTCGGGCCGGCGCCGCTTAGCTCGAGATCGGTGGCCTCGCGGTTGGAGTCGCCGTCAGAACGTTGTTCGTCCCCGTCGGCCGGCAGCCGATTCGGGTTGTTCTGACCGGCCGGGTTCGAGTCGTCGATAGCCCCGTCCGAAGAACCGTCTGCTCCGTTCGAAGACCCCTCTGTTTCGAGTGGAGATTCGCTCGAGGGCGATCCGGTTTCTTCTCCAGTCGAAGCGACTTCATCGTCGTTCGGAAGTGCTGATTCGAACGGATCGTCCTCGTCGAAGAGGTCGTTCTCGGTTTCGGGTCGAACGGCGGCGTCCGCGTCCGCGCCGGCAGCCTCGTACTCGTCGAGGGTCTCGAGCAGCGATTCGAGTTCGTCGATCCGATCGTCGATCCGGGCTTCGTTTTTCTCGATGAACTTGTTGGCCAGTTGCGCGAGCACGCGGTACTGAGTGTCGGTGACCTCGCAGTTGATGTACTCGACGTCACACGGGACGCTGTACTTCTGGGACGTGCTCTCGAGTTCCTTGCTGACGAACTTCGCGCTGGCGGTCTTCCCCGTCCCGGTCTTGCCGTAGATGAGGATGTTCGACGGCGTTTCGCCGCGGAGCGCAGCGACGAGGATCGTCGCCATCTTGTTGATCTGATCGCTCCGGTGGGGGAGTTCGTGTGGCGTGTAGGACGGTCGCAGAACCTCCTTGTTCTCGAAGATCGGTTCGCCGCTGAGCAGGTCGTCGAACAGCCCCTGGCTCGGCTCCTCGTCGGCGAGTTCGGACCCGTCGAAACTCGAGAACCCGCCGGTCTCGTCAGTATCTACCTGCTCGACCTCCTCCGCTCTCGTCCGTTCTGAATCGTCGTCTGACATCCGTCGTACACATACCCCCTCGTTTCGAGTGGAATTCGGACCCGAAAGCAGGAATATCACGCAGTAGATGGGGCGAATAGGGTCTCCCACTCGTTCGCCTCCCTGGTCCGAGTCCAGTTGATGCAAACGAAACAGAGGAAAACCACGGTATTAAATTCTTCCCTTCCCTCCACAAGGATCTGGTTCGATCCACGGTATCGGCCGTCTGACGGCCTATTCGAGCGGGTACAGCGCCCCTCGAGACACGCCACCGATGATGACGGTGGAAGAGACGTCCGTTTCGGGTCGATAAGTGATGTTTGCGCGCGCTCGCGATACGCGTTGGCTTGGAGCTACCCGCTGCTCGTACCCACCTGCTGTTGTCGTTCGATTACTCGACCTCGATTTGGTATGGGCTGTTGCTGGAGGGCACCACTGACAGAGATAGATGTTCTGATACCAGGTACTGAGGTGGAGATCTCGATTTTCACAGGGAACGTTTCTCGAGATCAAATTGTGTTATGAGTCAACAAGCGGTTGGAGATGTGTCAAGATAATAGGGGACGAGGTGAGAAGGATGAGATCACCCTAGCCCCCCACCCCTTCGTTTCGAGTGGAACGCTACGAAGGAGGGGGCGGGGGGAGGGGTGTCTCTAGGACGGGAACCTTTATGTCTATAGGCCAAAAACACGGTCCGTAGCACTAGCAAAGCTAGATTTTTACTAGATGTATTGGTATTAGTTGTTAGTTCCTACTAGAACGGCAGCTCTAAGCGACTCGAGTTACTAGAGTCATCGTTGAACCCGAAATCATCCGGTTTACGGTCCGTACTGTCCTTCTACACGGGATCTCGGGATCGCTACAGAGTCTTTCCACCCGAACAGTACCGCTCCCCCTCCCCCACTATCGTGACTCTCCACTCGAAACGAAGGGGTGGGGGGCTTCTGTCAGACCCAGACGCATTCCTAGTGTGTCGTTTGATCCCATACTAGTACACCTTTCTAAAGTGCTTCTCTCGTAGTGGCATCTAGTACCAAATAACACATCTTTTCGGTGGCATGCTCTCTCATTGTGCAGTGCTGTACTACGGTACCTCATTCTACGATACCACACTCCGGTCCTCGAGTCTCCGATAGATCAATCCGTAGTCAGGGCCTCGAATCCAATTGCCCCCCGTTTCGACTCGAGGTAGTCATCCGTCGTCGGGGTGGCCGTTCATCAGATCCTAGTACGACCTCTTTCCCAGTCAGTATCTCTCCGTATAACTCCGTATCGTTGAATAGTCTACACGTCTGACGTAGGCTTAAGTGGATTCGGTTTGTAGTACGCGCAGATGCACCACCCCGCGGTGCTGGAGGGCCCCACAGATGGGACTGTTCACAGAACTCAAAGATAGTATCTCTCGGGTTACGGATCGCCTCTTCTCGGAAGAGGAACCCAAACGAATCGGTATCTACGGTCCGCCGAACGCAGGAAAGACGACGCTTGCCAACCGAATCGCCCGCGACTGGACGGGTGACGCCGTCGGTGCGGAGAGCCACATTCCACACGAAACGCGACGCGCGCGTCGGAAGGAAGGCGTCGAGATCGAACGCAACAGCAAGTCGGTCGAGATCGACATCGTCGACACGCCGGGCGTGACGACGAAAGTCGACTACGAGGAGTTTACCGACGAGATGGAGGAAGACGACGCCATCCGCCGCTCCCGCGAAGCGACCGAAGGGGTCGCCGAAGCCATGCACTGGCTCCGCGAGGACGTCGACGGCGTTATCTACGTCCTCGACAGCGCGGAAGATCCGATCACGCAGGTCAACACGATGCTGATCGGCATCATTGAGTCTCGCGATCTCCCGGTTCTTATCTTCGCGAACAAGATCGACCTCGACGATGCCAGCGTCAAGCGCATCGAGGATGCCTTCCCGCAGCACGAGACGATTCCCCTCTCCGCGAAAGAAGGCGAAAACATGGACGAAGTCTACGAAAACATCGCGGAGTACTTCGGGTGAGTATCGATGCCAAAAGCAACTAACACGGACGACCCGGAGGGTCCCGACGGCGTCCAGATCGACCTGATCAGCGGCGAACGGATGGAGAACATGGCCACCATGGAGAAAATCCGGATGATCCTGGACGGCGTCCATGACGGCAACATCGTCATCCTCGAAGAGGGGCTGACTCCCGACGAGGAGAGCCGACTCATCGAGGTGACGATGTCCGAGATCAGTCCCGACGAGTTCAACGGGATCGAGATCGAGACCTATCCGAAATCCAAGACGAACGACTCGTCGCTGCTCGGCCGGATCATGGGCGGCGAGGAGTCCACGGCGAAGCTGACGGTTATCGGACCGGCCAACCAGATCGAGACGCTCCATAAGGACGAAACGCTGATCAGCGCGCTCGTTTCCCGAGACTAATGCCACACGAATGCACGAACTGCGGCCGGACGTTCCCCGACGGCTCCAAGGAGATGCTGTCGGGCTGTCCCGACTGTGGCGGGAACAAGTTCCAGTTTGCACCCGCCGCGCGGGCCGCGACCGACTCGAGCGAGTCGGCCGCCACGCAAGCGTCCGATTCGACCGGGAGTTCCGGCGGGAACGCGGCCGGAACGGCTGACGACGCCGGGACGGTCGAACGCGCCGCAGAGACCGTTCGTGACTGGGTTTCGTCGGGGACGAACCGATCGGCCGACGCGTCGGCGACCGACGCTGATGATTCGACAGTTAGCGGTGACGACTCGACGGCCGTCAGCAGCGATCCAGCTTCGGCCGCCGCGGCCGCCGGATCGACGCCGGCCGACGGGACGCGACGCGACCGGTCGGCCGACGATCGAGCGGAGCGTTCCTGGCCCGCGAGCGACGAACCGGCCAATGGCGCGGAGGCGACGCCTGCCGGCGAGTTCGAGGAGTGGCCGGAGACGGCTCGTCGACCCGAGGATCGCTCGCCGTCTGAGACGGATTCGCCCTCGACATCGGAAACGGACGCATCCTCAGCATCAGCATCGCCATCGCCATCGGCATCGACGATGGACGCGTCCTCGACGGCCTCGAGTGCGACCTCGGCGGCCGAGCCCGCCGACTCGCCGAGCGAGTCGATCATGGCCGACAGCGAGAACGATGCGCAGGCCGACGCTCGAAGCGAGGTCGTCTCGACGAACGATCTTCCCGACAGCCCGCCCCAGCACGATCGGGGCCCGGACGCCGCGGCCACCCCGGACGAGAAGACCCCGCCGAGCGACGGTCGGGTCGTCAGCGAACCGTCGGGGGAGCAACCCTCGATCGAGGAGCTTCGCGAGGAGCTTAACGAGCAGTTCGAGAGCATCAAGATCGTCAGTCCGGGTCAGTACGAACTCAACCTGATGGAACTCTACAATCGCGAAGAGTACATCATCTCCCTGCAGGAGGACGGTCGGTACGTCATCGACGTCCCGGATTCGTGGCGGGACGGCGAGGAGTAAGGACCGGTGCCGTCACGACTGATTTCTCTGCACCCCACTCTTTCGAGTGCAACCCGCGGCGTACCACCTGTCTTTGGATATGACACTGGTATTTCGGTTCCACATGAAATGATGGTCTAGCAACCCGATAGCGGAACAAGAATAATCTCGAATGGTTACCGAGGATACTCGAGTACTGTCGCCGACGGCGGCGAAACGCCTCGATAGCGGTCTGTTGCCGGGAGAGAAAGATGGATTTAAGCGACGCGCTCGAGTTGGCTTTCGTATGAGCACCCCAACCAAGATCGTTCTCACTACGATCGCTGCATCGGCACTGCTGGCGCTGCTGGTCGTTGCCCAGACCACCCTCGCCTGATGTTTGCGGCTCGCGACCTCTCGAGTCCCGTCGAAGCGGTTCGCGACGAGTACGCACCGGACGTGCGGATCGTCGACTGCGAGCGCGATTTCGAGACATTGCCGCCCGCTCAGGCGGAGGAACTGGGACTGTTCGCCGACGCCCTCGAGCCGGCGAGCTACCCCGCCGACTGGCTGCCGGCGGACGCCCCGAAGCTACTCGCCCGGTACGCGAGTTCGGATTTCACCGTCGGGATGCCGGGCGACGGCAGCGTCGTCTGGACCCGCCAGACCGATCCACCGACGGTCATCGTCAAACCGCGCGTCGAGGGGTCGCCCGAGTCGTTCATCGACTTCCTGCTCGCCGAGGCGCTCGTCGAACTCGACCTCGAGGTCCCGGAACACTTCATCGGCTTCTTCGAGGAGACGTATCCGGACCTAAACCGAGCGGTCCCGCTCGACTCGAACGGTACCTACCAGGTGGCCGCCGCGTTGTACGGCGGCTGGGTCGGACTCCAGACCTGCGAGGTCTTCGCCGATTGGCACGGCGACCATCCAGAGCTAGCCGACGCGTGGCAGGACGCGGGCACGCGACTCGAGGACCGCGTCTCGGGACTGCCGCGGGCGGTCGCCCGCGGCGAGACGGAGTTTGCCGACGCGACAGAACTGGCGTGTGCGGCGATCAAACACGCCATCGAGCTACCGGCGCCGTTCGCAGCGCTGGATACCGACGCTTACCGAGATCACGGCCCCGAGTACGCGATTCGCTGGGCCGAGAAGACGTTCGACTCGCTCGCTGACTGAGCGTCGCACCCCGTTCATCGTCTCGCCTCGCCTCGTTCTCTCCGATAACATCCATTTCGCCGCTTCCCGCGTCTGAACTCTCGAACCCGTTTTGCTCTGTCGGACGCTCGTTACTACTTCTAGCGTGGTATATAATGGCACAAAACACACCACACCGGCACGACCGGACACGAGGCGAGCGTGAAACGTCCGGACCGCCGACTCGAGTGACGCCGAGGGCCCGCTTTCGACTCGAGTGACGTTAACGGGCCGTCCTCGACTCGAGTCGCTCTCGACGGTCGCCCGAGGAGCGGATCGAGAGACGGAAACGGCCGGGGCCGTCTCGGCCGTCACTGCATCGCGACCGAGCAGCGCGCTCTCAGGTGTGTTCGTACGGCGGGATCTCGGCTTCGACGACATCGCCGAGCAGTTTCAGCTCTCGACCGAGGAGCACGACGAAGTCGTCGAACGCGACGATTCCGGCGAGGTTCCCGTTCGCGTCCGTAGCGGGTATCCGCCGAACGTTCGCGTCCTCCATGGTCCGGAGGACGTCGAAAATTCCGCTGTCGATGTCGACGGTCGCGAGATCCTCGCTCATCACGTCGGCGGCGGTCACCGAGGTGGGATCTTCCCCGCGGGAGACCGCCTCGATCGTGATATCGCGGTCCGTGACGATCCCCTGTGGCTGCTCTTCCTCGACGATAACGACGCTGCCGACGTCCTCATCGTCCATGAGATCGGCTAACTCGGTGAGCGACGCGTCCGGAGACGCGCTCACAACCTGTTCGCGGACGATCGATTTGATTTCGGGCATTGTTTTCACCGTTCCGTCGCCGCGATGGGACTCACAGCGACAGGCGCGCCTTCACCGAACGGTGTGATAAACCTCTATTGCCATTGATCCGTCGTTCACGATGGTTAACATCGGTGCTCCGTGACGGGCGCGCCCGGAACCGTGACGACCAGGGGCCCAGTTCTCAGCGAGGCACAGACCGATGTCTCTCGAGACATCCAGTGGCGACACTCACGAACCGGTTCGAGAAAATCCCGCGACCGCTCAGAACTCGGCGTCGACGCTGCCGTCCTCGTCCAAATCGATGACGCCGTCGAAGCGCTCGCGGAACTGCTCGACGAGTTCCTCGTCGTGGGGTTCCTCAGAGACATGGAAGAGACCGATGGCGTCGTACTCCTCGAGTAGGTCGAGGATGCGCTCGACGGCCTCGAGTGCGGCCTCGTCGCCGGCGTAGTAGGCCAGTTCGGTCACGGAGTCGAAACTGAGGCGGAGTTTCCCGTCGTGGGCCTTGAGGAAGCCGTCGATGTGCTCGACGATGCCGTCGATATCGTCGGGGGCGGCAACGTAGTGGACGGTGTCGCTCTTGCGCCGCGAGTAGCCGTGTTCGATGCTCAGCGTGTCGAGAATCTCGGCGCGGTCCTCGTCGACGTCGTAGTACTCAAGTTTCTGTTTGACTTCACGCGCGGTCGTTCGCGTAGAGACGACGAGGAAATGGTCGGTATCAGTCTTGAGAAATTCGGTGTCGATGCGGTCGGTTTCACCGGTGCTGGGATGGAGAAGGAGCACGCCGGTGCCGCCTTGTACCGTCTCCGGGGTGCCGTCTATCTCAAGCGTATACTCCATATTGCCGTGAACAACTTCCGGCACCGACTTAATAGTGCGGATGTTTGCGGGGCGTTCGCTCGCCGCGCGAAAAGACGACCCACGGAAGGGTTCGCTCGGCCACGATCCGATGCCCACGGATTTCGGCCGACCTAAACCTCTCCGTTCATTTCTATTTAGGCTAGCCTAAAAAGCCTGTCGGTCGATCCGTCGCCATCGGTTCGACTCGAACCACCGTCTTTCCAAGTCGACGCCGATCCGGCGCGGGTCGCGATGCCGAGTCGAACACGTTTTCCTCGCCCGGCGTGAGAACTCGCGTATGAGCGTTCGCGAGGAGTTCGACGAATGGGCCGCGAGCGGCCGGGACAGAGGCATGGAAGACCGCCACTGGCACACCGCCAAGCACGCGCTCGCGCGGATGCCGGTCGAGTCGGGTGACGTCGTTCTCGATCTGGGCTGTGGCAGCGGCTACGCCGGCCGCGCGCTGCGGGACACGAAGGGCGCGGGCCGCGTCTACGGCCTCGACGGCGCGCCGGAGATGGCCCGCAACGCCGCGGAGTACACCGAGGATCCGACGGTCGGATTCCTCGTCGGCGACTTCGACGAACTGCCGTTCGCCGACGACTCGATTGACCACGTCTGGTCCATGGAGTCGTTCTACTACGCCGCGGATCCAGAGCACACCCTCGAGGAGATCGCCCGCGTCCTCCGGCCCGGCGGTACCTTCTACTGTGCCGTCAACTACTACGACGAGAACGTCCACTCCCACGAGTGGCAGGAGTTCATCTCGATCGAGATGACCCGCTGGGACCGCGACCGGTACCGCGAGGCCTTCCGCGAGGCGGGGCTACACGTCGCCGAGCAGGACAACATCCCCGACCGCGAGATCACGATCCCCACAGAGGCCGAGTTCCCGACCGACGACTGGGACACCCGCGAGGAGATGGTCGAACGCTACCGGGAGTTCGGCACGCTGCTGACCGTCGGCGTCGCTCCCTGACACCCCGTCGGTAGTGACTGTTACTGTTCGGTATCGGGGTCTACGGACCGCTCGTACGAAACGCTCGAGAGGACCGCTCGGAAAGTAGTGGCGCGCGCTGTGCCGCGACGAGTGAAAACGAGTCGGGGCACAAAAGCGTGCGAGGGATGAGGACCGCAGCGACCAGCAGGAGTGAGGACCGCAATCGGTTGGGGAGGGCGAGGCGATTCCCCGTTGCCACGATAGCAGGGCGCTTCTGTTAGTCTCCGTCGACTATCCCGCTTCATCTGCTATCGCCGTTTCGTCCGCTATCAGCACAGTTCTCGAAAACCGTTACTCGGTTCTGTACGCCCCCGTTTCGACTCGAGCTATCTGCCGTTTGACAACCCCTTCGCTTCGACTCGAGACGCGGCGCCCGCTATCGGTTTTCGAACTGTAACTCGACCCGAAACTGTCCGTGGGAAACGAGGTCACACAGCAGCCGGAGACACGCCGTTACTCGAACCGCTCGCCGGCCGGAATCGCCACCTCGAGCCAGTTCTCCTCGGGCGGCAGCGGGCAATCGAAGGTGTCGCTGTAGGCGCAAAACGGAGTGTACGCGAGGTTGAAGTCGACGACGATCTCGTCGCCGGTTTCCAGGTCGCGGTCCGGGGCCAGTTCCATGTACCGGCCGCCCTGGTAGCTCTGCTGACCCGTCGTCTTGTCCCGGAAGGGGACGAACAGCGGCTCTTCTTCGGGGCTCTCAATCTGGTAAGCGTTGAGTTCGAACGCGCCATCTTCGAGGTCCTCGTCGTCGCGCTCGAGGTCGAACTCGAGGGTCGCCACGCGAAGATATCGCATCTCTCGACCCGCGGTCGTCTCCATCAGGACGATCTCGGGGTCGTCGTGCACCGTCACGGTCGCGGCGACGTGGTAGTCCGGATCGGGATCGAAGTAGTCCAAGCCGTCGAACGAGTCGCGCTCTTCGGGCGGGATCGGCGACTGCGGGTGGTCCGTGAAGAACTCGTCTTTCTCGTCGCGTTTCGACTCGAGCTCCTCGCGCCACTGATCGACGTCGTCGAGAGTGCTCATAGCGTTCGTTGGGCGTCGCGACTGGAGTGCGTTGCGTTTGTCGACGGGGTTAGCCACGACTGAGCAACAGCGCGACACCGGTCAGAAGCGGCAGCCAGAGCGCCGTCGTGAGAATGAGGCCGGCGACGCGGCGGGTCACGTTGCCGGTTCCGTCTCCGACGTAGAGAAATCCCGCAGCGAGCGTCACGAGGATCAGCCCGAGGAGCGCGTTTGTCGTCCGTCTCTCGTCGACCGGGCGACTCGACTCCGACATCGACCGCTACTAGTTTACCAACTGATGAATAAGTTGCTGTAGCAGATGGAGACGAGACATGCGGACTGTCTCCGCTCGAGTCGTCGTCGCTACTCTTCGATCGTCAGGACGCCGTTCTTCGCGGAGACGTCGCTGGCCTCTGGCGGGAGTTCGAACTCGAACTGGTCGCCGTCGGCGACGATGATCGCGGTCGAGCCGAGAACGTCCATTTCGAGGTCCGCGGCGGCGTTCCCGAAGTCGACGGCGATGACGCTGCCGTCGTCGTACTCGAACGTGCGGATGACCGCATCGTCTCGCTCGACGTTTTTGAGGGAATTGGGGACCTTCATTGTCTACCCGTGCGTAGGAGCCGAGCGGATTAAAGGGGCACGCCGGCAGCGTCCGGCGACCCGACGTCGACGTAACGCTTATCGAAATTCCGGCGAACGACCCAGTATGTCACGGCGTTCGCGCCGGCCGCGACGATTTCGACGATCGCGGCGGGTTCGACGGCCTCGAGCGGAAACGGGAACGGAACCGAAACCGAGGACGAGCGCGGAGGCGGGCCGACGGCGATGACGGACCGCCGTCCCCCTCTCGTCTTCCTCGGCTCGCTAGCGGCGCTCTCGGCCAGCGTCGTTGCGCTCTCACGACTGACCGGCGTCGGCATGGTCGTGCTCGCGCCGCTGTACATGTTTACGCCGATGCTCGCGGGGATCGCGACCTGCCTCGTCGGTCCGCCGTCGTTCGAACGGGCCGGACTCCGCGTCGGCTGGGGACGGCTCCGCTGGCTCGCGGTCGCCGCGGTCGTCCCCATCGCGCTCGTGTTGCTCGGGACCGCCATCTCGCTCGCCCTGCCGGGCGTCGAGTTCGTTCCCGACGCGAACCCGCTGACCGGCGAGGGGACGGATTTCGCACAGACCCAGGGCGGCGAACCCGTCGGGCCGTCGCTTCCCGGCTGGCCGCTCAACCTGCTCGCGACGATCGCCGTCGCGATCGGGGTCGGCGCGACGCTCAACGTGATCTTCGCCTTCGGCGAGGAGTTCGGCTGGCGCGGCGCGTTCCTCACCTCGCTCTCGCCCCTCGGCTTCTGGGGTGCGTCGGCCGTCACCGGACTGGTCTGGGGGCTGTGGCACACGCCGGTCGTCCTCGAGGGGTACAACTTCCCGAACGAACCCGTCCTCGGGGTTGGCGCCATAACCGTCGCCTGCCTCGCGATGTCGCCGGTCTACACCTACGTCACCCTCTCCGCGCGGTCGGTGCTGGCGCCGGCGATCTTCCACGGGACGTTCAACGCCTTCGCGACCACGCTGGTCGTCTTCGCGCAGGGAGGATCGGAACTCGTCGTCAACCCCGTCGGCCTGATGGGCGCGCTCGCGTTCGGGATCGCCGCGGCCCTCATCGCGCTCCGCGGGGCGCCGGAACTCACTGCCGACTGGGCCGTCGCCGGCGAGAACGACGCGGGCTCCGACGCTGGAGACGGTGATTCCGGCGGCGAGGCAGGAACGCTCGAGTCGTCGACCGGCGAGGCGTAAGCGCCGGTGTTCTCACACCCGCCGGTCGACCCGACGTTTATGGCGGAAGCCGCGGCCACTGTACTCCGTCAGGGATATGCACCACCGTCACCGAGTAGGCGAAGAATGACCGACTGGCGCTCGATCTTCGGCCACAAACGTCCCTACGACGAGCAGGTCGACGGCATCGAGACCGCGATCGACGCTGCTCGAGACGGCGGCTACTCCGTCGTCGAGGGCGCCTGTGGCACCGGAAAGACGATGATCGCGCTGACCGCGGGGGTCGACCTCGTGCGCGATCCCGACACCGACTACGAGCGCGTGTTCGTGCTCACGAGCGTCAAACAGCAACTCCACCAGTTCGAGGAAGACCTCGAGACGATCAACGAGAACCTCCCCGACGACTGGAACCCCGTTTCGGGGCTCACCCTCGTCGGAAAGGCCGACGTCTGCCCGTACAACCGCGCCGGCGCCGGCGGGATCGACGACGGCAACGTCTACGACCGCTGTGAGACCCTGCGGGATCGCACCCGCGACCTCACCGGCGAGGGCGGCGACACGACCGCCGGGAGCCTGACCGCACAGGCCCGCAGCCAGCAGATAGGACTGGCGGACAGCGGCAGGCAGGGCGGCGGGCCGCGCCTTCTCCAGACGGCCGGCGAGACCGCGCCGTACTCGCCCGGCATCCCGGAGTACAGCGACGGCGGCCCCGTCGACGTCTCGACGGAGTACTGCCCGTTCTACGCCCAGTATCTCGAGGACCTGCCGGAGGAGGGCAGCGACGGCGATGCAGTGGAAGCGGTCCCCTACGACTTCACCGAGGCGGGGATGATCACCCCAAAGGATCTCGTCGCCCGCTCGGTCGCCCACGGCACCTGTCCGCACTCGGTGATGGGCGCCGTGCTCGGCCACGTCGAGGTCGTCATCGGGAACTACTACCACGCGTTCGATCCCCGGACGACCGGCTCCTTTACCGGCGCCCTGCTCGACGACTCCACGTTCGTCGTCTGCGACGAGGCCCACATGTTAGAGCCTCGCGTCCGTGATCTGGTCAGCGACGGGGTCGCTGATCGGACCCTTCGGGACGCCGAGACCGAACTCTCGCGAGTCATCCAACCGATCAAGTTCGAGCGCGAGGGACGGCGCGCCGAGGGCGGCTCCAAGACGGCCGACGCCGACCTCGTCCGCGCGGAACTCAACGACAGCGATGTCTCCTACGACGAACTCGAGCAGACCCTCGAGTTCGTTCGCGACCTCCGGAGCGAGCTCGACCGCCGGGTCACGGCGCACCTCGACCGGAAACACAGGGGGTGGCAGTCGAACCTCACCGACCTCTCGGACGACGAGATTCCGCTGCGCGACCCCGCGGAACCGGCAGAGGACGAACTCACGGCCTGGGCCCGCGAGGCGGGGTACGGCGACGCCGACTGGGTCCGCGCCGAGGCCGTCGGCGCCGTCGTCGAGCGCGTTCTGAACGAAGCCGAGGACGAGGACCGCACCCGCGCCGCACCCGCCGTCGGCCGCGTCTTGGGCGAGTGGTACCGGCGGGGCCACACCGACTACTTCCGCGAGATCGAACTCGAGCGCACCTGGGACGACACCGAACCCGCCGACTCGTGGCGCCGAGCCTACAACGCTCGCATGGCCCTGCACAACTGCGTCCCCAGCGACGCCATCGGCGAGCGCCTCGGCATGTTCGGCGGCGGCATCCTCATGAGCGCGACCTTGGAGCCCATGGACGCGTTCACCGAGGTGACCGGACTGGACTACCTCGAGCGCGAGGAAGACCGGCCGGTCGTCGAACGCCGCTACGGCCTGCACTTCCCCGAGGAGAACCGCGAGAGCTTCGCGGTCGCGGCGCCGAAATACACCTACGATAACCGCGGCCGTCCGGGAGAGGAGAGCGAGGCACAACGCGCCTCGAGTGGAGCGGGCGATAGCCCGCTGAACCCCACGCGTCGACAGTACGTCGACGCCGTCGCCAAGGTCGGCCGACTGCCGGGCAACGTCCTCGTCGGGATGCCGAGCTACGCCGAGGCCGACTGGCTCGCCGGCGTCCTGGAGGAGCGACTCGAGAAACCCGTCCTGCTCGACGCCGCCAGCGACGACGAGACGACGCAGGCGCTCAAACGCGAGTTCTTCGACGGCGAGGGGAAGGTTCTCGTGACTAGCCTCCGCGGAACCCTGACCGAGGGTGTCGACTACAGCGGCGACCGACTCGCGGCCGCGGTGGTCTGTGGCGTCCCCATCGTCAACACCTCGAGTCCGCGCACGAAGGCCGTCCGCCGAGCCTACGACGACGAGTTCGGCGACGGCTTCACCTACGCGCTGACGATCCCCGCGGTCCGGAAGGCTCGGCAGGCCATCGGCCGCGTCATTCGGAGCCCCGAGGACGTTGGCGTCCGCGTGCTCTTGGACGAGCGCTACGCTCGCGATAGCTGGGACTCCGTGCGTCCGTACCTGCCCGACGACGGCGAGTTCCAGCCCGTCAGTCCGGACATGCTCGACGTCGGCCTCGATCGGTTCAAGAGTCGACTCGAACAGTAGCCGGACCGACGCTCGACTCGCGGCCTCACTCCGACTCGGAGTCCGAGCGGGGGTCGGACGCGTTGGAGTCGAACTCGAGATCGGACTCGGAGCCGGATCCGGACCGATCCAGCGTGATCGTCGTCGTTGTCGTCGTCGTCTCGGCGTACAGCGAGTACAGGAGAATCGTGAAGCCCGCGGCGATGCAACTGCTCTGGATTGCGACGCCGAGCGCGACGTTGTCGGCGCCGACGTGGGCGAGCGCGCCGCCGATCGAGCCGGCGACGATGACGCTAAAGCCGATGGCAACCGCTCGTAACGCTGCCGACCCCGTTCGTCGAAAGGCACGGTAGGCCAGCGCGGCGACGGCGCCGCCGGTGACGAACGTCGCCGTGTTCGCGGCCGCGATGAGGAGCGTGTATTCGTCCATAGCTACGTGCAAGCACTCGGCGTCCTCGAAACGATTGCGATCGTCGCCGTTCCGTCGATCGCTCCGAGCGACTCGGTAGTACGGTGTCCGCGGCTCTTGTACTTCAGTGACGCCGCCTATTCTCACTCGGAAAGAACGGTGCGAAGACGTTCGGTGAATTGCGTCGGTGCCGATCGCTCGAGGTCGACCGCTGCTGGCGACGCGTCGGTCGCGGCCCCGTCCGTTTTCGACGTTACGCTAATCCGAAAGATTTTGTCACACCGGTGAGAGTCACGGCTGTGACAGCGAACGCGACTGCGGACGACCGACGGTACGTGCTCGCGGGTATCGTCGCGCTACTCGGCCTCGTTACCGGTGCGATTCTGCTCGACGTCCTCGGGACGATCATGTTTGCGCTGACGGTCGCCTACGTCCTGTTGCCCGTCCAGGGCTGGCTCCACCGGCGGGGCCTCTCGGAGTGGCTGTCGGCCGTCGCGGCGACCCTGCTCGGCTTCCTCGGAACCGTCGCCGTCTTCGCGCCGCTGGTCGTGGCGCTCTACGTCCGCTTCGACCAGATCCAGACCGTCCTCGAAGAGATTCCCGACGAGTTTCCCGTCGCGGTCGCGGACTACACCTACACCGTCGACGTCGCCGAAGTCAGTTCGCTCGCGCTCAACTTTTTGAGCGACACGGCCGTCTCCTTCGCCGCGGCGCTGCCCGTGCTGGGGATCAAGTTCGCGCTGTTCGTCATTCTGCTGTTCGCACTGTTGCTCGAGGCCGACGCCGCCGGTCGCGCGGCCATCGCGCCGGTTCCCCACGGCTACCGCGACATCGTCTACGCGCTCGCGATGCGGGCCCGCGAGACGCTGTACGCGATCTACGTCCTGCAGTTCGCGACCTCGGTGGCGACGCTCGTCATCGCCTACCCGCTGTTCTGGCTGCTGGGCTACGACGCGGCGTTCACGATCGCCTTCTTCGCGGCGATACTGCAGTTCATCCCGATGATCGGCCCCAGTCTGCTAATCGCGCCGATCGCGCTCTACCACGTCGCCGTCGGCGAACTCGTCGCCGGTCTCCTCGTCGGCGTCCTCGGAATGGCCCTCATCGCCTGGCTTCCCGACATCGTCGTCCGACCGCGACTGGCCCGCCGTTCGGCCGGCCTCCCCGGGAGCCTCTACTTCGTCGGCTTCACCGGCGGACTGTTCACGCTGGGCGCCATCGGCGTCGTCGTCGGGCCGCTGATCGTCGCCGTCTTCGTCGAGGCCGTCGACCTGCTGGCCGACGAGGTCAACGGCGACGCGACGCTCGCTGACCTTCTCGAGGACGACCTCGATGAGTCGTCGCCGACGGCGTCCGAGGCGGATGCGGAGACCAGTTTCGACGAATCGAAGACGCGGACCGCCGACGACTGATCGAACCGACTGGCCTGGTTCGTCTCGCTACCGGACGGCCGTTGACGTCGCGTCGTCCGCCCCGGAAGGGAGCGGTGATTTCGCTCGCTTCGGTTCCGGACTCGTTCTCACTGTCGCGAACCGTCTAACAGAGTCCCGCTCGGTCACAGGCCTCTTCAGCGACCGCGTCACCGCAGCCGCTGTATTCGTCGGCGACGGTGCAGACGATTTCGACGAAGCCCAGACAGCTGAGTCCCGCAACGGGAATCGTGATACCGAGGAATCCGCAGATGAATCCGCCGGCGGCACTACACCCGATGGTACAGATTTGACCTGCGGCGTACTGACAGGCGCTACAGCTCGTAACTTCGATATCCGCTGGAGTGACAGCAGTGCCCGCGGAGCTGATCTGATCCGGGTCGAGTTCACTATTGCGTGCTTCTCGGATCGCGTCCGTATCGACGGAAATGACCGTCGCTCCGTCGGACGTGGCCGCAGGCTGTGGCCCGTTGGCTTCCCCTCCGCTCGTGGGCTCGAACCGGTGAACTTCGTTGAGGACACCATCGTCGGTTTTGTAGTAGTAATCGAGACTGGCGACTTCGATCTCACCGGTATCGGGATTGCGACCCACGACGATGCTGCCCTCGTCGGCGTCCGCCGGGTTCTCGAGATCGTACTGGACGACTTCTCGAGCGAAGTCCTCGCCTCGGGCGTAGCCGGCGACGACGCCATCGGCGTCGGTACGGACCTGTGCGCTGTCGGATCGAGCGCGCTGTGCGAGTTCGCGGAACGCGGGCGTCGCTGCGAGCTTGCGAGCGAGATCCCGTTTCTCAGCGCCGGTTAGCAGTTTCGCTTCCTCAGCCTGTGAGAGGTCACCTGCCGCGGCAGCCATTCCCGTCGACCCGGCAGCGAATAACCCGGCGGCACCGACGGTTTTGAGAACGTTTCGACGGTTAATTCCATCGCTTCCATCCAGTTTGTTATTATCTTCTTTCATCGCTACAATACACGGTATAATGGATGAAATATTGATAGTAACTTCTGCTCACAAAGCGTCGTTCGCTGTCCGTGCAGTCGATCCTCGTCGTGCAGCGGGTGGCCACTGTGTGCTCCGTCGGAGAATAGCGACCGCGGTACAGTCGTACCGCACCTCTTTCGAGAACCTCGTTCGTCGACGATCAGATACTTGTCTGTCGATCGGATGTGGACATCGAGAATCAGTCCGTTTTGATCCTGTTTTCCGCTCGCTTGAACGACGCGTACTTTTCTTTCATCCACCGTTCGATACCGGGTACCGGATCGTCGAATCGCACGACACCGTAGATCCCGCTTCCGTCGTTGTATGCGATAATCATGTATTTGTTCTCACTGAAACAAATTCCGTACGACGGATACTCGTCAACAACGATCATCTGTACCGTCTCCGACCGCTGTAACGCGTCGAACTCGGCCGGTTCTGCCTGCCCTATCGTTTCGAAACATTCTGCAGGACCGACGATTTCGCTATCCGTAGTCGACGCTCGTTGCGCGAGTACGGACGCGTATTTCGGGTTGATCGCCGGAGCGCATAGCCGCAGTCGATCGGCGTTTTCGATGAACGCAGTAAACTCGTTGACGGCTTCGAACGGCACATCGAATCCGTTTACCGCGATTTCGCCCGATGACAGAGCGTCTACGTCGACCGAAAATTTTCGGGGTACTTTCGAGAGAAACGATCCGATTTTCGCCGCGGATTCGATGTCCTCTAACAGGTCAGTGAAACTCGACAGAACGAACCGGCCTACTGGCGTAATCTCGTATACCTTTCCGCTTCGTTCTGTGACCCAGTCCCGTTCCTGTAACTCACGGAGATTGCGTCTGAGCGTCGTTCGATGAACATCTACCTTCTTTTCTAACTCGGACTGTGCGTGCGGTGATTCCGAGAGCACCTGGAGGATTCGAAGTCGGTCCTGTGTTCCAGTCAGGAATTGTACGTCTCTGTACCCGTTGTTCTCGACTCCGTGTTTGTGTTCGTTTTCTGATTTCATGCGCGACGATTACGGTCATTGTATTTGCTCCGTCACCGATTCTCTATTATCTATCCAGTCCGGTTCCGGTGACTGTCACGATCTAACTTGTCCGCATAGTTTTAATACACTATCAGATGTTATAGTTCTTTCCCGGGTAATAATAGAGCAAAAAAGTATGCCACGTGGCCAACGGTCGTTCTCGTTCCGATCGCCGTCACGTGATCAGTGCGACTGAAATGAAGGAGTGGAAATACCATTAAATTAATAACTTATAGCAACGGAAATACAAATATGAATCGTCGAACGTCGCTTCCGGTTGCGATTCTCGTTACTAGTGTCGCCGTCCTCTGTATGCTAGTGCTTGCGACCGGATTTCTCGACCCCGACTGGATGCTCGACACGATCGGACTCATACCGTATCTCGGCGCGATAGTCGTGATGTTCGTCTGTTTCATTCTGTCGTTCTATTTTGACATGGTCGGTACGCTTCGTCGAGAACTGTAATCGCCGCTCACTCGAGCGTGTACTGGTTGAACCGTCGCATCGCTGCCCGATAACAGCCGTAGCCGACGCCGCCCTCTAGAGCGAGCCAGACTAGTACGGACGCGGCCCAACCGATGGTCGATACCGCACTGTCGCCTAACAGTAGCCGTGAACCGACGACGGCGCCGCTCCCGAGCGTCCCGAGCGACAGCACGACCATCGAGTAGATCGCAATCGCCGACAGACTCGGTGGAACCACGTTCCGCCGACGGCTGACTCGTATCGCGCCGAATCGGGGAAACTGCATACCGAGGGCGAGCGCGATCCCAATCGCAGCCGAACCGTGGACGCCGGCCCAGAGCGCCAGTCCGACTGCGATCGGCAGCGCGTATGTCGCGGCGCTGACCGCGCCGACGGTCGCGACGAGCAGCGGGACGCCGACGATCGCGCTCATCAGCGCCGTGCCACCCACGAACTGGTGTCCGTCGACCGGCGACGCCACCGTCGCCGGTAGCGCCGCCCCGTCGTCGCCGAGCGGGTTCAGCGTCAGGCAGCCGCCGACGAACCACGAGCCGAGGAGACCGACGGCAATCGGCAGCAGCGAGCGTCCGGCCGACGTCTGTGCCAGATCGACCACCAGCCACACGCCGACGAGCAGCGGGAGGCCGAGATGCGAGACGCGCGTCAGGTCGCGTTTCGCTCGTTGTACCGATCGCCACGCGACGTACCGCGTCGGTCGGTCGATCCGTCCTCGCAGTCGGGCGAACGGACGCGGTTGCTCACTCGTGGCCGGCGACCGTCGAACATCACCGTCCATCCCCACGCCGTCGGTCCAGAGCTGCATCGCGAACCGCTCGGTCACCGATCCGCCTGCGAGGGCGACCACGAGTGTTCCGAGCACTGCTCCGACGACCCGATACGGGGACGCCGCGATCGGCGTCCCGACGACGAAGAGATCGGCGTACCAACTCGTCGGCAGTCTCGCGGCGAGTTCCAGGGTTGTGCTCAGTTTTGCCATCACACCGGCGGCGGCGATCGCTCCGAGAAGGCCGAGTCCGCCGGCCACGTGCGCCGTCTTCCAGCGGGCACGGCGACTCAAGACGGCGACCACGGCGCCGACCGCGTAGCCACAGCAGACGCTGCTCGTCAGAAACAGGACGGTGGCGACCGGAACCGTCGCAATCGGAACGGCCGTGTCGGCACCGGTGACGAATCCGACACCGAGGATCCCGACGGGGAGGGCGGCGAACGCCAGCGCGCGGAGTTCTTCCGCGACGAGGACGCCGATCGTCACCGCTGACGGTCGCACGCTCGTCAGTAACAGCGCCGGATTGTCGATATCTACGGTCCGTATCGCCGCTCGCTGCCCGAATAGCGCGGTACTCGACAGCCAGAGCAGCGTCACGAGCAGTCCGACGATCGGCGGCAGTGACGGATCGGCTCGAGCCGCGAGTTCGGCCGTTCGGCTCTGGACGACCAGCGTCATCAGTCCGAGATATAGCGTCCCGAAGAGCCCGGCTCCCGCGAGCAACGCGAGTCGAATCCGATCCCGTTTGAACGTCCGCCAATCTCGACGCACTTCGGTCCGGCCGATCCGTAGTCCGTGGGCGAGCGTCCGAAGCCGTCGTATCATCTCAGTCGGACTCGTTCGCCGAATCGTTGTACTTCAGTCCTCCGTAATAAATTGCGCCTAACACAATACTAGTACCGATCGCTTCGAGAAAGGCGGGCTCTGACCCCGTATACAGGTCGTACGCGATACTTACTGCGAAGAGGACGACTACCGCGGCAATCGCGTGTAATATGTGGTTCTCTTTCAGTTGTTGATTCAATCGTTCGAACGCGGATGCGTCTGTCATATTGTTCGATGGATAGTCCGCCGTCTTCTGTCTCTCAGCCGTTGGACGGTCGACGATCTCGCTTCGGCTGGTCTCGAGAGGCGATACGACGCTTGGAGGGCGACGTTCCGCCAGCCGGTTTCGCACCTCAATCTAAAATTCACTTCTATCCCAACATATACTTTTTGTCGATCAATACAGAACGAACGTTCCGAAGTAGGGATCGAATCGGGCGAACGAACTTCTTTTCTTGGGTTTTACTACTCGTAGGCGGGTCGTTCGTCCTGCGTTCCGAGTCCGCCGAACGGTGCTCTATCGTTTCCCACCGGGCCGCTTTTCCGGGTCACCATCGTCGAAATTGTCCCTTACAGTCGCGTCCGAACGTGGCAACTCCGGACGACCTCCCCATCTTTTTACGCTGGTCGTCGTCCGTTCCCTATGACTTCCGGCCGAACGCTCGCCAACGCGATCGTCGGCGCCATCGTCGGCGTCGTGCTTTCATTCATCCCGCTCTCGCCCGTTATCGGCGGCGGTACCGCGGGTTTTCTCGAGGGATCGAACGCCAGACAGGGAGCGGTCGCCGGCGCGCTCGCGGGGGCGATCGCGTTCCTCCCGGTCGCCGGCTTCGCGATGCTCGGACTCGGAGTCCTCGGGTTCGGAATGGGGGTCGTCGCGGCGCCGATCGAGGGCTTCGCGATCGCGGCGCTGGCGATCGTCGGGTTCGGACTGATCCTGTTCCTCTACACCGTCGGCCTGTCGCTGCTCGGCGGCTACCTCGGCGCGCTGCTCGCCCGCGAGTATCCCGATCAACGGCGCCAGGCCCAGGAGACGATCGGCCTCTCCTCGGACCGTTCAGAGCGATCCCGCTCGCTCGGCGCAACCGGCTCGCGAGGCACTCGACCGGACGTGAGGGTGGATAGCGACCGCGGCCGGCGCGATCACGAACGCGACCGCGAACGCGGACGGTTCGGAACACGCGAGTCCGCGTCGGAGGCAGGGACGGAGACGAGCCCAGAAGCTGACTCCGACCTCGACTCCGACTCGAGTGCGTCGTCCGACGGTGACCGGGATACCGAATCCGAGCGGTTCTGACGGAGCGGACTCGAGAACGCGGTACAGCCGGCGAGGGTGCCGAGCCCCGCTCCGGCCGTCGCCGCGAGGACCTGGCGGCGTCACTCTTTCCCGTTCCCGACCGGTCACTCGTAGCGGAGCGCGTCGATCGGATCCGTCCGCGCCGCCCGCCAGGCCGGGTACAGGCCCGCGAAGATCCCGACGAGCACGCCGACGACGATCGCCAGCACGACGTACTCGAGGGGGTAGACCAGCGGGAGGTCGATATACCACGCGCCCAGGTAGCCCGCGACGAGGCCCAACAGCGTGCCGAGGATCGCGCCGATGACGCCTAAAATCACCGCTTCGGCCAGAAACAGCCCCAGGATCTCCCGGTTCTGGGCCCCGACGGCTTTCATGATCCCGATCTCGCGGGTCCGTTCGGTCACCGAGACTAGCATGATGTTCGCGATGCCGACCGAGCCCACGACCAGCGAAATCGCCGCGATGCCGACGATGAAGTTCTGGAGCAGGTTCAATACGTCCTCGAGTTGCTGAAGTAACTCCGCGCTCGTCTGCAGTCGCACCTCGAGGCCGTCGTCGAGCAACGCGCTGGCGTCTGACTCCTCGCTCTCGAGGTAGCTCCGCGCGCTCTCTTTCGCCTGCTCGATCGCTGCGTCGTCGGTCGACTCCGCCTCGACGACGATCGCGAGGAACAGCGCGTCGTTCGCGTCGCTCGAGTTCCCGTCGGTCTCGGTTTCGTTCCCGTCGCTGCCGTTGTTCGCCCCGCCGGAGTCGCCGCCCGGGAACGCCGCGGCGGCGTCCTCCGTGTAGAAGGGGTCGGTCGGGACATAGACCCGCGGTGACGGCTCGAACCCTTCGAACGGGCTCAGTCCCTCGGAGCTCTCGGTGATGCCGACGACGGTGACGGTCGTCCGCTGGCCGCCCTGCAGAGCGACGGTCAACTCATCGCCGACCGAGACGTCCTCCTCGAACTGGCCGGCGACGGCCGGGTTGATGACGGCCTCGCGCTCGCCCTGTTCGAACTGCCGGCCCTCCGCGAGCCTGTTCTCCCGGATATACGACGGCCCGGCGGCTACGAGAGCGTCGCTCTGCGGCGATATCTCGCCCTCGTAGGCGAGGGCCTGCGTGGATAACGGCATGTAGCCGTAGGCCGCCTCGACCCCCTCTCGCTGTTCGATTTCGTCGAGATCGTCCTCGCTGAAGACGGGTTGGGCGCCCGCGAGCGGGCCGCCCTCGGTCTCGGGCTCGGCGGCCCAGCCGTAGACGTTGCGACGGTCGTCGGGGCTGACGTCTCCGAGTACCCCCTCCTGCAAGCTCGCGCCGAGCGTGACGAAGGCGATCACCGCCGCGATGCCGATCACGATGCCCAGCGTCGTCAGCGACGACCGCAGTTTGTGACCGCGGATCGACCGCCACGCCAGGCGCAGACTCTCGATCGCCCGCATCAGTCGTCCGCTCCAGAATCGGTTCGGTCCCGACTCGAGGGGTCGTCCGCCTGCTGGCCCTCGCTCTCGTCGAGGATCTCGATCCGTTCGATCTTCCCGTCGAGCAGGTGGACGATCCGCTCGGCGCGTTCGGCGACGTGGCGTTCGTGGGTGACGACGATCATCGTCGTTCCGGCCTCGTGGAACTCCCCGAAGAGGTCGAGGATGTCGGCCTCCGTGTCGGTGTCTAAGTTGCCCGAGGGTTCGTCGGCCAGCACGATGGCCGGATCGTTGACCAGCGCCCGCGCGAGCGCGACCCGCTGGCGCTGCCCGCCGGAGAGTTCGTTCGGGAGGTGATCGGTCCGATCCGCGAGGCCGACCCGCTCGAGGAGTTCGCGGGCCCGCTCGCAGCGCCGTTCGCGATCGACGTTCTGGAACAGCTGCGGGAGCGCGACGTTCTCCGTGGCGGTCAGCCGAGGCATGAGGTTGAACGTCTGGAAGACGAAGCCGACTGTGGTTCCCCTGAGGGTCGTCCGTTCGCGGTCGGTCAGCGCCGCTACGTCCTCGCCGTCGACGACGACGGTGCCGGCCGTCGGCGTGTCCAGACAGCCCACGAGGTTCATTAGCGTCGACTTCCCCGAGCCGCTCGGTCCCATGATCGCGGTGTAGGACCCGCGCGGAATCTCGAGGGAGACGCCGTCTAACGCGTGGACCGGCTCACCGAGCTGGTAGGTCTTACGGACGTCCTCGAGGGCCACCGCCGTGCCGGCGTCGGCGTTGGTGGCGTCAGCGCCGGCGGCGCCCCCGGTTCCCGATGTCGCCATAGGCGGTCGACCACGGCCCGACCGAAAAAGCTAGTACTAGCGGCGGATTGCGTCCACGAACTCGAGCCAGCGCTCGTGATCGTCCAGCGTCGCCGAGCGGGCCTCGGCGCCGAACCGCTCGCGTCGGAGGCTCTTGAGGGCGTTTCGTGCGCGGTCGATCCCGACGATCGTCTCGACGAGCTCCTCGCCTTCCTCGCGATCGATGGGGGCCGACTCGAGGCGCTCGACGAGGCGTTTCCGCTCGGCTGCCAGCTCCCGCTCGGTCTCCTGGACCAGCGGCTTCGCGTCGTCGGGGATGCCTTCGACTTTCCGGGTCTCGATGAGGAACTCCTCGAGGGGAAGGTCGTCGTCGCCAACGGTGATCGTCTCGGGGAGTTCTTGCCCGATCGTCGCGCTCTGGCGATTGACGCGCTCGATGAGGTCGCGTCGTTCAGCGGCGTTCATGATGGTGCGTTATTCTTGTAATATTGGTGAAATCACGATCAGCGTCCCGATCCGTCCGTTGCTACCAGTCGTCGCCTGTCGTCTCGTCTGACGATCCCCAATTGTCGCCTGTCGTCTCGGCTGTCCTCGACTCCTCCTCGATCACGTCGCCACGAATGATGATGTACGCAATGAGGGCGATGAGCCCGATCGGAAAGAGCAGAGCCAGCAACGCCCCGACACCGATCGCCCAGAGCAATTCGTTGTTTCCGCGCTTCGAAGCGTCCTTGTAAACCCAGTAACCGACCCCGAGTCCGATGAGTAGTGCGATGACCCTTCCGATGAGCACGTACTCCATGCCCGGTATCTCTCCGCCGGCCTGTAAGGGCACGAGCGCGAGATCGATCATGCCACCACCTCCACTCCGAAATTCGCTCGAGCGTTGTGCCGCTGCTGGCGGCCGCAATCGTATCGATCAGTTGTTCGCGGGGATATCGTATCCATATTCGCTCTAACTGTAAGATCATAGACCGAAGATATATTTCTTTCGTATATTACTATCTAAATAGATCGAAGATGGCTATAGAATATAGTATTTGTGGGGCGCCCATGTCTGATTCTGGCGGAAATGATGGTACAAAAGCATTTGTCCGTTTTATCGGGATCTCTGTGATAGCGATCCTATTATACAAACAAAGTTTATATGTATTAAGTGAAAATAAATTAATATCGTGACAACAATCGAGCTCTCTAATGTAACGAAGCGGTACGGGTCGGAAACAGCCCTCGAGGGGCTGGATCTCACGGTCCAGTCCGGCGAGATCTACGGCTTCCTCGGCCCCAACGGCGCCGGGAAGTCGACGACGATCAATCTGATCCTGGACTTCATCCGCCCCACAACGGGCGAGGTGCGCGTCTTCGGCCTCGACGCTCGAGCGGAGACCCTCGAGATCCGCACTCGGACCGGCATCCTCCCCGAGGGCGTCGAGACTTACGACCGCCTGACCGGCCGCAAACACGTCGAGTTCGCCATCGAATCGAAAGGAGCCGACGACGACCCCGAGGCCCTGCTCGAGCGTGTCGGAATCGCCGACGCGGCCGATCGGAAGGCCGGCGGCTACTCGAAGGGGATGGCCCAGCGGCTCATGCTCGCGACAGCGCTGGTCGGCGAGCCCGACCTCCTCATTCTGGACGAGCCCTCGACGGGACTCGACCCCAACGCCGCCCGCGAGATGCGCGAGATCATCCGCGAGGAGAACCGCCGGGGCGCGACCGTCTTCTTCTCGTCGCACATCCTCGGGCAGGTCGAGGCGATCTGTGACCGCGTCGGCATCCTTCGAGACGGGCACCTCGTCGCCGAGGACACCATCGAGGGGCTCCGGGACTCGATGCCCGAACGGACTCGGCTTCGCGTCGAACTCGATCGGGTTCCCGACGACACGGCCGGGGCCCTCGAGGCGGTCCGGTCGGTCGACGGCGTCTCCGAGGTGTCGGCTGACGGCACGACGCTCGTCGTGACCTGCGAGAATCGGGCGAAGTCGGCCGTCCTCCGAGCGATCGAGGAGTGCGGCGTCACCGTCGACGACTTCGCGACCGACGAATCGTCGCTCGAGGAGCTGTTTATGGCGTACACCGAGGGCGACGCCCAGGGGGTGCGGCAATGAGCGCGGTCACCGTCGCGAAAAAGGAGTTCGAGGACGCCGTCCGATCGCGCAAGCTGATGGTGATGACGGCGGTCTTCGCCCTGTTCACGCTCGGGGGCGCGTACCTCGGCGCGGAGTTCGGGGAGATGTTCGGCGCGGAACTCGGCGAAGGCGCGGAGACGACGATCCAACTGGTTCTCGCCCTGCAGACGCCCGCGAGCTTTCTCGTCCCGATTATCGCGCTGATGGTTAGTTACAAGGCGATCTGCGGCGAGCGCGAGAGCGGGAGCCTGAAGTTCCTGCTCGGCCTCCCGCACACGCGCAGCAACGTCGTGTTCGGGAAGGTGCTCGGCCGCTCGGCCGTCGTGGCCGCGTCGATTCTGATCGGGTTTGCCGTCGGGCTGGGCGGTCTCGTCGCCTTCGTCGGCTCCGTCTCGATCGTCGACTACCTCCTGTTTACGCTGATAACGATGCTGCTCGGCCTCGTCTACGTCTGTCTGGGGATCGGTATCTCCTCGTTGACGCGCTCGACGACCCGGGCGGCGGTCGGCGCGTTCGGACTGATCATATTCTTCTGGATCGTCTGGTCGTTCCTGCTACAGGCCCTATTGTACTACGTCGAGGGCACGCTCATTCCCGAACAGTATCCGAACTGGTACATCGGACTGGCCTCGATCTCGCCGGACGCCGCCTACGGCTCCGCGCTGGGCGCTGTCTTCGACGAATCCGCCCTTACGATGGCGAGCGCGTACGGTATTGAGGACCTCCCGATGATCGCTGAGCCGTGGTTCGGCTTCGTCTTGCTGGCGCTCTGGGCGCTCGTCCCGCTCGGACTCGGCGTCTGGCGGTTCAGTCGCACCGATCTCTGAGGCGAACGACTACCGACCGACTCGAGAGTACAACGTTTTTGCCGTCGCCCCGCGCCGTAGTAGCCATGAAGACGGCAGGCGGTTCCGACGCGGCGAAACGACGGGCCGGCGAACGCGCCGCCGAAGACGTCGCGGACGGGTTCGTCGTCGGGCTCGGCACCGGTTCGACGACCGCGTACGCGATCGAGGCGCTCGGCCGGGCCGTCGACGACGGCCTCGAGATCCGGGGAATTCCGACCTCCTTCCAGTCGCGCCGACTGGCCCTCGAGGTCGGGATCGAACTGACGACGCTGGACGCGGTCGAGGGGGTCGACCTCGCGATCGACGGCGCCGATCAGGTGGCCGACGACCCCGCGGCCGACGGCTACGGCGCGCTGATCAAGGGCGGAGGCGCCGCGCACACGCGCGAGAAACTGGTCGATGCAGCGGCCGACCGATTCGTCGTCGTCGCCGACCCCTCGAAACTCGCGCCGACGCTCGAGCGATCGGTCCCGATCGAAGTCATCCCCGACGCCCACACGGTCGTCGCCGATCGCGTTCGCGATGTCGGCGGCGAGCCGACGCTCCGAGAGGCCGAGGGCAAGGACGGTCCGGTCGTGACCGATAACGGAAACCTCGTCCTCGACTGCGCGTTCGGGTCGATCGACGACCCCGAGACCCTGGCGACCCGGCTCTCGCGGCTTCCCGGCGTCGTCGAACACGGGCTGTTCGTCGGGCTGGCCGACGCGACCTACGTCGGGACGGACGACGGCGTCGAGGTTCGCGACTACTGATCGGCGCTCGGCGACTCGCCGATAGCGGCTCGCTCGCGGCCGTCGTCTTTCGGCGCGGCTCCGCGACCCGCGAACAGTCCGGCGACCAGATAACACGCTCCAGCGAGTCGCGTCGCCGGAACCACCCACGGTTTCACCTCGAGTTCCGTCGGATTCTCGTAGGCCGTTCGGAGGCCGAGTCGAAGCGCCGTTCGCGGTGCCAGCGCGAGGACGACGCCCAGCCCGGCGACGAGTGGTTCGAGAACGGTCGTCCCGTCGGATCGGCGACCGGCCAGCCAGGCAACCAGCAGGCCCTCGAGTCGGCCGATCGGGAGCGTCCACGGTCGCAGCCGGCCGGCGTGGGGGTTCTCGAAGGCGAGCCGTTCGGCGGACTCGACGATTCGCTCCGGAGCGAGAGCTATGAGCAGTCCGAGCCCAAAGGCGAGGGATCGTCGCATACGAACTCGTTCGCGCGCCGGTCACAAAACGGTTCGCGGGCGGTCCGCTGCGGACCGAATCAGGGAGTGTCGACGGTCGTTACGCCGTTGACTTCGATTCGATCTCGGGCAGTACCTCGTCGCTTTCGGTCGCCTCGGCGCTGCGCATCGACAGGACGACGACGAGCAGGTAGAGCGCACCGAGGGCTCGCGCCGCCGGCTCGATCCACGGCTTCAACTCGAGGTCGTCCGTGTTCTCGTAGACGACGCGCTGGCTGAGTTCGATAACCGGCTGCGGGAGCAGTACCAAGACGGCGCCGGCCAGCCCGAGCAGTGCGCTGCCGGCCGTCGTTCCCTCCCGACCGCGGACCAGCAACCAGACGAACAGGAGCCCCTCGAGGCGCGCACCCCACAGTGCCTGCGGGCGTAGCTTCGCCTCGTCTGGGTTTTCCAGGCCGATCCGCTCGCACATGTCCATGACGGGTTCCGGTCTGACGATCTCGAAACAGCCGAAGCCGATCAACAGTTTCCGAAGCATCCTCGATCAACTGCTACCAGTGCCAGCGTCAAAAAACTCGAGTCGGCAACGGCTCGCCGCTTGCAGATCGGGCGCCGTCGCTACTCGAAATTTATCGGCGATAAAAAATACTTCTGTGGCGAACCTTACAGGTCGCGGGGCTGGACCGTCTTCCGGTCGTTCGCTTCGGCTCGTCGCGCAGCGTCCTCGAGAAGCTCGTCGACTTCCTCGTCGAGTGCTTCGTAGAAGTCCGAGGCGACGTTCTTGTCATCGAGCGCTTCCTTCACGGCGGCTTTGACGATAAGGTCTGCCATACGATTTACCGCTTCCGCTTTACCCAATATAAATGCTCTGGTTGAAATCCGGAATACGGGGGTTGCAGCGGTTGCTATGCCTGTTTCGACACCCGACACCACCGGAAAATATATGTCTGATGAGTCACCGGCCGCGATTCGACCCTCGTCGAGGCGGCAAATACGACTCGCGCGCGCTGTGAGTCCGCTCGCGCGCGCTTTCGTTTGATACGTGGGACCAAAACGCGTTCGAACGGGTCGACGCATTGGAGTACGTTCGCCCACGACTGGGCGTATGCGCGAACTGCTCGAGGCCGTCGCTGACGGCTCGCTTTCGCCGTCAGCGGCAGAAGCACAACTCAGAGGATACGTCACCGGCGAGGCCGGACGATTCGACGCGGCTCGAAAGCAGCGCCGCGGCATTCCGGAGGCCATCCTCGCCGAGGGGAAGTCGGCTCCACAGGTCGTCGCACTCGCGGAAACCGCCCTCGAGACGACCGGACGAGCGCTCGTGACTCGCGCCGATGACCGTCAGGTCGAGGCCCTCGAGGCGAGTCTCGAGGAGACGTTTCCCGACGCGACCCTCGAGCGCCGAGGGTCGACGGTTCGGGTGCTGGCGGCCGACTACGAGCCGCCGTCGCTCGAGGCGACGGTCGGGATCGTGACGGCGGGGACCGTCGACGGCCCCGTCGCCGACGAGGCGGAGGTCGTCTGCGCCGACGCGGGAGCGACGATCGACCGGATCGACGACATCGGCGTCGCAGCGCTGAACCGGACGCTCGATCAGGTCGATCGGCTCTGCGAGGCGGACGTCCTGATCGTCGCTGCTGGCCGGGAAGGGGCGCTTCCGACGGTGATCGCCGGCCTCGTCGATACGCCGGTCATCGCCGTCCCCGTCTCGAGCGGCTACGGCCACGGGGGCGACGGCGAGGCCGCACTCGCGGGACTGCTCCAGTCGTGTACCGTCCTCTCGGTCGTCAACATCGACGCGGGCTTCGTCGCCGGCGCCCAGGCGACGCTGATCGCTCGCGCGATCAACGGCGCCCGCGACGACGGCCGATCTAACTAACCTGCAAAAATATATCTCGATACCGGAAGGCCAAACGGTGTTTGGAGAAGGATATTTACCTATGCACTGGGTAGCTTTGCATACCGGCTCTGGCCGGTGTGACCAGTATCCAATGCCAACTTGTGACCATTGCGGCGCACACGTCTCCGAACGGTTCGCACGCGTGTTCGCCGACGAAAACGGCGAGATCCGCGCCTGCGTGAGCTGTTCGGCCAACGCCGGGATCGAACAAGCCGCCAGAGAGCGCGCGCGCGGCGCCTGATCCCACGGAGCATCGCGATCGACGACCACGCGCCCCCTGCAGCGTGACGCTTTTTACGTTCCGTTTCGATCGATCGCCCATGACCGAGGCCGACCACGTCGTCTACGTCCTCGAGTGCGCCGACGGCTCGCTCTACACCGGTTACACGACGGACTTAGAGCGGCGGGTCGCCGAACACGACGCCGGCGAGGGCGCGAAGTACACGCGCGGCCGCGCGCCTGTCGAACTGCGCTACCACGAGCGCCACGAGTCGCGGTCGGCCGCGATGTCTCGAGAGTACGAGATCAAACAGCTCTCCCGCCGGGAGAAGGAACGTCTCGTCGGCCTCGAGTGAGAGGCTAATCTCGTCTACCTCGAGAGAGACAGAGAGTCTCAGACCCGCTGCCTCGAGGGGAAAGTGGGTCCGGACGCGTCCGCGTTAGTATTCTCCCGAGACATCCCGAAAAATAGATACTATCGGCGCCCCCTTGTGAGAACGAAATGGATCTCGAAATCGTCGACGACCTCAAACAGCCGGAGTACACCGGCGAGAACCGGTGCGAGCCGTGTACGATACTGAATCTGGCTATCGCCGCCGTGGCCGGGTCGCTGATCGCGCGCAAATCCAGGCTCGGCGGCGCGCTCGCGGTCGGAGTATCGATCGCGCTCATCTACGTTCGGGGGTATCTCGTCCCCGGAACGCCGACGCTGACCAAGCGGTACCTCCCGTCGGAAGTGCTCCGCTGGTTCGGCAAGGAACCCGAACCGGAGATCGCCAGCGGGCTCGGCGCCGTCGACGGTACCGCGGGGACTGCGACCGACCGATCTGACTCGCTGTCGTCCGACTCGGACGCCCGCTCCGGCAAGGACAACACGGACGTCGCGGAGACCGCCGCAAACGCCAGCACCACCGACGACGACCAGTCCGCCGAGTCGAGCGCGGCCGCCGACGAATCGACCGCCGAAGCGGACGCGGTCGACTCCGCTGACGAACCCGTCGCCAACCTCGAGACGTACTTCCTCGACCACGAGGTCCTAGAGCCCTGCGCTGAGGAGGACGACCTCTGTCTCACCGACGCGTTCGAGTCCGCCTGGCTCGAGGCGATCGAGACCGTCGAGGAGTCGGGCCTCGAGGTCGCGGCCGCCGTCGACGCGTTCGGGTTCGACGCCGACGCCGACTCCGACGAGTTCGAACTCGACGTCCGCGAGGACGTCCGCGTCCTGCGATCCGAGCGGGGGATCGCCGGCCGCTGGCCGTCCCAGGCCGCGCTGCTCGCCGACGTCGGCGCCAGCCGCGCGCTCGCCGAGTGGACCGACGACTGGGAAGTTCACGACCCCGAGCTGAAGGGTCAGATCCTCAACGGGCTCCGGATGTTTCTCGAGACGTGCCCGACCGGCGGCGAGATCAGCATGAGCGAGGAAACGGTCGAGTCCTGCTGTACCTCACACGAGGTCTTCGCCGTGACTTGCGACGAGACCGGCGAGCGGCTGTTCGAACAGCGACTCGACGCTGTCGACGTCTGAAGGGGGCGTCGCGTCGTCCCTCGCGGGGTCGTCTTCAGTCTCAGTCGTCGCCCGCCGCGGACTGTGCCGACGTGACGCTGGGGTCGATGAAGGCGTACTCGACGAGGTTTCGACCGAGTTTTTCCACCCGATCCTGCAGGCTGGGATCGCGGAACCGGCGGCCGTCGATGGCCTCGGGATCGGCCTCGAACTTCCCCGAGGCGTTTCGGAGGCCGACCTGGTGGGGGAGGACCCACCCGTGGACGCCTCGAACCGTAATGCGGAGGTGATCGAGCGTCGAGCCGTAGCTGCCGCCGCCGGCGGTCGCCAGCAGGCCGACGGTCGTCTCCTCGTACTCATCGAACCCGCAGTAGTCGTGGAAGTTCTTCAGCGCCCCCGAGTAGGAGCCGTGGTAGACCGGCGTTCCGAGCGCGACGGCGTCGGCCTCGCGGACGAGTCGCGTCGCGGCCGCGGCGTCGCCCTGGTCCTCGAGGTCGCGGTCGGGGTCGTACACGGGCAGGTCCCGTTCTCGGAGGTCGAGCAGCGTCGTCTCGGCGCCCGCGTCGGCGGCGGCCCGTAACGCGTACTGCAGCGCAGTTCGAGTGTAGCTCTCGTCCCGGAGACTGCCGCTGACGGCGACGACGGAGGGCGTCTGGCTCATATCGTCCCTACGATCGGCGGCGGGAAAACAGCAGTGCCGGAACCACCAGCCGCGAGTCGGTCCGATTGCGCCGGGGCCGGTCGTCCGCCCCGACCGCGTCCGCGGAATGGCGTCGCTTTTTTCGCCGCCGACGTAGACGCACGCATATGGAGTCGATCAGCTTCGGCACCGACGGCTGGCGGGCGACGCTCGACGAGTTCACGACGCCGCGGGTCCGGATGGTCGGACAGGCGGTCGCAACGTATCTGACCGACGAGGGTCTCGAGGGGACGGTCGCGGTCGGATACGACGCCCGTGAGAGTTCCCGCGGATTCGCCGAAGAACTGGCGCGCGTGCTGTGTGTCAACGGATTCGACGTCGTGATGCCCGAGCGCGACCGGCCGACGCCGCTGGTTGCCCACGCCATCGTCGAGCGCGATCTGATCGGCGGGTTCGCCATCACCGCCTCGCACAACCCGCCGGAGTACAACGGCGTGAAGTTCATTCCGCAGGACGGCGCGCCGGCGCTCCCCGAAGTAACCGACGCCATCGCGGAGCGACTCGCCGAACCCGAGCCGCTCCCGGGGGCCGAGCACGGAACCGTCGAGGAGGTCGATCTCGTTACGCCCCACGCCGACGCCGCCCTCGAGCTCGTCGAATCGGTCACGGGCAGTACCGACCTCTCGGGGCAGACCGTCGCCTACGACGCCATGCACGGCAGCGGCCGCGGGACGACCGACGCCCTCCTGGAGCGAGCCGGCGCATCGCTCGAGTGCCTGCGCTGCGAACGCGACCCCGAGTTCGGCGGCGGGGCACCCGAACCGGCTCCCGAGAACCTGGAGACGCTGATCGACCTGGTCACCGACGACGACGCCGGCCCCGACCTCGGCGTCGCCAACGACGGCGACGCCGATCGGATCGCCATCGTCACCCCTGAACGCGGTTATCTCGACGAGAACCTCTTCTTCGCCGCGCTCTACGACTACCTGCTCGAGAACGACGCGGGAGCGGTCGTCCGGACCGTCTCCACGACGTTCCTGATCGACCGCGTCGCCGAGGCCCATGACGAGACCGTCCACGAGGTGCCGGTCGGCTTCAAGTGGGTCGCCGACGCGATGGGCGAATACGACGCCCTCGTCGGCGGGGAGGAGTCAGGCGGCTTCACCGTCCGCGGCCACGTCCGCGAGAAGGACGGCGTTTTGATGGCCTTGCTCGCGGCCGCGATGCACGCCGACGAACCGCTGGACGACCGCGTCGACCGGCTCCTCTCCGAACACGGTACCGTCGTCCAGGACAAGATCAGCGTGGCCTGTCCCGACGAGGAGAAGGCCCGCGTGCTCGAGGACCTCGAGGCGGAGATTCCCGACGACGTGGCGGGAACCGCCGTCGACGGCGTCAACACCGCCGACGGCTTCAAACTCCAGCTCGCCGACGGCTCGTGGCTGCTGATCCGTCCCAGCGGAACCGAGCCCGTCCTTCGGGTCTACGCCGAGGCCGAGGACGAGCAGCGAGTCGCAGAACTGCTCGAGGCCGGCGAAGAACTGGTCGAACCGCTGGTCTGAGCGTCGCTTCGAACCGGTTCTCGATCCTCGAGCCGACGGCCGGGTTGCGACTTCCGGGCCCTTCTTTACCCGCGTCGGTCCGTTTTGTACGCCTATGAGCCAACGCGATCACGAGGACGCCACGTACATGGAACTCACGCCCGACGCGTGGCACCAAAACGACGAGGGCAACTACTACATCGACTGCCCGGAGTGTGGCTCCGCGGCGTCGCTGATGAATATCGTCAAACACGGCCGCTGTAACGGTTACATGAACCAACAGGAAGACGAGACCGAACTCGACGAGGAGGCCTTCGACTGCACGGCGAAACTTCACCTCGAACTCGGCTACCGCTCCGCTCCCGACGAGACGTTAAGCGAGGAGGCGCCCGGCGAGTCCGCCAGCGACGCCGAGACCGAAGAGGGCGTTCCGTCGTCGGAGGAGCCGGCGGGCTCGGACGGCGTGGTAAGCGGCGATCAGCAGTAAAAGTCGAACAGTTCGAGCGGTCCGCGCTCCGTTTTCCGTTCGCGACGTCGCTCAGTCGACGCGTTCCGCCGGGATGCCGGCGACCGTCGCGCCCGGTTCGACGTCGTCCGTGACGACCGATCCCGCGCCGATGGCCGCATCCTCGCCGATCGTGATATCGCCGAGCAGCGTCGCGTTCGCGCCGATTTGAACGCCGTCCTCGACGGTTGGATGGCGCTTGACCGGTTCGTTCGTATCGCCGCCGAGCGTGACGCCGTGGTACATGTGGACGTCGTCGCCGATATCGGCCGTCTGGCCGATTACGACGCCCATGCCGTGGTCGATCGTCACCCGCTTCCCGACCGTCGCGCCCGGGTGGATCTCGACGCCGGTCAGCAGTCGCACGACGTTGGACAACAGCCGCGCGGTGAGTTCGAAGCCGGCGTTCCAGAGCCGGTGGAGCAGCAGGTGCGCCCAGACGGCGTGGAGACCCGGATAACAGCAGAGGACCTCGAGTCGGCCCGTCGCCGCGGGGTCGCGGGCGGCCATCGCCTGGACGTCCTCACGAATCCGCCGAAACATCGCTCACCCGATTGTTCGCGGCCAGAGCGGTCCCAACGCGATGCTGGCGGCGCGATTTTCCGCGAAGACGCGGCCGACAGCAACACCGGCCACTGTCGCGACGAGGATACTCCCTGTCGGTACGCCCGGTGTGGCCGGCAAATACCATATCTGGGCATACCGGCGAGGGAGCCTAAAAGGGTTCGTTTCCCCGCAGCCGGGTCCGACCGGCGCTCCATTACTTCCCGCGGGCGAGTCGCTGACCGATCCGTTCGGGGAGCCCCGACTCCGTGACGGCCGCCTGCACGGCCTCGATATCGTACTCGAGGCGGTGGGTCTCGACGGTCAGCGCGTCGAGGTCGACGACGGCGTAGCCCGCCCGCGGGTCGCCGTCGCGGGGCTGGCCGACGCTGCCCGGGTTGACGACGATCCCCTCCGCGAACTTCTCGACGCCCTGGACGTGGGTGTGGCCGAGCACGAGGACGTCCTCGTCGCCGAGCAGCCGCGGCGAGAACTCGTCCGGATACGTATAGCGGGTGTATCGGTCAGGATCGTCCGGGTGACCGTGGACGAGTTTCACCCGCCCGTCGCACTCGAGGCGCTCGGCAGGCAGGGACTCGAGCCACGCCAACTGGTCGTCGCCGAGGCGCTTCTTCGCGTGTTCGACGCCCGCCTTTGCCATCCCGTTGAAGCGAAACGGGGTGGTCGCGGCGACCGCAGCATCGTGGTTGCCCATCACCGTCGGCACGTCCCGCTCGCGGAGTTCGTCGACGCACTCTGCGGGCCACGGGTTGTAGCCGACCACGTCGCCGGCACAGAGCAGTTCGTCGACGGGGGGCATATCCTCGAGGACGGCCTCGAGGGCGACCCGGTTGCTGTGGACGTCCGAGATGAGTCCGACTTCCATGCTCGAAGCTAACCGGCGCGAGGGATTTGTAGGTTGGCCGAGCGCTCTGCGGTTGCCGGACGATCCTTGTTCCAACGAGAGTGGTCTCCTTTGTGCGGTGGCGCACGCTGGCGCCCGTCCGAGTGCTCTCGAGGACGGGTGCCGACACCGTGCGAGGTTTTCGCGAGTAGCACGAGCGAATGGCTTGGAAGATGTGAAGCGTCTTCCGGTGGATGAGCGAACGACTGTCAGGAGTGAGCGAATCGGTTGGGGAGGGAGTGGCTATTCCTCACTGCCACGATAGCAGAACGCTACCGATCGACGCCGCTGCTTCCAGCTTCGATAACCAGTTCGCGTAGTGCCTCCACAACACCAGATCCAAACGAATCGATTCGGGGTCTCGAGGAACTGATCAGTCGCCGTTCTCGATCGCCGTCTCGAAGCCGTCGTCGGTCCGGACGACGCCAGCCGCACAGACCGCGTGTTCGAACTCGAGGTCGTACGCTTCGCTCGCCGCTTCGGCCGCGCTCTCGGCCTCGAAGTCGATCGGCTCGGGAGCGTTCTTCTCGTAGGTCGCGACCAGCGTCGGCTCGTCGACGGTCTCGACAAGCAGCGCGTCCTTCCGAACCGTGCCGATCAGCGCCTCGCCGCCGTCGCCGATCGTCGCCGCGATGCGGGGCGTGTCGTAGTCGTCCTTTTCGTAGTCCAGCGCGAGCAGGCTCTCCGCGAGGGCGTCGCGGGCGGGGTAGCCCAACTCGAGTTTCTCCGCGATCGGATCGACGTGCGAGCCGTTGCCGAAGGCCGCCGTCTCGCCCGTCGGCGTCTCGACGACGCGCAGGCAGTTGTACGAGACGTAGGGATTGTCCGTCTCGGGGGCGTCCTCGGTGGGGCCCACGGTCAGGGCCTCGTCTCGAGCGGTGAGCTTGCGGTTCGGGAACGATCTCGAGGAGACGCGGTAGGCGCCACCCTCGGGGCCGACGACGACGAATCGTCCGACGTACATACTCGAGCGTGCGCGCGACCGGGAAAAAGGAATACCGGTTTGGCTCGAGGCGCTGCGAGAGGCCGTCGAGCGCCTCGGTGAGTCGCCGACGAAAGCACACAGTACGAGGAGTTGGGATTGACGCCGGCAGCCGCGACGATTATGGACGTCTTGGGCTGCTGAAACGCGGCGAAAGAGCAGGTGTGGTTGGAGACGTTCGATCTGTGTGCGACCGGTGACCACCCCGTCCAGCCGAAACCGGACTGGGTCGAGATCCCTGATGACGGAGCGTGGGAGGAACTCACGGGCCAACAGCGCTGGTACTACAAGAACCGAAAAGCGCAAATCGAGCGAAAAGATCGCCGTCGGGCAGAAATCCGAAAGTAGCTCTACACGTACAAGGAACGACACTGCGAGTGCGACCGGTGTGGTGAAGGGAGACCACCGTGCTTGGATTTCCACCATCCGGGTGAGAAGGAACACGGAATCGCGACGATGGTGGTCAACGGCCACTCGAAAGTCAGTATTCGCGAGGAGATCGAACGTTGCGTCGTCCTCTGTGCGAACTGCCACCGCGTCGAACATGCCGATCCGCCGTCGTGAAAATCGCGGTAAGGGATCGGAATGGACTGAGACGCGTTCTCATATCGAACCCGGTCGAGTTCGTAACACTCTAATATGAACCCCGACTACAAATGGGTACGTCGTCGGTAATCGAGACCGGCGAAACATGTATAGTCCATTAGGGTAGTGGCCAATCCTGAAGCCTTCTGGGGGCTTCGACGCTGGTTCGAATCCAGCATGGACTACTCCTTCCGGTCTTTCGACTCGAGTACCTTCCTCGGTTACTGCTATCGATTTCCACCCGAAACAAGGGGGTCCGACGAGTACCTTCCGTCACCAGAAGCCCTATCTCATCGTCCATGCTAGTGGTCGAATATGAACCGACGGACGTTCCTCGCCGTCAGCGGGACGACGACGGTGGGCGTAGTTGCGGGCTGTCTCAGTAACAATAGCGATGCGACCGCGGCCAACGAATTCGACTACGAACTGTACTCCACGCCCAGCGGCGTCGACGTTCCGCTCGTTCCCGTCGACGACGCCTACAAGTGGTACAAAAACGACGAGGCGCGATTCGTAGATGCGCGCGGTCGGTCTCAGTACGACGAAATGCGAATCGAAAGCGCCGTCTTCTCGCCGGCAAAGGCGGCGGGCGATATCGATGACGATCCAGTCGAGGAATGGTCGAAAGACACCCGGATCGTCACCTACTGTGCGTGTCCACACCACCTGTCGTCCCAGCGCGCCGCCTCACTGATCGATTCGGGATACGAACACACGTACGCGATCGACGAGGGACTCCGCGGGTGGAGAGACCGCGGCTACCCGCTCGAGGGGCCGAACGTCGACGCCGAATGGAAACTGTACGAGATCGACGGGACGACTGATTCCGAGTACGCAGGGCAGATGGTCGCTCTCAATCAAATCGATGCGAACCGCAGCGAAGTGGCGCCGATTCAAGATGACGGCTCGTACACGCTCCAGCTCCACTTCGCGGGGTCGACGGACTCGCAGTTCAGCGTCGAGGCGCCCGACTACACCGTCAAGGGAACCCTCGAGGAACTGACGAACGGAACCGTCTCCGGGTAAGTTACGATTCAGGCCGTTCGTACGCCCCCTCGCGCTCGAGTTCGCCCCGCGCTCGAAGCACGTCCGGCGTCCGACAGATGCCGGGGGCACCCGTGACCTGCGGCACGGTACAGTTGTTACAGCTCTCACAGAGAACGCGCGTCCGTTCGTTCTTGTTGCCGCCAGTCCCGCTCTCGAGCAGCCGCGCCCCAAGCCGCGGTTCGGCGTAGAAGGGCCGGGCCATGCCGACCATATCGCAGACTGGTGTGTCAGGGTTGTCACTCTCGTTGTTCACACTTCCCAGTAGCTGGTCCATCTCTTCGCGCTCGCGAATCCCCCCCTCCGCCAGTACGGGGATCGACACCCGCTCGCGAACGCGCCGACAGAACTCTTCGTTCCACGTCGGCTCGAAGTCGTACTGTAGCGACTGAATTCGGTTGGCCAGCGAGACGAGTCGCTTTCGCGTCGCGCCGCCGAACGCGGCGTCGTACTCCGCTTGTAACCCCTCATTGGTCCACGCCCGCTCCGGATACGCCCCGCGGACGATGCTCATGTCCCAGACGACCGACGTCTGAACCGGCACGACCGCGTCGTAGCCGATTTTCTCGAGTCGACGGGCGATCTCGATGCCGTCCTCGAGTGACAGCTTCCGGCGAACGACGGGCGCGGGCGGGGTGGGCGTCTCCGCGGGGACTTTGGTCATCAGCGGGACGTCGCCGGCCCGCTCGCGGATCTCGTCGTGGACGACGGCGAGGAACTCGAGTCGCGCCTCCGGACTCCCCCCGAACTCGTCGTCCCGTTGGTTGTAAAAGGGCGACAGGAACTGCTGGACGATGCCCATGTTGGCCCCCGCAAGGTGAATACCGTCGTAGCCGGCGTCGACCGCAGACGCCGCCGCTCGTCCGAAATCGGCTGCCAGGTCGTACACCTCGTCGGTCGAGAGGACGTGCGGGTCGTAGGAGAGAAACCCGAGTCGGTCGAGCAGCCGCAGCTGCCACGGCGGTCGCGAGACCGCGAGTTGCTCGAGGTCAGGATGCTCTCGGCGGTACTCGGCGTGCCAGGTCTCCATGCTCCGGAGGCCGCCGTGTTCGAGTTGCACGAAGATCCGGCTCCCGTGATCGTGGATCCGCTCCGTGAGTCGGGACAGTCGCTTCACGAAGTCGGGATCGTGGACGCGGGTCATCCCCGGCGCGGCGCAGCCGCCGTCGCCGCGGACGATCGTCGCGCCCTGACAGATCAGGCCGACGCCCGACTCGGCGGCCGGCTCGAGGTCGTCGATCAGGACGTCGACTGCGTCGGGCCCGTTGCCCGCACACTCGAGCAGCGGCGCGCGGTAGAGCCGGTTGGGGATCGTGACACCGCCGATCTCGATGGGGTCCTCGAGGGTGGCCATATAGGGCGTATCAGGGGGCCCTACAAGAGCGTAGCGCCGATCGAGACGCGGTGGTGTCGGTCCCGAACGGTCGAGGGGCACCGGTTCGACGGCGATGGGGTTCGGCAGACAAACACGGACGCGAACGCCTATTGTATGTCTGGTGTTATCATAGAACAGTGGTGGTGATGTCCGTCGAAAACGAGCCAGTTACGGAGCAACCCATCTATTCGCGGTGTAGAACCGAGATGAAGTTCCGGGGCGCGGGGAGCACGACGACCATTCCGATCGTCGGACAGGAGATCGAGTTCCGGCAGTACAGCTGTCCCGAGTGCGGGCAGGGGACCCGGTTCGAGCAGCACGGTTCCGACGAGGAGTGGTCGCGGCCCACGCTCTGATCGGCCGCGGAACGGCCCGAACCGCCGTCGAGCCGAGGGATCGATCGTCTAACGCGCGCCGCGACGTTCTTTCGTGGTGTCCGGAATCGCCGAGGCGATAGCGCGTCGCCGGAAGAGCGAACGGATCGCTATCGGCGTTCGGATCTGGTGGGCCGGTTCCATCGGAAGCGGCGGATGCACCTGCCGATCTCGTCACGGCGGCTGGATCACCGCTCGGCCCTCGATCTCGTTGTGCTCGAGCCGTTCGGCGACCGTGTTGATGTCCGAGAGATCGTGGCGTTGGGTTCGCAGTTCGACGTCGCCGCGGTCGACGAGCGCGACGAGCTCCTGGAGTTCGGCGTACTTGCCGACCAGCGTCCCACGGAACGAGAACTCGCCGTCGACGAGCGCCTGGCTGGGTTCGTGGATGTGGCCGCCGTAGCCGACGATGTGGTGGTCGCCGCCGGCGGCGACGACGTCGGCTGCGAGCCCGGTCGTCTCGTCGCTTCCGACGAAGTCGATTACCTGTCGGGCGCCCTCGTCGTCGGTCAGGTCCCCGATCGCGTCCGCGAGGTCTTCCTCGGCGGAGTTGACGGTGTGACGGGCGCCCAGTTCTTCGGCCAGCTCGAGGGCCTCGTCTTTGATGTCGGCAGCGACGATGTCGGCGGCGCTCATCGCCTCGAGACACTGGAGGCCGATGTGGCCGAGGCCGCCGACGCCGACGACGACGCAGGTGTCGCCGGGGTTCAGTTCGTCGACGGCCTTCTTGACTGCGTGATAGGCCGTGATCCCCGCGTCGGCGTGGGGGGCGATCTCGGTCGGATCGACGCTGTCAGGCAGCGGGATCACCGCGCGCTCGTTGGTCTGCAGGTACTCCGCGAAGCCGCCGTCGGTGGTGAGCCCGTTGAACGCGCTGTTCTCGCAGTACATGTCCTCGCCGAGCCGGCAGGGGCGACAGATGCCACAGGTCTGGACGGGATGACAGATCACCGGGTCGCCCTCCTCGACCAGCGTCACCTCCTCGCCCGTCTCGGCGACGACGCCGGCGTTCTCGTGGCCCAGCGTCATCGGTAGGTCCTGGGGCGCGTAGTCTTCCCACATCCCTTCGATGATGTGGTTGTCCGTCTGGCACCACCCCGCGCCCTCGACCTCGACCAGTACCTGATCCGATCGCTCGAGGTCGGGGCGGTCGATCTCCTCGATCCGCAGCGCCTCGCTCATCTCGTCGGTGTACTCGTGGAGTCTGGCTGCCTGCATGGAATCGCGTCACAGTTCACCGCCATTCGTGATAACATTCCCCACCAATATCGGCTTGTGTGAATATTCAGATATTGATATTATCTTCAGAGTACGCTCATTTAGGCCGAGAAAACTGGTGTGAATGCGTAACTCAGTCGTGTCTGAAAAAGAGTAATGTGGAATGGTAACGACATACACTGTGGCATGTATCAGCACAACGGGGAGGAGATCTTCGTCATCGACGCGCACGTCCACCTGTGGGACGCCACGACGGAGAACATCGATCACGACGGTGGGGAAGAGTTCATCCAGTGCTTCTACGACTACCACACGACGTTCACACCGGAGGAGCGGGAGTGGAGCATGGAGGAGTACCGAAAGTACGGCCCCGACCGGATGGTCGAGGACCTGTTCGGCAACGCCGCCGCGGACATGGCGATCTTCCAGCCGACGTACCTCTCGGACTTCTATGTCGAGGGGTTCAACACTACCGAACAGAACGCCGAGCTCGCGACCGAGTATCCCGAACGATTCGTGCTCAACGGCTCCTTCGATCCGCGTGACGGCGACGAGGGACTCGAGTACCTCGAGGACCTCCACGAGACGTACGACATTCCGGGGGTCAAGCTCTACACCGCCGAGTGGCGCGGCGAGTCGAAGGGGTGGCGCCTCGACGACGAGGAAGCCTTCGAGTTCCTGGAGAAGTGTTCGGAACTGGGGATCGAGAACATCCACGCCCACAAGGGGCCGACCATCCGGCCGCTGAACCGCGACGCCTTCGACGTGGCGGACGTCGACGACGCAGCCTCGTCGTTCCCCGAACTCAACTTCATCGTCGAGCACGTCGGACTCCCCCGCCTCGATGACTTCTGCTGGATCGCCGCTCAGGAGAACAACGTCTACGGCGGACTGGCGGTCGCCGCGCCGTTCGCCCAGAACAGGCCGGGCAAGTTCTCCGAAATCATGTCCGAACTCCTCTGGTGGCTCGGCGAGGATCGCATCCTGTTCGGCTCGGACTACGCGCTGTGGAATCCCGACTGGCTCGTCGAGGAAGTCCTCGAGGCCGAACTCACGCAGGAACACCGCATGGAGTATGGCGTCGAGTGGGACCTCGAGACGAAGAAGAAGGTCATGGGCGAGAACGCCGCCGAACTCTACGACGTCGACATCGAGGAGAAGCGCCGTCAGTTCCAAGACGACGAGATCAGTCTGGAGTTCGATCTCGGGGACCACTACGCCAGCGAGGAACCCGCGGCGGCCGACGACTGATGACCGGGACCGAATCCGACGGTTCGATGTCCGCGCCCTCGCGGACGGCCGTCCGCGACCGACTGGACCGCGTCACCGATCCAGAACTCGACCGCTCGATCATCGAACTCGAGTACGTCGATCGGATCGAGATTGACGGCGACCGCGTCGCGGTCGAATTCACGCTCCCGACGGCGTGGTGTTCGCCCGCCTTCGCCTGGATGATGGCCGTCGACGCCCGCGACGAAGTCGAGTCGCTCTCAGCGGTCGAGGCGGCCCGGATCACGCTCCGCGAACACATGCACGAAGCGGAGATCAACCGCGGCGTCAACGAGGAACTCTCGTTCGCCGAGGCATTTCCGGACGCCGACGGCGACGTCGCGGCGGTCCGCGCGGAACTCGACGAGAAGGCTCGGGTGGCTCGCCAGTACGACGCGGTCGAAACGCTGCTCGAGGCCGGACTCGACGCCGAGGCGATCGTTGCCCTCCGCCCCCGCGACCTCAAGCGGCCCGAAGCGGACGGAGACGATGCCGCGGTTGGCGCGACCGCCGACGCGACCGAGGCGGTCGCCGTCTACGTCCGCGACCGCTCGTTCGCGGTCAGCGTTCCCGCGGAACCGATCGAACGCTACCTCGAGAAAGCCCGCGAGACCGACCTCGTCTCGGGGCCGGACGACGTGTTGTTCCGGACGCCCGAGGGCGAGCCGATCGACGCCAACTCGTTCGACCTCGTCCACCAGCGGGGCCGGCTGGCGCAGGTCAACATGTCGAGTCAGGGCGGTATCTGCGACGGCCTCCGGGAGGCGAGAGAGGAACGGCTCGAGGAACCCGCGGACGACTGAAGTGCCGCCGAGCGCGATTTCCGCTCTCGCCCGATACCGACTATTTCTCGACCTCGAGCAAAGCCACCCGCTCCCGAACCAGCGCCGACAGCGAGGCGTTGGTCGCCGCCCGTTCGGCGTCGGTGATCTCGAAGAACGACTGGAGCGTCTCCTCGTCGGGCTCCTCGAGGGTCGGCTCGGTCGCGACGACGGCTGCGAGGTCGGCGACGGCCGCGAGGGCAGCCGTTTCGTCGGCGTCGCCGTCGTCGCGAACCCCTTCGTTTCCGGTGGAATCCTTGTCAACGAGGACCACGGTCCTGGTCTCGCCCTCGTTAACGCCCATCTCGAGGGCGCGGTCGATCTGGCGGCGGCCGGCGGCGTACAGCAGGATCTCGACGGCCCGATCACGGGCGACGTTCTCGCCGCGGGCGATGGCCCGATCGGCCAGGCCGACGGCCTGCTCGAGGTGGGCACGATCGGCGACGTAGCGGGCGTCGAAGGCCTGAATCGTTACGTCGTGGCGGTCGCCGATCGAACCGAGGTCGGCGACGAATGCGTCGAGGTCGTCGATCGAGAGGGTGCATTCTAGGAGCTCCATCAGAAATCACCCAGGCTGGACTGGCTGTCGTCCGATTCGGTTTGTGCCGCCGCCGCTTTATCGCCGCTGGTCGAGTCCTCGGTGTCCGCACCGTCTACATCGATTCCGGCCGGCTCGACGCCGTCCATCGAGGGGTCCTCGCGGCCGGCGTTCTCGAGGATGTTCTCGGCCGTCTTTTCGCCCTTGAGCACGCTCAGCACGACGCCTTTATCGGCGCTTCGGAGGTCCGCGGGTTCCTCGATACCCGCATCGTAGAGCCGGCGAGCGCGCTTGCGACCCACCCCGCCGACGCTGACGAGTTCGAGCAGTTCCTCGCCGACGCCGTGTTCGACGCGGGCGCGGGCCTCGCGGACGGCGACGGTCCACTCGCTGTCGATTTCGGCGGCCAGCGACTCGGCCGCGCCGAGCAGCCACTCGGCGGTATCGACCTTCCCGCGGAGGTCGCCGGGGCCGATCTTGTACCGGTCCGTGATCGTCACCTCGTCCGTCTCGTCGGCCCAGTCCTCGAGCAGCTTGCCCGTCTTCAGTGCAGCCAGCCAGTCCTCGAAGCGGTCCTCCTCGTACTCGCTGGGGGCGTCTCCGAGCAGTTCGGCCTCACGCTCGTAGAAGAGCTCGCCGAACTGCTCGTCCTCGCCCGAGCGCAGGTAGAGCTCGTACATGTCCGGCGTCCGCGAGACCAGCTGGTAGAGGCCGAGCGCGGTCGGACGCTCGTCGGCCCGCTCTAAGCCGTGGACGATCTCGGCGGCGCTCATCGGATCGAGGTAGAGCCACGAGACGGTGTGACCGAGGCTGGTGGCCTCGAGGGTCTCCTCGCGTTTCGCGGCCTGCTGTTCGGCGAGGTCGGCGGCGGAGGTGAACGGGCCATCGTCTTCGCCACTGTCTTCGGCCTCGTCGTCTCGGCTCCGTTCGATGAAATCGTTCCGCTCGAGGTAGGCCAGCACGTCGTCGGTCACCGACTCGAGCCGGCCCGCCTCGCTCGACTGGCTCGCGTAGAGAGTGGCCTCGAGGAACTCGAGCAGTCCACCGCGCGTGCGGGCGAAGCCGGAGGCGACGGTCGCGAGCACGTGGGTCCGGAGGGCGGGTTCGGCCGCCAGCTTCGAGCGGACCGGCTCCGGGTCGGCCCAGATGTACCGGTCGAACAGCTCCTCGCTCTCGTCGTGGCTCTTCGCGAGCAGGACGGCCTCGCCGTAGGGGTCGAGGCCCGGCCGCCCCGCGCGGCCCATCATCTGGTGGACCTCGAGGACGTCCAGCGGGGCCATCCCGCCCGCGCTGGGGTCGAAGCGCCGCCAGTCGCGGACGATGACCCGCCGGGCGGGCGTGTTCACGCCGGCGGCGAGCGTCGGCGTCGCCGAGATCACCTTCAGCAGGCGGTCGCGGAAGGCGTCCTCGACGAGCGAGCGCTGGGTGCTCGAGAGCCCGGCGTGGTGGAAGGCCGCGCCGCGCTCGACGCAGTCGGCCAGGTCCGCGCTGGTCTCGGTGTCGCTATCGTCCCGAATGTCGTCGGCGAGTTCGGCCAGTTCGACGCGTTCGTCCTCGGTGATTTCGTGACTCGAAACCTGTCCGAGTCGCTTGGCGGCGCCCTCGGCGTTGCGCCGGGAGTTGACAAAGACGAGCGACGACCCTCCTTCCTGGAGGATGTCGCGAACGAGCGCGGCCTCCTGCTTCTCCGATCCCTCGACGGGAACCTCGCGGGTCGAGCCGTCGTCGAAGTTCAGGGCGTTGCCGTAGTGGACGCCCATCTGGAGGTCGATCGGCCGCCAGTCGGTATCCACGAGGGCGGCGTCGAGCCAGTCGGCGATTTCGTCGGCGTTGCCGACGGTCGCCGAGAGGGCGACGACCTGCATCCCCGGGTTCAACCGGCGGAGTTTCGCGAGGGTGACCTCGAGCGTCGGCCCTCGATTGCGGTCGTCGATAAGGTGGACCTCGTCGCTGACGACGCAGGTCAGATCGGAGAGCCAGTCGGCGCCGTTGCGCACGAGCGAGTCGACCTTCTCGCTGGTGGCGACGATGATGTCCTTCGTCGCCAGCCAGTCGTCGGTGCTCTCGTAGTTGCCGGTCGTGACGCCGACGGTAGCGCCGAACTCCTCGTAGGCCTCGAACTCCTCTTTCTTCTCGCTGGCGAGGGCTCGCAGGGGGACGATGTAGAGCGCCTTCCCGCCGCGCTGGATCGCCGACAGCATCGAGAGCGCAGCGATCATCGTCTTCCCGCTGGCGGTCGGGACGGCCGCGACGAGGTTCTCCCCGTCGGTCGCGCCGGCTTCGACCGCCTCGGCCTGGGGCGGGTAGAGCTCCTCGATTCCCTCCCCCCGGAAGTGGTCGGTCGCGCCGGGCGGGAGCCCCGTCAGCTCCTCGAGATTCATTGTCCGTCCTTGGCGCGTCCCGCGGTTTAAAGTATCGTCTCAGCACTGCTGCTCGCGAGGGGGAGTTGTCTTGGCACCGTTCCTCGCGAGGCGTGTTCCTCGAGGGAGCCGGCGTCACACTGTCGTCCGATTTCTATCCGCTACCCTAACCGTTTAGGACGGCGTGAAGGTCTTCGACGTATGGCCGAACAGCTAACGGACGTCCAGCAGGCGATCGCGACGTCGTCGTCGCCGGCCACGGAGTTCCGGCGGCTGTCCCGAAGGCGGCAGCGGGAAGTGTTCTTCCTCCTTCCGGAGACGATCCAGCAGTCGCTCGTCGAGGACATGGACTCCGACCAGTTGCGGGAGTTCGTCCGGCGACTCGACCCCGACGAAGTGACGGATATCCTCGCATTGGTGGACGACGACACCCGATCCGCCGTGCTCCGTCGACTCGACGAGGACCGTCGGGAGCGCGTTGAGTACCTCCTCGGCTTCAGTTCCGAGAGCGCCGCCGGCCTGATGCACCTCGACTACGTCACCGTCGACGTCGACCGCGGCCTCGACGCCATCGCGGACCGTGTCCAGCGCCACGAGGCCCGGACCGGCCGGATACCGACCATCTTCGTCACCGACGACGGACAACTCGTGGGCGAACTGCCCGGACAGGTGCTGGCGATGGCCGACGACGGACCGGTGGAACTCAGCGAGCACGTCCTCGAGACGCCAGCGGTCGCGTACGACGCGGCCGACGAGGAGGTGCTCGACGTGTTCCGGGAGCATCCCGAGAGTTCCGTGGCCGTCCTGGACGACGACGGCTCCGTCATGGGTGTCATCTACGCGGAGGACCTCCTTCGGATCGTCGAGGAGGAGGCGACCGAGACGCTCTACGAGTTTACAGGCGTTCAGGAAGAGGAGAGCATCCTCGACGGCCCGCTCTCGAAGGTTCGATACCGGTACAAGTGGCTGATCATCAACCTCGGGACGGCGTTCCTGGCGGCCGGCGCGGTCGGCTTCTTCGAGGACACGATCGCGGCGTTCACGCTGCTGGCGGTGTACATGCCGGTCGTCGCCGGAATGGGCGGGAACGCCGGCACGCAGTCGATGGCCGTGACCGTCCGCGGCATCGCCCTCGATCAGATCACCCTGTCGACCGGGGGTCGAGCCGTCGTCAACGAGATCATCGCCGGCGCCGCGAACGGCCTCATCACGGGCGTCCTCGTCGCCGTCATCGCGTCGGTGTTCAATCAGAGCCCCCTCCTAGGCCTCGTGCTCGGCGTGTCGATGGTGTTGAACCTCGTCATCGCCGGCTTCTTCGGGACGATCATCCCGCTGCTCCTCGACAAGATCGGCAAGGACCCGGCGACGTCGGCGACGATCTTCATCACGACGATGACCGACGTCCTCGGCTTCTTCATCTTCCTCGGACTGGCGCAGGCCGTCCTCTAAGGCGGTTCCACCGCCGTTTCGACGGCTGCGCTTTTCACACTCTCGGCGACTCGAGTACCTCGCAAGCGACTCGAACGTCTCGAGCGACCCGAGGACGGTAACCGACCGTCGACCGTCGACCGTCGAGTCGCCAATCGTCGTCCCGATCGGTCGGCGACGATACCGGCGATAGACCGATGGCCGTGGCGACCGAACCCGTCCCCATGGTCGATCCCGACCGCGTCCTCGTCCCGACGCTCGGCCGTCCGCGGGAGGACGAGGCGCTGGCCTACGCCCTCGAAACGTTTCCCGACGCCGCGATCACCCTGCTGGCGGTCGTAACCCCCCTGGACGCGCCGCTCAGCGAGGGCGGCGTCCTGGAGCGAAGCGAGGACCGCTCGTCGCAGGCGCGATCCAGCGCGGCCGACCTGCTCGAGTCGGTCGCCGAACCGACCGTGACGGCGCGGGTTCGAGTCGAGGCGGTCGAGGGGCGGCCCGGAACGATCATCCCGCAGTATGCGAGCGACGCGGACATCGATCACGTCGTCATGTACGGCCACGGGACCGACACGCGCGGTTTCGTCCGGCGGTTTCTCGGCCGCGGCGTCGCCACGACCGTCGTCGAACGGACCTCGCGTCCGGTGACGGTCCTCGAGTGAGACGCCGGTTCTCGAACGGGATTACCCGCCGATGACGGCCGTGAGCAGGCGGTAGAGCCCGTAGCCGACCGCGGTCGAACTCCCGAGCGTCAGCAGCCAGAAGGTGATCGTGACGCCGATCTTCCGCCGCGAAACGCCGGCCGAGCCGCCGGCCAGCCCGCCGCCGATGACCCCCGAAAGGACGATGTTGTTCAGCGAGATCGGAATCCCGAGCGCGATCGCCAGCTGCGCGACGATAAAGCCGGGCACGAGCGCGGCGATCGAGCGCCGGACCCCGAGCTGGGCATATTCCCGCGAGGTCGCCTGTAGCAGGCGCGGCGCGGCCATCCAGGCGCCCGCGAGGATGCCGGTCGCGCCGAGCGCCAGCAGGACGATTCCCGGCAGGCCGAGTTCCGTCCGAAAGAGGTTCTCGAGCGGTCCGGTCGCGAGGCCGACCTGCGAGCCACCCGAGGAGAAGGCAACGATGCCGCCGAGGACGAGCAGGAACGAGCGGATGCCGTCCTCGACGGAGTCGCGAACCCGTTCGCGGACCCAGTAGAACGCGAGGACGCCGACCCCGATCGTCACGAGGACGGTACCGAGGTCGAACTCGCCGGCGAGCGCCGGGCCGCCGCCGAACCGACGAGCGACGAATCCGGCGAGGGTTCCCTGCTCGGCGGTCGGATCGGGAATTACCCCGAGCCGGACGTTCGCGACGATGGCGCCGACGATGCCGGCCAGCAGCGGGACCCCGACCGTCTCGGGGACGTCGTCGCGCCGCAGGACCGTCGCCGTCGCGTACGCCAGTCCGCCGGACATGATCGGAACCAGCGCCCAGAAGATCCCGAGTCGGCGGTAGGTCGCCACGGCCGGATCGCCGCCCAGCGAGAGGCCGACGCCGACCATCGCGCCCGTCGTCGCGAACGCGGCCGGGATCGGATACCGCGTGTAGATCCCGATCGCCATGAACGTCGCTGCCGTCAGCAGGCCGGCGGTGGCCGCCAGCGGCGTGATCGCGACGCCGTCGATGAGTTCCGCGCCGACCGTCTCGGAGATGCTTCCACCCTGCATGAGCGCTCCCGCGGCCGCGAGCAGCCCGATCACGAACGCGGCCTGCATCGTCGAGATCGCGTTCGCGCCGATCGCGGGCGCGAAGGGCGGCGAGTTGCTGTTGGCCCCGAGCACCCACGACATGAACAGACAGGTGACGATCGCGGTCCCGACGAGTACGGTAGACGACAGTGCGACCATTTCGTCTCGTACCGCGTCGTTCCACGACCCGCTGGAAAAGCGTTGGCTCGAGCGAGGCCCCGGACGATTGCGACAGGCACCGGTCCTCGGTTACTCGCTCTCGAGGGATCGATCACGCGCTCTCGAGGGCGCCTTTTCCAGTACCGCGCGGTAATGGGCGTCTCCGTCGACCCGGAGTACGTCGCCGACGCGCCACGGCGTTTCGGCGGTCGCCTCGCGGAGTCGAGTGGGCGAGCACAGCAGGAAGTGGAGCGTTCGACCGACCTCGCGGTACCGTTCGCCGTCGGCTCCGTCGCGCTCGAACTCGGGGTGAAAACACCGATGGGCGATTCCCTCGCGGGGATCCGATCGGTAGCCAAAGCACTCGTCCAGCCGGGTCGGATCGTGGTTGTCGACGACGGCTGTCGCCTCGTCGGCCGTGACGCGGGCGAACTCCCAAAGTAACTCGCGAATCCCGGCTAGCGAGCCGCCCAGCCCCAACTGCATGCCGACTGCGTGGACGGCCCCGAACGCGTCCGTCGGAACCGGTAGGGCGAACATGTCGCCGACGAGCGTGGCCTCGAAGCCCCGTTGGCGGGCCGTCAGCACCGCGTTCGGACTCGCGTCGACGCCGACGGCTCGGACGCCGCGGTCGGCCCACCACAGGAGGTGGTTCCCCGCGCCACAGCCCACGTCGAGGATCGGCTCGCGGTCGGCCAGTCGCTCGAGAGCCTCGATCGTCGGCCGATCCCAGGACTCGCTGGACGAGAAATAGAACGACTCGACGTTGCCGTCCTGGGTGGCAGGGCCGTCGCGATAGACGAGTTCTCCCGGTTCGTCGCGGTGGTGTGCGAGCATCGCTCGGCCGAGCGGATCGGCCATTGCCCGCATCTCGTCGCGATCCCCCGCCGGTCGGGTGCGCTCTCGATCCATGTTCCAGTGGACGATCCGGCCGATATTATCGTTTTGGTGGTATTTGTTCCACGATAACAGTAAACACATCTCCCGACCGCTACCGATTTACGACGATCGATCCAACTTCCATGCATGAAGATCGAATTCGACGAGGACGTTTGTATCGGGATGTACCAGTGCGTCGCCGAGTGGAGCGAGTTCGAGAAGGATACGTCGAAGGGGAAAGCGGTCCTGAACGACTCGGAGGAGGTCGAGGACGGCGTCTTCGTTCGCGAGGTTCCCGACGGCTCGGAGCTGGACGCGAAGTTCGCCGCCCGGACCTGTCCCGTCGACGCGATCAAGATCTACGACGACGACGGCGAGCAGTTGATCCCCTGACGGCCGCGGCCGACGAGCGCCACTCAAGTGGAGAGCCCTCCTTCCGTCTCGCACCGATCTTCGAGTCACCGTTTCGAATCGTCACCCGCTCGTTCTCGCCGCACGCGATCGTCACCGACCGCCGATGAACTGACCTGGTGATCGCTCGAGCGCCCGTACGACGCCTCTCCGTCGTCAGTCGAGCGCGTTTCGGACATTAGTCTATTTTTCCGGAACTAATATTTTAATTCAGATTTATTGTATTAATGCACGCCGTTACCTATCAAATCCTGTTCGACGGCGACGGCGTGCGGAGAAACCCATGACACGAGAGACCGACGAGACCGGCGAGACGAACCGCAACATCGAGACGACGGACGCCCGGATGCCCGTCCGAAACTCCCGCCGACGCTTCCTGCAACTCGGGGCCAGCGCGCTCGCGGCGACGACACTCGGTGCTTCGAGCGCCGCCGCCCAGGACGCGGTCACCGAGGCGTGTGGCTCGTCCGATACCCTCGACGTCGGCGACGGCGACTTCCTGCTCATCAACAACGAGTGGGGCGCCGACGTCGATATGTGCATTTGGGCCGCGGGCGACGGGACCTACGGCTACGAGTGGGCGACCAGAACGGCCGGAGGCGAACCCAACTATCCCGAGGTACTCCTCGGCACCAAGCCGTGGGGGACCGAAAGCGGCGTCGACGCGTTCCCCGTCCCCCGCGGCGACGTCGACGAACTCGAGTTGACGTTCGACGTCGACGTCGCCATCGACGGCGAGAACTGGAACCTCGCCGAGGAGTGGTGGCTCATGGACGGCAAACCGAACGCGGACGGCCCGCACACCCACGAGATCATGCTGGTCTTGGACTGGGGCGACGAGCACAGTCACGGCGATCCGGTCGCGCCGGGGGCTATCGAGGACGCTCACGGGAACGTCATCGACCACTGGGTAAGCTACGACTCAGGCGGCACCGACGCGGACTTCCACATTTTCCGACTCGCCGATCCCACCACCTCGGGCACGGTCGACCTCACGGCCATCATGTCCTACGTCGAGACCGAAATCGGCGGCGTGAGCGACGACCTCCTGCTCAGCGGCATCGAAGTCGGCAACGAGTACTGGTCCGGGACGAGCGGCGACGTCACGTTCAACACCCTGGACGTCGCGATCAACGGGCAGACGTACTCGAGCGGCGATGGGTCGACGGTCGACGACGGAGACAACGGCGACGACAGCGATGGAGACGGCAGCGACGGAGACAGCGGCGATGGTGGTGATCGTGACGTCCCCGCGTGGACTCCCGACGAGATCTACACCGCAGGCGACCAGGTGAGCCACGACGGCGCCGTCTGGGAAGCACAGTGGTGGACTCGCGGGCAGGAACCCCGCGACGAGGCGTGGTACGTCTGGCAGCGCGTCGAGTGACCGTCTACTCCGCGGCTGCGTAACGCCGGTTCGTTCTCACTCCCCTAGCGCCGCGTCGACCAGTTCCGACTCGACCGTCCGGAGCAGCGTCGACGCCGCGCTCTCCGAACAGTCCAGTTCGGCGGCGACCTCGGCCAGCGACCCCGTTCGCGGGACGTCGAAGTAGCCCAGTTCCTGCGCGGTCTCGAGCGCCTCGAACTGGCGGGCGGTGAGCCGTCCCGCGAGCGTCTCCGCGCGACGCTGGTGTTCGCTCACACGCCGGACCTCGACGCCGACGCCGTCGGGAATGCGCTCGAGCAGCGTCGGCATCGCACCGGGATCGCCGAGAACGGTGATGTGGACGTTCTCCCGTCCCGTGTACACCATCGGCGGGACGATCACGAGGCCGGGCAGGTCGAACGCCTCGAGGAACGTGACGTCGGAGCTCCGGAGGTCCATCTCCACGTAGCCGTAGAACGTATCGGCGTCGACCGGCGTGAGGTCGTACCGGTACATGTGCTCGAGATCGTCGGACAGATCGCCGAGCACGTCCGGGTCACCGACGATCAGCGACAGGAAGCGGATCTGCTCGGCCTCGCGGTCAATCTCCCAGGAGAGCACTTCTTCGCGCCGGACCGCCTCGAGGGTCGCCTCGGGGGCCGGCGACTGCATCGCGGGCGGGAGTCGAAGGGTGAGGTCGGCCGATTGCATAGCGGCCGTTCGACGCCCTCTTATAAAGAGGTTCAGTGGTTCGAGCGAGCGACGATGACCCGTCGGCGCGAACCGAGAGCTATGAGCGACACACGACCGTCGACGTCCTCGCTTCCGGGACTCCGGAGCCTCCCGCTCGTCGGAAACACGATCTCGTTCGCCCGCGAACCGCTCGCGTTCCTCGAGGCGATCCGTGAGTACGGCGACCTCGCCCGGTACGAGGCGTTCGGTCGCGAGTTCGTCGTCGTTTCCCGCCCCGACCTCGCCGAGGCGGTGCTGGTCTCTCGGAGCGACGAGTTCTGGCGGGGATCGTTCGAACACGAGTTGGGCGAGAGAGTCGGTATCGAAGGGGTGTTCTTCTCCGAGGGCGAGCAGTGGCGACGGCAGCGACTGCTCTTACAGAACGCGTTCACGCCGGCGCGGATCGAATCGTACGCCGAGGTCATGGTCGACGAGACCGTCCGAGAAGTCGCCAGCTGGCCTGAGGGAGGAGTCATCGATGTGAACGAGCGGCTGTCGGCGCTAACCCTCGGCGCGCTCACGCGGTCGCTGTTCGCCCTCCCGCTCGAGGGCGACCGCGCTGACCGCGTACGACGCTGGGTCGACGCCATGGGCGCGTACCTCGAAGCCGACTTCTTCGGGCCGGGCGCCGTGTTGCCATCGTGGTTCCCGCGGCGAACCGAACGCGAGTACGAGCACGCCACAGCCGACGTCGAAGCGCTCGTCGGGGACCTCCTGACGGAGCGTCGGGAATCGGACGCCGAGGGTGACGACCTCCTCTCGCTGCTCTCGACGGCCGAGTACCCCGACGGAACCCGTCCCTCTGCCGACGAGATCGCCGATCAGCTGCTGACGTTTCTGCTCGCGGGCCACGAGACGACCGCGACCGCGCTCACCTACGCCTGCTGGTTCCTCGCGGCCGACGGCGAAATTCGGGACCGGCTCGAGCGGGAGGTCGAGGCCGTCTGCGGCGACCGCGACCCGACGTTCGCCGATCTCCCCGAACTGACCGTCGCCGAGGCCGTCGGCCGGGAGGCGTTGCGACTCTATCCGCCGCTGCCGTTCCTCCACCGAGAGCCCCGCGAGCCGACGTCTCTCGACGGCGTCCGCGTCGGGCCCGAGACGACGATTCAATTGAACATGTACGGGATCCACCGCGACGAGCGCTGGTGGGAAGCACCCGATTCGTTCCGTCCGAAGCGCTGGCTCGACGACGACGACGATCGACCCGAGTACGCCTTCTTCCCCTTTGGCGGGGGACCGCGACACTGCATCGGCATGCGATTCGCGATGACGGAGCTCAAACTGTCGCTCGCGACGATCGCGCGTCGGGTCCGGTTCGACCGCGTCTCGACGTCGCTCGAGCCGTCGATTGAGGTCTCGCTCGATCCCGGAACCGTCGAAATGCGGGTTCGCCGACCGTAGTCGCGGACGCTACGCGTCTCTCTGCCACCGGTGGCGACGAAAAAAGCGGGCTCGAAACCGAGACGACCGCGATTACGAGATCTTGTCGTACTGCTCGGAGAGCTTCTCGGCGGCCTCGCCGAGCTGGTTGCGCTCGAACTCGGTGAGGTCCCACTCGACGATCTCCTCGACGCCGTCCGAGCCGAGCTTGACGGGAACGCCGAAGGCGGCGTCTTCGTGGCCGTACTCGCCCTCGAGTTTGACGCTGCAGGGGAGCACCTCGCCGGTGTCGCGGACGATGGCTTCGACCGTGTGGCCGACGCCGGTCGCCGGACCCCACTGGGTCGCGCCCTTCTTCTCGATGACGTTCATCGCCGAGGTCTGGAGCTCCTCGAGCAGGTCGTCCTTCTCGTTCTCGTCGAACTCGGGGTCTTGGCCGTTGACCCGCACCTTGGAGAACACGGGGACCTGGGCGTCGCCGTGCTCGCCGAGGATGGTCGCCTCGACGTTCTGGACCGGCACGTCGAAGCGCTGGGAGATCACGTAGCGGAAGCGGGCGGAGTCGAGCCGACCACCGAAGCCGATTACCTTCTCGCGTGCGCGGTCGCCCGTCTCGTAGAGGTGGCGGTTGAGCAGGTCAACGGGGTTCGACGTGGTGACGGTGATGAAGTCGTCGTTGTGCTCGGCGATCGAGGAGCCGATGTCCTCCATGATCGGCGCGTTGTCGCCGGCCAGATCGATCCGGGTCTGGCCCGGCTGGCGCGGGATGCCGGCAGTAATGACGACGACGTCCGAGCCGGCGGTGTCCTCGTAGCCCCCCTGACGGATTGTCGTGTTCGAATCGTAGGCCGCGCCGTGGTTGACGTCGGCGGCCTGGCCGATCGTGTCGTCTTCCTTGTCCGGAATGTCCACCAGAACGAGCTCGTCGGCGATGTCCCGAAGCGCGATGTTGTACGCCGCAGCGGCCCCGACCGTGCCGGCCGCTCCGACTACGCTAACTTTCGTCATACCACGTAAATCTCTACCACGCTACGCGTTAAATCCGTCGGAAACCGCTTCGTTACCCGGTCCAACGAGCTGTATTTCGACGATCGTCGATTGCTGCTGAACTCGTTCCGTTACGCCCACGCGAATCACACGAACCGGCACATCCTGCGCATTTACCGGGTTCGAATCCGACGTTCGTCGACCGGCGGCCTCGAGCCATTCTCGGTGTCACCCTTCGAGCGCCCTGTCTCGAGACCGACGAGCACGGAAACGAACGCTACCGCCGAGGGGGAACCGAATCAACCATTGCCGATGCCCGCTGTCGGTCGGGTATGCGCGTCAGCGTCATCGGCGGCGGTGCGATCACCGACGAACAGGCGGCCCGCGCGGAAGCCGTCGGGCGGGAACTCGGGTCCCGCGGCCACACGGTCGTCTGCGGCGGCCGTGGCGGGACGATGGAAGCCGTCTGTCACGGCGCGAAAGCTGAGGGCGCCACGACGATCGGAATCCTCCCGAGCGACCGCACCACACAGGCCAACGACTACGTCGACGTCCCGATCGCGACGGGGCTCGGCCACGCTCGGAACGCGCTCGTCCCCATGAACGGCGACGCGGTGATCGCGCTCACCGGCGGCGTCGGGACCCTCTCGGAGATCGGCTTTGCGGGCATCTACAACCGACCCGTCGTCGGCCTCGAGACCCACGACGTCTCCGAGATCGACGTCGAACTCGAGACCGTCGAAACCCCCGAAGCGGCCGTCGACGCGGTCGAGGCGGCACTCGAGGACCGTGCCTGAGCCGGGGACAGCCTTCGCAGCTTTTTCGACGTTCCATCGTCTCTAGACGACCATGAGCGACTTCGACAAGGAAGCCGAACGCGAGAAACTCCGGGAGAAGTACGAGCGCGATCAGGAGGAGCGACAGGCCACCCAGCGCATGAGCGATCTGCTGCTCAAGGGCGCGACGATGACCAACGCCCACTGCGGCACCTGCGGCGACCCCTTGTTCCAGATGGACGGCACCACCTTCTGCCCGAGCTGTCACGGCAACCCCGACGCCGTCGAGGGGACGCAACTCGAGGCCCAATCAGCCGAGGACGCCGCCGCCGAGGAAGCCGACGGGACGGCCGCTGATCGCGAGCCGAGCCGTCAGGACTCGAGTCCGGCGGCAGGCGGCTCGGAAACAGTCGATACCCCCGAAACCGACGCCCCGGCCGCGCGTCAGAACCGACGGGGCGGCCAGCAGACGGGGCGTGCCGACGCGAGCGGGACCGCCGACTCGAGTCCGGCGACCGACGAGAACGCGGCGGCCGAACCGGGGGCCGCGAACGAGGAGCAACCGACCGCCGCTGCCGCGGGCGATCGGCAGCCGTCGACCACCCGCTCGGCGTCGACGCGCTCGACCGACGCCGATCGCGAGCGCTCCGCCCGATCACCCGCCGACGACCGGCGATCGATCGACGGCGCCGGTACCGGCGGGGCCGCTCGGTCCGCCGACGGCGACCTCGAGGCCGCCCGCGACTCGCTCGTCGCGGCCCTCGAGAAGTTCGCCGGGAACGCTGCGGCGACGGACGATCCTCGTTACGCGAAGGAATGTCTCGAGGCCGCCCGCGAGGCCGCCGAGACCCTCGAGACGCTGCGCTGACCGCCGCTCTTCCCGCGGCGCGTTGCTCCGGACAGCGTCTCCACCGGCGCCGTCGGCCGTCGAGTCGCTCGATACCGTTTTCCGTCGTTCTGATCGCTCGAGTCAGTGCGCCGTAGTCGAACAGAAGGTGAGTCGCGGTCGCGAGCGCTTCCCCTTATAGCTGTTTCGGGGAACGTGTTCTCGGGACTTCCCGCCCGGTAAGAACGGGCTCGCCCCGTTATACGACGGCGCTTCATAGGAGCAACTGTCTATGAACGATCGTATCGGCGCACCCGGGTCCGGACTCTCGCGACGCGAACTGATGATCGCCACCGGCGGCGCGGCAGCCCTCGCCGGCTGTATGAGCCGCGGTCAGGGGGCAGATCCCGAGCCGTCGGACTCGAGCGGCGACGAGGAGGACGCGCCGTCCGACCTCCCGCAGACGAGCGCGCCCGAAGTCGTCCAGGTCGACGAGCAGGGCGGGAGCGTGACGCTGCGTTCGGTGACGGCCCGCCACCCCGTCCACCCGATGGATTCGATGGGGGGACCGATCGAGCTCCCGCAGGTCTGGGCGTTCCAGGCCGACGACGGCGAGCCGAGCGTTCCCGGGCCGATCCTTCGGACGACGGAGGGGAACGATATGGAAGTCACGCTGGACAACACGGACGCCGGCCACCCCCACACCCTGCACTTCCACGGCGTGAGGAAGTCCTGGAAGAACGACGGCGTTCCCACGACGACCGGGGTGACGGTCTATCCCGGCGAGAAACACACCTACACGATTCCGGCGAACGTCCCCGGGACGCACTTCTACCACTGTCACTACCAGACCCACCGGCACATCGATATGGGGATGTACGGCATCTTCCGCGTCGATCCGAAGGGATACGAACCCGCCGACAAGGAGTACTTCTTCACCCTCAAGGACTGGGATTCGCGGGTCAATCGACAGATGACCGGCGAAAACGTCGACTACAGTCCGCGCCAGCGAAATCCCGACGTGTTCACGATCAACGGAAAGAGCCTCCCGCGGACGCTCCATCCGGAGGAGGGGTCGCCCATCATCGTCGACCACGGCGACACCGTCCGCCTTCACATGGTCAACGCGGGCTACATGTCTCACCCGATGCACACGCACAACCACCGGTACCGCCTCGTCGAGAAGGACGGCGGCCAGATTCCCGAAGCCGCTCAGTACGAACAGGACATCACTAACGTCGCGCCAGCCGAACGCCACACCATCGAGTTCGAGGCCGACGCCGATCCCGGCATCTACCTCATGCACTGCCACAAGGTCAACCACGCCATGAACGGGACCTCCTACCCCGGCGGGATGGTCAACGGCATCGTCTACCGCGACGCGATGGACACCGACGTCTTCGCGGATCTCATGGAGTACGCCGGCTACGAGGGGTGATCCACCCGAGAGGGTGAGACGTGACGTCCCCGCTCCGGTGACAGTCGTGACAGCATCGATATCCACGGTTTCTCCGCCGATACCGACGAAAGACGGCGATAATCGGATTTTCGAACCGTCGTGTCTCCTCGAGTGACTGCGAGTTTATACTTCGCTCGAGTAAATAGATATAAATACGCCAAAGCTATAGAATACCTAGAATAACGAGGCCGATACGGACATGGCACTGGCAAATATGCTCCTCCTGACCAGCCTCGCCGTCCTGGCTGGACTGACGATGACGTGTTGTCTCTGTCTCGAGCGGCGGCAGGTCCGCCGAACCATCGACGAATACGATCGCCGACTCCGGTCGGTCGCCCCGTATCTCGGCGTCGCGGCGCTGTTCTTCCTGGCGAAGCGGGGGACTCACGAACAGAGCGTGAAGCTCTCGAAAGCGATCGACTGGGACATTACCGCCGAAATCTACGCCGTCGAAGGCGAGTTCGTCGCACACCTCCAGGATATCGTTCCCCAACAGGCCACGCTCGAGTTCTTCTCGGTCATGTACATGTTCGGCTTCCCGTTTCTCCTGGTGACCGCGCCGATCCTCTACTTCGCGCTGTCCTCCCAGCGCCACCTCAAGGAGTTGCTCATCGCGTACGTGTTCAACTACGTGATCGGCGCGATCTGTTACACGCTGTTCATCGCGTACGGCCCGCGCAATCACCTGTCGACCGTCAACGGGCTCATGTACAGCTTCTATCCGCAGACTCAGGACATGACGGCGGCAGTCTCGGCGAACACGGACGTGTTCCCGTCGCTGCACACGTCGCTGGCGGTCGTCGTCTTGCTGTTTGCCTGGCGGTCGCGCCGGGAGTACCCCCGCTGGCTCCCTATCGCATCGTTCGTGGCTGCCAGCGTCGTCTTCTCGACGATGTACCTGGGGATCCACTGGTTGCTCGACGTGGTGGCCGGCATCGTCCTCGGCGTCGGGAGCGTCTACGCGGCCGAACGGATCGTCGCCCGCGCGGAGGGCGACGATCGCGTCACCGTTCCCGGCGAGCGCGACGAGGGAATCGCGTCCGACGCGAGCGACTGAGTCGAGGCCGACGCGAGCGATTTCCCCCGACAGTCAACTGACTACCCCGTGTACTCGCTTCCGATCACTTCCCGGATCCGCTCGGCGGTCACCGCCCCGACGCCGTCGGCTTCCTGTAACTCGTCTTCCGTCGCGATCATCACCGCCTCGACGGTGCCGAACTCCTCGAGCAGCGATCGCGCCGTCACGGGCCCGATCTCGGCGATCGAGGAGACGACGTACTCCTGCTGTTCGGCGAGCGTCTTGGACTGCTTCTCGCCGTGGACCGACACCTCCCGGTCGGCGGTCTCCTGCTCGCGGCCGGCGATCACCGCCAGCAGTTCGGTCGTCTCCTGTTCGCCCTCCGTCCGGAGGACGCTCGCGCCAAAGTCGACGGCCAGACTCGAGAGCGCTCCCCGAACCGCGTTCGGGTGGACGTCCCGCTGTTCGTAGAGGCCGTCGCCCTCGACGATCACGATCGGTCGGGAGTAGTGGCGGGCCATCGCGCCGACCTGCTCGAAGACCGACCGGTCGCCGCCAACCAGCGAGTCGACGAAGTCCGCGACGGACTTGCGCTCGACAACCACCCGGTCCGAACAGACGTAGTCGCCGACGTCGAGCGTCTCGAGGCGGACCTCGATCTCCTCGCGTCTCGAGAGGTCTCGCGCGATGTTGGCGTCCATCTCGCGCTGGTCCGCGACGACTTCGATGGCGTCGCCCTCAGCGTGGGGTTCGTGGGTTTCGACCGCCTCTTCCGCAGCGCCGTCGCTCCCATCGTCTCCGTCGGCGTCGTCTTCGGCTCCGTCGCCGCCTGCGAACTCCCGGAGACCGGGCTGTGACGAAACCCCCCCGCTTCCACTGGAAGAATCGCCGACGGCGCCGGGGTTTTCGCTGTGACCGTCCACTTTCACTTCGCTTTCCGGAGCGTCGTCGTCGAAATCCGTCAGCGCCTGCTGGGAGTCGTCTAACTCTTCCTCTAAGTCGTCGGCGGCCCCTTTCAGGTCGCGCAGTTCCGACTCCATCTCCTTCTCGCGGCGCCGCGAGATCCAGAAGTAGGCCTCGTCGCGGGTGTCCTCGGCCATCAGGACGACGACCCGGCCCTCGGACTGTCGGCCGGTCCGGCCCTTGCGCTGGATCGAGCGGATCGCCGTCGGAACGGGCTCGTAGAACAGCACGAGGTCGACCTCCGGGACGTCGAGCCCCTCCTCGGCGACCGAGGTGGAGACGAGCACCTCGAACTCGCCGCCGCGGAACTGATCGAGCACTTCCTGCTGCTCTTTCTGGGTCATCCCGTCGCTCCCCTCGCGGTCGCCCTGGCCAACGAACCGCTTGGCGTCGAAGCTCTCGGAGAGGAAGTCCGTCAACGCTTCCGCGGTGTCCCGGGACTCAGTGAAGACGATGACGCGCTCGCCGCCCTCGAGGCCGAGCGTCTCGGCGAGCAGCATTCTGGTCTTGCGATACTTGGGATGGAGCTGGTCGAAGCTCTCGGCTTTGCGCATCGCCTCCCGCACTCGCGGATCGGAGACCAGCCGCTGGCTCGCCTTCGAGGCGCCCGACGAGCGGGCCTGGTTGCGCTGGCGGTCGAAGTACCGGCAGACGGCTTCGACGCTCTGGGTTTCGACCAGCGTCACGGCCTGCCGGAGCTTCATGATTTCCGCGTGGATGGACATCCCCTCGAACCCCTCCGACTGATCGTTGTTGATCAGTTTCTGGAGTTCGGCGCGCATCCGGTTCAGGTCCTTCTGGGACTGGTCGGGCTGGGTCGAGGACGCCACGCCGAGTTCCTTGAGTTTCTCGAGCCGTTCCTTGATGACTTCGTTGAGCCCGTCCCGAATCTCGATGACCTCCTCGGGGAGGTCGATGCGCTCCCATTCGACGTCGGTGTCGTGGGTGAACTCATCGACGTCGGCGTCCTCCTCGGTCATCACCTCGACCTCTCGGAGACCGAGGTTCTCACAGACCTCGAGGATGGCCTCCTCGTCGCCGCCGGGCGAGGCCGACATGCCGGTCACCAGCGGATCCGTCGCGTCGGCGTGATAGCGCTCGGCGATGTAGTTGTAGGCGTAGTCGCCGGTCGCGCGGTGGCACTCGTCGAAGGTGATGTGGGTCACGTCGGAAAGCGAGATCCGACTGCCGACGAGGTCGTTCTCGATCACCTGCGGTGTCGCCATCACGACCGTCGCTTCCTCCCACATCGCGGCACGATCGTCGGGGCTGACGTCGCCCGTAAATACGACGATCTCCTCGTCGGGGATCTGCAGCGCCTCGCGGTAGAAATCGGCGTGCTGCTGGACGAGGGGTTTCGTCGGCGCGAGCATCAGCGACTTCCCACCGACCTCCTCAAGGCGGCGGGCCGTGACGAGCAGACTCACCGTCGTCTTCCCCAGCCCCGTGGGGAGACAGACGAGCGTATGGTGGTTCGCGGCCGTCCCCGCGAGCTTTAGCTGGTAGAGTCGTCGTTCTAGAAAGTCGGGCTCGAGAAGCGGATGCTCGATCGAGGGCGGTTCCTCGTCCTGTGCTGCCATTGCCGACGATTCGACGCGGCCGCGGTTAAGCGTTGAGAAAGCGTGGTGAAAGTGAACGTAGCCGTTCCCGACGGACTCGCGTCACGTCCGATACTAGTTAGTAATCCGTCACCATTGCTCTTTTGAAAACCCGTCTCGATATATCGATTATGCCCTCCACAGTACGCAGATTACAACTACGGATGGTCGCTTCGTTCGTCGGCCTGCTGCTCGTCGCGAGTGCGCTCTTCGTCGGCGTGTGGGCGATGTTTTACGGCGTCTTCTTCCTAATCGGGAGTACGCATCCCGCTTTGATCGCCGCCGGTATCACGGCCGTAATTGTAGTCGCGATCGGCTATCTCGAGTACGGACACCTCGAGACGATCGAACGACTCTCCGACGCGCGTCCGGTCGATCGCGAGACGGCCCCGGAGTTGTATCAGACGGCGACTCGCGTCGCTGCCCAACTGGACGTGCCACCGCCGACGATCGCCGTCTCGGAGCGCGACGCGCCCGAGGCATTGGTCGTCGGCTTCCGGCCGACGAACGTCCGTCTGGTACTTTCACGCGGGACGATCGAGACGCTCGAGCGGCCGGACGAACTCGAAGCGGTGATCGCCCACGAACTGGCACACGTCAAAAACCGAGACGCGATGGTGATGACGGTCGTTTCCCTCCCGGTCGTTCTCGCGGCCGGACTCCGATCACGACTCGCACGGATCGACCACCCTGGAATCGTCATAGCCGTGTTCCTCGTCTTTTTAGCGAACGCCGTGTGGGTCGTCGGACGATTCCTCACGGCTCACCTCTCCAGAGCCAGGGAACGCGCCGCGGACCGGGCCGCCGCGGAGGTGATCGGCTCTCCCACCACCCTCGCCAGCGCGCTCTCCCGTTTGGACCGGGAAATTTCCGAGACGCCCGAGCACGACCTCCGGGACGCGTCGGCCGTCTCTTCGCTCTCGATCCTGCCGCTGGAACCGGCGGACCCCGAAACGGTTATGCTCGGTCCCGAAGGCGATACCGAGCCGTCGTACTGGTGGTTCCGAAAGCGGCTCCACCGGCTCGAGCGACGGTTCTTCGGCACGCACCCGCCGACGACTGACCGACTCGAGGCGCTCTCGAGGCTCGAACGGGAATCGTAACTCGGTCACCAGTCGAGAATTCGCGGTCGGCCCGCTCAACGACACGGAAGGACCATCGTCTCAGACGTTGTCGAACCCCATCGACCGATAGGCGGTGACGAGCAGGCTCACTGTGGTTTTCCCCAGTCCGGTCGGGAGACAGACGAGGTGTGATGATTCGCGGCCGTTCCCGCGAGTTTCAACTGGTAGAGTCGCCGTTCTAGAAAGTCGGGCTCGAGAAGCGGATGCTCGATCGAGGGCGGTTCCTTGTCCTGTGCTGCCATTGCCGGCGATTCGACGCGGCCGCGGTTAAGCGTTGAGAAAGGGCGGTGAAAGTAAACGCGGTGTTTGAACCTGCTTCCTCCCGCCGCGCCACGGCTATTTGCAGCCCAGACATGTAGATTTAAATATACCACGTGCGGATCCCCAATGAGATGGACGAGCCCTCGAGTCGGTCCCCTGCCGAATCGGCGACGAACCGAGTACATCCTCGCATACGGATCGTCTGGGCGATCAAGTGGCTGCTCGTTGGCGTCGCCGCAGCGGTCGTCGCGACGATCGTCCTCTCGTCGGATTCGAGCCTCGAGCGGCCCCTCCTCGCTGTCGCGGCGGCGAGTCCCGTCGTCGGAATCTTGCTGGCGGTCGTCCGCTACCGTCGGTTCCGGTACGCGGTCACCGACGACGGCATCTACGTGCGCCGCGGGCTGTTCACCGTCAACGAGACGGTCGTTCCCGCCGCGAGCATCCAGCAGGTCGACGTCGACGAACCGCTTCTCGCGCGGCCGTTCGGCCTCGTCTCCGTTCGGCTCTTCACTGCGGGGACGTTCGGCGGGCGAGTTGCGATTCCAGGACTCGACGCGGCGACGGCGACCGACCTCGCGGACCGACTCGACCGCCTCGCCAGAGGTGAGTCCGGCGTATGAGCGCGTACACGAGTCTGAAGCCTGATATCCGGTCGGTCCCGGTCAAAGCGCTCGAGAACTTCGATTTCACGATGTTCGCGACGCTCGCCGTGATGCTGACGGTGTTCGGCGACGGATCGGCGTCCGGAATCGATGCGATCGTCTCGGGGGTGGTGACGCTAGTGCTGATCGCCGCCGTCTTCGGGCTCTTTCAGCTCGTCATCGAGGGCGTCGAGTGGTGGCGCTACAAACTCACCCTCGAGGAGGAATCGATCGTCGTTCGCTCCGGAATTCTTCGTCCCAAACGCCGGACGATCCCGTTCTCTCGGATCCAGCAGTCGACGGTCTCGACGACGACGCTGAGCCGCCCGTTCGGACTCGCCGTCCTCGAGTGCGAGACCGCCGGCAACCCCGACGAGGCCGACCTCTCGGTGCGGTACCTCGAGCGGACCGACGCCGAGGACCTCCAGCGGCGAATCCAGTCGGCCGCCGACGTCGATGCGACGTCCGCGAAGCCGCCGGAGCGCCGTCGCGTCTTCACGCTTCGGCCGCGGGAGCTCGCCCTGTACGGCGTAACCCGTTCCCACCCCAAGACGGTGCTTCTGGCCGCGCTGGCGTGGGTCGGGGCAAACTACTTCGAACCGGACGCGATGACCGACCTGCGATCGACCGCCGTCGCCCTCCTCGAGGACCTCCTGCCGCTGTCGCCGGCAGTCGTGCTGGGGCTGGTCGTCCTCGCCGGCTGGCTCGCGGGTGTCGTCCTCGCAATCGATCGAATGGCCCGATTCCGTCTCTCCGCGGGCGAGGGCTCGTTTCGGCGCCAGCACGGCCTCTTCCGGACGACCGACGCGGATGTCTCGAACGACCGGATCCAGATCGCCCGGGTTCGGTCGAATCCGATACATCGACGGCTGGGGCTGGCGCAGGCGGATATCGGCACCGCTGGACTCTCCGATCCTGCTCCGTTCGGATTGAAGTGGCCGCTGGCGCCGCTAGCCCGGCGAGACGTCGCGTGGGACCTCGTCGAACGGGCTGTCGGAGTCGATCGCTCGGCGATCCACCTCCAGTCCCTCCCTACCCGTGCGCGCCGGCGATACGTCGTCAGATACGCGCTCGGCGTCGTCGCGCTGGCCGTCGGCACGGTGATCGCCCGGCAGTTTGTTCCGGCGGCTCGAGTGATCCCCCTCCCGCTGTTCGCTGTCTTCCTCGCGCTCGCGCCGCTCGCGGGTCACGTGACGTGGACCCATCGCGGCTATGCGCTGCTCGAAGACCACGTCGTCGTCCGGCGCGGCTTCTGGACGCGCCGAACGTACGTCATCCCGACCGACACCGTCCAGAACCTCACCGTCTCGCAGAGCCCGTTTCAGCGACGCGTCGATCTCGTCTCGGTCCGCCTCGACGTCGCGTCGATGCCGTTTCTCCCCGGCGTTCCGCTACCCGACGTCGACGCGTCAGTCGGCGGACGACTGCAGCATCGGCTGCTCGAGGACGATTCCGATGATGACTCCGAGGACGACCCCACTGAGGTACCGACCGGACGCACATGATGACGGATCGAACCGTCGGTTCCGGGCCTCCTGCTGGACGACCGTCGGCGTCGTCGACCGCCTCGAGCACGCCGCCCGCGACGATATTCCTGCACGACGACGACCGATCACAGTTCGGCGCGGCTGAATCGTCAGTAACCGATTCACTATCGCTCGCCGAGAAAATGGCAGTCGCTCGAGCATTGAACGGCAGCTCGGAATGGCAAACGTCACGTTCCGCTCGCGTGATCGCGTCTGGCCGGAGCCGAGAACTCGTCTCCCACGTCGGCAGCCGTCGGTTCAGTCCGCAGTCGCATCGACAGACGAGCCGGTAGTCGCAGCCGGTATCGAGACGGTCCCGGTCGCATCCGGAATCTCGCGCTGTCGGTCGTCAATCGCCGCCCGGAACACCTGCGCTAGCTGCTGGACCGTTTCCGGCGAGTACGACTGCTGTGGGTTGGTCCGGCATTCGCTCGAGTCGCGATCGGCGGTCGCCGTCCCGACCAGCGGAACGCGGCCAACGAGCAGCGCGAGGAGTCGTCGCAGTCGGTTCGCAGGCGAGCGGGCGCGATCCCCCTCAGCCTCATTCACTCGTCCCGCGGATTCGCCGGCCGTCCGTTTCTCCCGCTCGACGTACCCCTCGAGTCGCGCCCGAACGGTCTCCAGTTCGCGGCGCGTGAGTTCGTCCGTCGGCTCGACGCCCGTAATATCGACCAACAGGTCGCGATGTGGCTCGAGCGAGAGCCGCCACTTACCCTCGTCACCGTCGAGTCCCTCGATCGGCGGCGGCATCCGTTCCTCGTTGACGCAAATCCGGAGTTCCCCTCCCATGAATCGTTAAATCATACTGACTAATATGTATTTAATACTTTGGGTAATAGATATACGTTCGAAAACGTATTCTCGGATTTCGCGTTCGAAATCCACGGGTCGCTGCGGCTGACTTCGTTACCGATCGCGCTTGCCGCTCCGTCGGAGTGAGTACCGAGATCGTCACCGATCGAGTCGCTGTCTCGATGCAGTTCCGTCGGTCGGGTCCGCTCCAGCCGTTTCGAGCGCCGTTCCGACCGTTCTCCCTCGCCATCGGAATACGTATTCCGGGTTGAACGGCAGTTCTTCCCGGTCCGGGAGTCGACTCGCATTCGTTCTGTGAGCGGATATGATGGACTATGTACTGGTATGTATTCAAACGTATATAAAATATAACATCTTATCTTCGATTTTTCGAAGTTTTTGGTAGGAAACTCGTGACGATTGCTCCATCAGTTGCCGACGACGAGGTATCGTTCAACCATCAGCGTCTCGACACCGACTCCTACGACGACGTCTACATAATCGGTGACGTTCACGGCTGTCTCGACTCCCTCGAGCGGTTGCTCTCGACCCTCGAGTTCGGCCCAAACGATCTCGGGGTGTTCGTCGGAGATCTAGTCCGGAAGGGCCCCGAGAGCAAGGCGGTCCTCGAGCGAGTGCGAGACTCGCCGCAGCTGCAGTCGGTCCGGGGGAACAACGAGCAGAAATTCCTCGACGACGAGGCCGCCCTCGAGGCGCTCGAACCGGCCGATTACCGGTACCTCGAGTCGCTTCCGACCGCCATCTCGTGGGACGATCACCTCGTCGTCCACGGCGGCGTCGACCCGACGCGAGCGCTCTCGGAGCACTCGGATCGAGACCTGCTGACGATGCGGAGTCCGAACGGTGACGGCTACGACGGCCCGTTCTGGTTCGACGAGTACGCGGGCCCGCTGCGGGTCTTTTTCGGCCACACCGTGCTCGACGAGCCCGTCGAACGCGAGTGGGCCGTCGGCCTCGATACGGGCTGTGTCTACGGCGGTCGGCTCACGGCCTACGACCTCCGCGGCGAGCGGTTCGTGAGCGTCTCGACGCCCGAACACCAGCCGCGCCCGGACGAGAAGTTCGCTGAGCCTGCGGAGTGAGATGGGGATGAAGGGGGATGACACATCCGAAGCCGACCGAGCGGAACAGTGGAACCGACCGACCGAACGACCGAACCGTACGAACCGAGACGACGACGTGCCGACCGCTCGAGCGATGAGCGACGGCGGTTCGTCGGCGGACGACGCCGACGCGACGGCCGAGGAGGAAGTCGACGACGCGGCGCTCGCGTACGACGGGGATGCTGACGACGCGCCCGCCGCTGATCCCGGCGACGGGACCGGGTCCGAGCCCGACGCCGACGACTCCGCGCCGACCAACGCCGTTTCCGCCGACACGTTGTCGGTTGACGAGGCGACCGTCGCGGACGCCGCGGCGTCGACCGACGCGGCCTCGGGAGCGGGCGGCGCCCGGGCCGAGTCCGTCGACCTCTCGGATCCGCGCTACTACCTCAATCGCGAACACAGCGTCCTCGAATTCCAGCGTCGCGTCCTCCACGAGGCCATGGACGAGAAGAACCCGCTGCTCGAGCGGGTGAAGTTCCTCGCGATCTTCACGACCAACGTCGACGAGTTCATCCGCAAACGCGTCGGGGGGCTCAAACAGCAGATCGCCGCGGGCATCACCGAGGAGACGCCCGACGGCCGCACGCCCCGCGAGCAGTGGCGCGAGGTCCTGTCTGAGGCCCGCTCGCTGCTCGAGCGCCAGAGTCGCTGCTACCGGGAGGAGATCCGACCCGCCCTCGACGAGGAAGGGATCCACATCGTCGATTACGACGAGCTCTCGACTGCCGAGCAACGGGAGGTTCGGAACTACTTCGAGAGTTCGGTCCTGCCGACCCTGACTCCGCTGACGTTCGATCCGGCCCATCCCTTCCCGTTCATCTCGAACCAGAGTCTTTCCCTCGGCGTCCTGACCCGCGAACGACCCGGCGCCGATCTCACCTTTTCGCGGGTGAAGATCCCGCGCAACCAGGTCCGGTTCGTCCAGCTCGGCGAGGACGACCGCTACGTGCTCCTTGAGGACATCGTCCGAGCGAACCTCGACCTGCTGTTTCCGGACGTCGAAGTGGTCGACACGGCCCTGTTCCGGGTGACGCGAAACGCCGAGGTCCGCCGCGACGAGGAGGTCGCCGAGGACCTCATCGAGATGATCGAGGAGGTTCTGGAGGAGCGCCGGTTCGCCACCGTCGTCCGCCTCGAGATCGAACGCGACGCCCCCGAGAAGATCCTCGAGATCCTCAGGCGCGAACTCGAACTCGATGAGCGGGAGGTGTTCCACCTCGATGGGCCGCTCGACTACCGGGACTTCTTCGAACTGGCTGCCCTCGATCGGCCGGAACTGCAGTTGCCCGACTGGACGCCCCAGCCACACCCGCGGCTGGGCACCCGCGAGGACGGCCGCCCCATCTTCGACGTGATCCGCGACCGCGACGTCCTCGTCCACCACCCTTACCACGCCTTCGAAGACACCGTCCAGCGGTTCTTAGAAGAGGCGGCCAACGACCCTGATGTACTGGCGATCAAGGCGGCGATCTACCGCACGGCCAGCGACTCGAAGATAATCGAGACGCTCATCGAGGCCGCCCGCAACGGGAAACAGGTCGCGGTTATGGTCGAGCTGAAGGCCCGCTTCGACGAGGAGAACAACCTCGAGTGGGCGAAGAAACTCGAGGAGGCGGGGATCCACGTCGCCTACGGGACGATCGGCTACAAGACCCACACGAAGACCTCGCTGGTCGTCCGCGAGGAAGAGGACGGCGTCCAGCTGTACTCCCACATCGGCACCGGTAACTACCACTCCGAGACCGCCAAGCAGTACGAGGACCTCGGCCTGCTGACCGCCGACCCCGATATCGGACAGGACCTCGTGCGCGTGTTCAACTACTTCACGGGCCACTCGATGCACCGCGACTACCGCAAACTGCTCGTCGCTCCCGGCAACATGCGCGAGCGGTTCGTCGACCTCGTTCGGACGGTCGCCCAGCGCGCCCGCGACGGTGAGGACGCCCGCATCGTCGCTAAGATGAACCGGTTAGAGGATCCACAGCTCGTCCGCGAACTCTACCGCGCGTCGATAGCCGGCGTCGACATCGACCTCGTCGTTCGCGACATCTGTCGGCTCCGGCCCGGACTCGAGGACGTCAGCGAGAACATCGCCGTCCACAGCGTCGTCGGCCGGTTCCTCGAGCACTCGCGGATCTTCTACTTCCGGGCGGGCGACGAGGACTGCTACTACACCGGCTCGGCCGACTGGATGACCCGGAACCTCGACAACCGCGTCGAGGCGGTCACCCCGATCGAGGATCCGCGCCTCCAGTCCCGGCTCGACGAAATCCTCGAGATGCTCCTCCAGGACACCCGAAACCGATGGGTGATGCAATCGGACGGCACCTACGAGCGGTGCCGGGAGCGGGTCGACGAGGCGACGACGGACATCCACGCGACGTTCATGGAATCGGCTCGAGAACAGACGACGCGACACTGACCGGCGTGAAGCCGGCTTTCGGTCCGTCACGTCCGACGCCCTCATCACTCCGATCGGGCACGTCACGTCCAGGCATATTCGCCACCGGCGCTCGAGATCGTCGGTAGACCGCACCGGAGCGACTACGTTTCGTCGCCCTTCGTCCACTGATAATCCACCGCACACTTTTCAATAGTACTGATGTTCTCGAAACCATGACTGAGTGGACCACGACGCGGCGCGGAGTGGTCGTCGCCGCCGGCGTTGGCCTCGCCGGCTGTCTCGGGAGCAGCGACGACGACGGCGGGAACGGGAATTCGAACGAGAACGGCGAAGACGGAACGGAGGACTCGACCGAACGGGTCAACGGCGTTCCGGCGGGGGACATCGAGGCCCGCCGGGAGCAGATGCCAGACCCTGGGGTCGCGGTCGACTGGTCGACTGCGCGGGAGTTCCGAAAGTGGCTGTTCGACGACGGCAACGAGAGCAACGGCCGGTTCGACTACACGGCGGACCTGCCGCCCGCAGAGGACGTCGACTCTCCCGTCATCGAGGTGCTCGACGTCTATCCGGACCAGGTCGATGCGCTCGTCAGCCAGGGGACGACGCAGGTCGTCCTCGGCCAGTTCGACGCCGACGCGCTCGAGACGCAACTCGCGGAGTCGGACCGGTACGAGGTCGCTGACGAGTACGGCGGCTACGCCGTCGCCGACGGCGCCGACGACGAAACGTCCGCGGGACCGATCGCCGTCGGGGACGACGCGCTCATCCTCGGCTCCGGCTACGAGAACCCGATCGACGCCAGACACGGCGACCGCGACCGACTCGAGGACGTCGACCCGTGGATGACGCACCTGCTCGAGACGCTGCCTGAGGAGCCGCTCGTCACCGGCGAGTATCTGGAACCGCTCGTCGACGCCATCGACATCCCCGAGATCTACTGCTGGGGGCTGTCGATGCCGGGGCGCGACCCCGAGACGGCGACCTGGGCGTTCGTCTTCGACGATCCCGACGATATCACCGATGACGTTCGCACGGAGCTTCGGACGCTGGCCGACGAGGTCGATACCCTCGAGGTCGACGGGCGCACGCTGACGATGGACGGAACGGTTCCCGAGAACTCCGATGCGGGGCAGTGAGACGCCGTCGGGATACCGGTCAGTCCGACGCGGCCACCGAGAGTTCCGGCAGCCACCGAACGAGCACGATCGCGCAGACGACGAACGCCGCCAGCACAACGTAGCCCTCGTCGAAAAAGCCTCGTTCGGCGAGCGCGCCGAACAGGACGGGACTCGCGGCGCCGATCGTCATGTAGGTGCTCCGCAGGAACCCAACGCCCGTTCCCTGCATGTCCGTCGGGAACGCCGCGGTCATGTACGGCAGCGTGATCGTCCCGTACCCCAGGATGCTCGAGAGTAGCACGGTCCCGGCGACGATCGGCCAGAACCCCTCGAGGAACGGGAGGGCGACGAGCGCGACGGCCATGACGCCCAGAACGATCGGCAACGACCGTCGAATCCCGAACTCGTCGTAGAGCCGCCCGGTCGTCGGCTGGACGACGATGCCGAGCGCGAAGAACGCGCTGAACAGCGCCGTCGCGACCCCCTCCGAGAACCCCTTGACCTCGATCAGGTAGGTCGGATAGAAGCCCGTAAACGCCTGCCAGACGCAGTAGGTAAGGATCTGAATCGCCGTCACGACGACGATCTCCCGGCGGCGCAACTGAGCCCCTACGTACCGGACGGTCTCGAGCGAGAGGCTGTCGACGGCGCTACCCTCGCCGGAGGTTCGGCCGGGGACGACGGCCCAGAGCAGGCCGGCGACCAGCAGGAAGACGGGCGCGGCGATACCGAAGCCGAACTGCCAGGCCAGCGTCGTCGCGATGGCGCCGGCCGCGAGCGGGAGCGCGGCGTTCCCGACTTCACCGGCGGCCATCGTGACGCCGACCGCGGTCCCCGCGTTGTTCGGGAAGACGTCCGAGAGGATGGTGAACCGGGCGACGCCGTACAGCGCCGTCCCGAAGCCGAAACAGGCCGTCGCGAGATAGACCAGCGCCGCCGAGTCGGCGACGGCGACGACGCCGACCGCTATCGCCGAGACGAGCGAGCTCGCCACGAGGATGTTCCCCTCCCCGAGGCGGTCGGCGAGGATCCCGCCGGGAAGCTGTCCGAGCGCGTACGCGAGCCACAGCGCCGTCAGCAGGAACCCCGCCGTCGTCAGGTCGAGGCCGTAGGCCTCTCGCAGGAAGGGTAACAACACGGGATAGGTGAGTCGGACGCCAATCGAGAAACACCAGCCGGTGGCGACGGCGAACAGGATCTTCCCGCGACCCTCCGCGAGCACCGATCGGATCCGCGACACTCGTTCGAACCGCTGCAACCGAGACACTGGCCGCCACGTTGGAGGCAAGCGGTGTTGAGCCCTCCTGAACGGTACGGTGTTGCCGATACCGGAACCCACAGAGCCACGCGATCGGTGACACCGGCCAACCCATCAAAAAGATAATAGTATCTCACCGATGTTTCGATCGTATGTCCGCGATCGAACTCCGCGGGGTGACCAAACGCTACCGGCGGTTCGGTATCCGCGGCAGCCGAACGGTCACCGCCCTCCACGACCTCGATCTCACCGTGCGCTCCGGCGAGATCTTCGGCTTTCTCGGCCCGAACGGCGCCGGGAAGTCGACGACGATCGACCTCCTGTTGGACTACGCCGCCCCCACCTCGGGCTCGGTCCGCGTCCTCGGCCACGACGTCGCGACCGAGAGCGCGGCCGTCCGCGACCGGATCGGCGTCCTGCCCGATGGCTACGGCCCGATCGGCGACCGAACGGGCCGCGATCACGTCGAGTTCGCCATCGACGCCAAGGACGCCGATGACGACCCCGACGACCTCATCGACCGCGTCGGGATGCAGGGCCCGGCCGACTACCCCGTTGCGGAGTACTCGAAGGGGATGGCCCAGCGGCTCATGCTCGCCGTGGCGCTGGCGGGCGAACCGGACCTCCTCGTTCTGGACGAGCCCTCGACTGGACTCGATCCCAACGGTGCGCGCACCAGCGCCGGATCGTCCGCGAGGAAAACGAGCGCGGCGCGACCGTCTTCTTCTCGAGTCACATCATGGAGCAGGTCGAGGCGGTCTGCGACCGCGTCGGGATCTTAGACGGCGGCGAACTCGTCGCCGTCGACTCGATCGACGCGCTGCGCGAGTCGGCCGGCGGCTCGGCGGCCGTGACGCTCGAACTCTCCTCGATTCCCGGCGACGTTGTCGACTACGTCCGGGCCCTCGAGGGCGTGGTCGGCGTCGAGATCGACGAGCCGTCGGTGACGGTCGCCTGCGACGACGCAACGAAGGCGGCGGTCGTCGCGGCCTTCTACGACTCGCCGACGACCGTCCGGGACGTCACGACCAGCGAAACCTCCCTCGAGGACCTGTTCGAACGCTACACGCGAGGTGTCGCCCAGTGAGTCGACTGGCCGCCCTCGCGCTGTTCGTCCGCGAGGACCTCCGCGATACGCTCCGGGAGCGGCAGCTGTACCTGCTGGTCGGGATCTACGTCCTCCTTGGCGCGCTCCTGACCTATTCGGAGGGCCGGACGGCGGCGCAGCTGTCCGGAAGCGCGCCCGACCTGACGACGGGACTGTACGCGCTGTTCTCGATGCTGACGCCGCTGCTGGCGCTCGGCTTCTTCGCGTCCACGGTCGTCGAAAAGCGTTCGAGCGGCGCCCTCAAGGTCGTTCTCGGTCTCCCGATCGATCGCGCCACGGTCGTCTTCGGAACCTTCCTCGCGCGGAGCCTCGTCATCTGCGCGGCGATCGGCGTCTCGCTGGTCGCCGCCGTTCCGGTCGGCCTGGTCGTCGGGCTCTCCGTCGATCCCGTGTAGTTCGGCGGCGTCGCGGGCGCCCTCGCGCTGCTTTCCGTGACGTTCACCGCGCTCGCCGTCGGCCTCTCGGCGACTGTTCGCACCTCGACGCGGGCGACGATCGCCGCCTTCGGCGTCTTCGTCCTGTTTTTCTTCCAGCTGTGGGCCCAGTTTCCGCAGATCGTCCTCTACGTCCGACACGGCTTCTCGTGGCCCGCGACGACCCCCGAGTGGGTGACCTTCGTCGATGCGCTGAACCCGATGGCGGCGTACACCTATCTGCTCGCCGGATTCTTCCCCGACCTCGAGGGAGGGACGTTCGTCACCCCGCCGGTCGACCCCGCGTTCTACCAGCGACCGGCGTTCGCGGTCGCGGTACTGGCCGGCTGGATCGTCCTCGCGCTCGGCGTCGGTTACTGGCGGTTCCGGACGACGGATCTCTGAGGTGGCCGGAAAGCGGTTCGAACAACGAGAGCGTACAATTCGACTGACGGACTTCAGACCGGTCCGAACTCGAGTACCAGTGTGGCCAGCAGGCCGGCGTAGATGGGGATCGTCAGGTTGTCGTCGACGATGAAATCGCCGATCCTGAGCTTGACGCCGTCGGCGACGGTCGCCCCGACCGCGGCCGCGACGACGGCCAGCGGCGTCTCGTGGAGAAAGAGCGCGGCGATGAGCGTCGAGACGACGAACATCGTGACCAACACCTTCGGCCCCTTGACGAACTTGAGGCTGTCGTCGGAGACGGTCCCACTGATCGGATCGCCGATCGCGAGCATCAACATCGACGGGAGAGCGACCCGCGGCTCGAAGAACAGCACGGCGACCGTCATGCTGAGCATGTAGTAGCCGTAGCCGGCGAACTGGTCCTGTTCGTACTCCCGGGTCAGCGAGTCGTAGAGCGACAACTCGACGCCGACGTACAGCCGGAGGAACTCGAGGGCGATCGTTCCGACCGCGAGGAGGCCCATCAGGAGCTGAAATCGATCCCAGGTCAGTCCGAGATCGAACTGAGCGGCGAGGAGATAGAGTGCGACCAGTCCCGCCCCGCTCGCGTGGACGGCTCGTCGCTTTAGTTCGTCAGCCATCAGGTCTCCCGTCGAAGGTAACGACCTTCAGTCCGTCGGTTACGTTCGACACGATCCGTGTTCGGACGCCGATCCACCCCGTCCGCGGGAGCCGAATTAGTCCGTAGCGAGTTTGACGACGACGGTTCCGTCGCTCGAAACGACCACGTGACAGCCCTCGTAGGAAAAGCTCACGGTGAGGGGATGGTCGCGAGTCGACGTCACGAGATCGGCGAGCGACTCGGGGTCGACGGTCGTGAACAGCGGCGCCATGGTACAGGGATCGCGGTCCGTGACGGCCCCGATGTTCTCGACGATCGCGGTGGTGAGCGCGTCGGTAACCGTACCGTGCTTCGTTTCGAGCGCCACGTCGAAGCGAGTGTGAAACGTCTCTGTGGTGGGATCGTGACCGACGCTGTCCTCGCCGATCGGTCGGGAAGGCATGACGTCCGAGTGGATCGTATCCTCGTCCATTGGGCACAGTATGCAAGCGGCCGTGGTAAGGGCGGACGCTGACTAGTCAGCGTGCGTCCGCGCCGGACTTCTCGAAGAGGTGTCGCAAGACGGTCTGCTGGGCCTTTCGTAGGTGCTGGTTGAAGGTCTGGCGCGTGACGTCGAAGCGGTCGGCCAACTCGTCGCCGGTGCTGGTCCGGGGCGTATCGAAGTAGCCGCCGAAGTAGGCGGCATCGAGCGCCGACAACTGTCGCTCGGTGAGCGCGTCGGCGACGACGCCGTACAGCAACTGGGGCGAGTAGACGAGGTCTTCGGAGACCAGTTCGACTTCGGGGTGGAACCGCCGGATCCCGGACGCGGCTTGCCGGGGATCCACGTCGCCGGGCAACTCGCCCAGAAACCGGACCTCGTCGGGAGCGATCACAACGGCGCGGGCGCGACCGCCGAGGTCCGGAAACACCTGCGAGACTGTCGCCGACTCCGCCTTCGCTTCGACGCGATGGTAGCCGTCGATCGAACTGAGCAACCGCGCGTCGTGGTAGTGGGGCACCTCCTCGACGGCGGTCACGAACTCGCTCGCCGGGAGGTCCGATGTCCCCATGTACTGGACGGTCGTCCCGTTCTGCAGCGAGACGACCGAGTCGACCTCGAGTCGAATTTCGTCGTCCGCGACCCGCAGGGAGGGCGGGACCGCGGTCCGGTCCGTGCGGAACTCGAGGCGCCGGACGTGGTCGCTGGTCAACCGCTCCTCGCGGCGCTTCAGCGCCGTCGCGTCCTCGAAGGAGACGACGACGTACTCCACGTTCCCGTCGTCGTCCAGTACAGGCGCCGAATTGCTCGAGAGCCACCGCTCGGAGCCGTCGGGGAGTTCGATCCAGTGTTCGAAGCCGTAGACGGGTTCGCCCGTCTCGAGAACTTGCGTAACCGGGTTTTCCGACACCGGAACGGGCGAGCCGTCGTCGTAGTAGATGTTCCACTCGGTCTCGGCGTACGACCGGCCGACGATATCTTCGTTCGTCCGGCCGAGCGTTTCCGCCGCTCGTTCGTTCGCGAAGGCGTAGCTGCCCGCCGAATCGATCACGACGGTGCTGACCGGGTTCACGTCGAACACCCGCCGAGCCAGATCCTCGGGCGGGGTTCGGACAAACTTGTCTTCTTGGAGGTCGACCGACTCCTCGGTCTCGTCGTTCTCGGCGGACTCCGTCACCGTCCCATCGCCCCGTACGGTCGGACGCTTCCTCGACCTCGGCTGTCCCTCTCGCCGGAACGGTCGCGGTCACGCCGGTCACCGCCGAACAGTCGCGCGCGCTCGCCCCCTTTCGACGGCGTCTCGGCGAATTGACGCTGCTCCATACGAGTGAGAAGAGACCAACGAATAAATGGGATTCTATCGGGGGGTCGTCACGCACGCGTGGGTCGCTGCTTCGCCTCGGGAAAGATGCTCTCCGGGAGGTACGCGGAGACGACCCAGTTCGGCGCGTTGACGGCCTCGTTGATCTTCAGGTCGACGGCCGCCGAACACAGCATGTAGGCGTCGTCGCGCTCGAGTCCACGCTCGTTCTGGAGGTGGTCGACCATGCTCCGGACGGCTCGTCTGGTCGCCGTCATCAGGTCGTCGGCGATGCCCGTTGTCCCGTACATCGGCTCGTCTCGACCGGTCGGGGTGAACGGGCCCGCGGTCTCGAACTGGGGCCGGTCGATCGAGCGGTCCGAGCGCAGGCCGAACCGGCAGGTGACGGTCATCGGCGCTTCGATGCCGGTCCCGCAGACCTCGCCGTCCCCCTGTGCGGCGTGGCAGTCCCCGATGCTGAACAGGGCGTCCTCGACCGCGACGGGAAGATAGACCCTCGAGCCCGCCGTGAGCTGCTTGACGTCTATGTTCCCGCCGACGTCCCGCGGCGGAAACGTTCCGTGGGGGCCGTCCTCGGCGGGCGCGACGCCGACGATGCCGGGGAACGGATTCAGCGGTACCTCGATCCCGTCCACGAAGTGGCCGATGTCGCCCTCGAGATCCCAGACGTGCAACGCCGGGTCGGGGAACTCGTCGGCCAACACGCCGAGCTCCGCCGATCCCGGGAGGACCAGCGTGTAGCCGACGCCCTCGTGTTCGACCTTGAGCAGTTCGACCGCGAGGACGTCGCCCGGTCGGGCGCCCTCGACCGCGATGGGGCCGGTCAGCGCGTGGATCGGATCGATGTCGAGCGCGGCGACGTCCGCCGCCGTCGACGTCGGGCTGAGCTGTCCGTTCGTCGCGTCCCGACACGAAATCCGGACGACGTCCCCCGGTTCGACCGTTAGAGCCGGCTTGCGTCCGTTGTCCCAGTCGCTGTGAACGGTGTCGTCGTCGGCGTCGATCCGATGGTCTACTGCGATCTCTTCGGCTTCCATTATGATACTCGGTACGACATCATGGGATAAAACGGTATCTCGCCGGTAGCGGCGTCAAATCTCGATTTCCGATCGAGACGGCAAACGCGGTCGACGCCGCGTTACAGCTCGTCGAACTCGAGGTCGCCTTCTCGGATCGCCGACAGCGTCTCCGCGAGGTCGTCAACGGGCAGCCGCTTCTGGTCGGTCGTGTCCCGCTCGCGGACGGTGACGGTCGTCTCCTCGTTCTCGACGGTCTCGTAGTCGACGGTCACGCAGAACGGCGTGCCGACTTCGTCCTGCCGGCGGTAGCGCCGGCCGATGTTGCCCGAGTCGTCGTACGTGACCGAGAGGCCGACCTCGCGCAGGTCCGCGACGATCTCGTTCGCCTGCGCCTCGAGTTCGTCGTCGTTCTGTAAGGGGAAGACGCCGACGAAGGTGGGCGCGACTTCCGGCTCGAGTTCGAGATACGTTCGCTCCTCGTCGGCGACCTCGTCCTCGCGGTAGGCGTGGTGGAGGACGGTGTAGACCAACCGGTCGACGCCGAAGGAGGGTTCGATGACGTGGGGCGTGATGTGCTCGCCAGCCTCGGTCTGCTCCTCGACCGCGAAGCCGGTCTTCTCGACGGGGATCTCGTGGGTCTCGCCCTCGAGGTCGATCTCGACGGCGTCGCCGTCGAACGCCGAGCGATCGCGCGCGGCGAGGTCCTCGAGCTTCTGGACGACGGCCTGCGCGTCGCCGCCGAACTCGGGACCGAGGTAGCTCATGTCGGGGTCGACGGTGGCGCGCTCGACGGTCTTCGGTTCGTCGTACTGCTTGAAGATCGTAAAGCGGTCGTCGGAGTGCTCGCCGTGTTTCGAGAGGTCGTAGTCGCCCCGGTAGGCGAAGCCGGCCATCTCGATCCAGTTGCCGTCGATTTCGCTTTCCGCGTCCCAGCAGTCGCTGGCGTAGTGGGCCTGCTCGCCCGAGAGGTGCTGGCGGAACCGAAACCGGTCCATGTCGACGCCGACCGCGTCGTACCACGGCTTGGCGACGCCCAGGAAGTAGGCGACCCACGGGCTCGAGATGATCCCGTCCTCGACGGCGTCGCCGATCGTCGTCCGGATCTCGTCGCCGTCCTCGGCGTTTTGCTCGCTGGCCGGGTAGAGCGTCACCTCGACGTCTTCGACGGACTCGAGGTCCGGCTCGTCCGTTTCGGGGTCGATGAAGTACTCGAGTTCGGCCTGCGTGAACTCGCGGGTGCGGATGATCGAGCGCCGCGGGCTGATCTCGTTGCGGTAGGCCCGGCCGATCTGGGTGACGCCGAACGGCAGCTGGTTGCGCGCGTACTCCTTCAGGCGCGGGAACTCGACGAAGATGCCCTGCGCGGTCTCGGGGCGCATGTAGCCGGGGTCGGAGTCGCCGGGGCCGATGTTCGTCGCGAACATGAGGTTGAACGTTTCGACGGCCTGGCCCGCGAGTCCCGCCCCGCAGGAGGGACAGACGAGTTCGTACTCGGCGATGACCTCTTCGACTTCGGGGATGGGGAGGCTCTCGGCGTCCTCGTACTCGGTGTTGTCCTCGACGATGTGGTCCGCGCGGTGGCTCTCGCCGCACTCCGGACACTCGACGAGCATGTCGTCGAACCCGTCCAGGTGGCCCGAGGCCTCGAAGACGGGCTCGGGCATGATGGTGGGCGCGTCGATCTCCATGTTCCCCTCGGCGACCGCGAACCGGTCGCGCCAGGCGTCCTCGACGTTCCCCTTCAGCGCCGCGCCCTGCGGGCCGAAGGTGTAGAAGCCGCCGACGCCGCCGTAGGCGCCCGACGACTGGAAGAAGTAGCCCCGCCGCTTGGCCAGTTCGACCAGTTTCTCGCTCGTCGCCGCGGTCACGCTCCCGGTGTCGTCCGCGTGTTCTTGCTCACTCATAGAGTGCCTCCAGCAGGTCGACGTCACAGACGATGCCGACGAGGTCCTCGCCCGTGACCATCGGGATCTGTTCGATATCGTTGCTGATCATCCGCTGGGCGGCCTCCTGAATCGACGTCTGCGCCGAGACCGTCACCACGTCGTCGCTCATGAACGCGCTGACCGGCTCGGCCGGAATCTCGATGTCCCGCGTGGGAAGATAGCGGCTGCCGACGGCCTTGATCCCCTCCCACGACCAGTCGTCGTCCTGGTCGCCGAAGTTGTCGCCGGTCTCCTCCTCGCCCTCGACGATGCGGGCGACGTCGATGACGTCGACCTCCGTCAGGACGCCGCTCATCCGGCCGTCGTCGTCCAGCGCGACGGCGTAGGGGACGTTCGCGTAGGATAGTTCCCGCTCGGCGACCGGGAGCGGCGCGCCCTCGTAGGTGGTGTTGACGTCCTCGCTCGCGTAGGACTCGACGGTGCCTTCGGTCTCCTGGTCGCCCGCCGCGATCGCGTGGATCACGTCGGTCACCGTGACGATCCCCTCGAACTCCCCGTCGACGACCGGCACGCGGCGCGCTCCGTCCTCGACCATCGTCCGCGCGACGTCCTCGAGGCTGGTGTCGGCCGTCGTCGTCGGGACGTCCTCGTCCATCAGGATGACGAGTTGGTCCTCGTCGGGCTGTTCGATCAGTGCGTCGCGGGAGATCAGCCCTCTGTACTCGAGACTGTCCTCGGTCGATTTGAGCACCGGAACGGACGAGAACGGCCGCTCTTGGAGGTACTCGAGGACGTCCGAGCGCGAACCCGGCAGTTCGACGGTTACCACGTCTTCGCGGGGCGTCATCGCGTCGGCTACGTTCATATCCCCACGGTACGGCGAAAATGAGTATAAACCCAGTGTTTCGTGCGCCCGCGATACCGGCACCAACAAGTCACTCGAGCTGATAGTTCGATTCGATGAGTTTATATGTGGTTGGGAATGAATAACATACATGGCGACGAACCCCCACGCCATGACGTCCGACGACACCGTCGTCGGTTCGATCGACTCGACGGACTCGAGTACGGAGTACGTCATCGCTGATATCTCGGCCGATGGCGCCTGGCTTTCCATGCAGGCTGACGACGCGCCGACGCTTCCGGCATGGCGATAATTGGGGGTGGGAAACGGGATTTCTGTTCCGTCGACGAGCTCGGTCGCGCGCCGGTCACCGGTGATCGGCTGCGTACCGGTTCCGTTCGACGGCTTATTTGACGAGGCTAGTCACGACTACTGTCGTTCGAGCGCGGCAGCCGACGGTTTCGCCGACGCGACAACGGGACGACGCCGTCGCCGGCTGCAACCGCTGCTCGAGTAGACCGTCGATCGGGACGCTTGAGCCGTCGGAAAACGAGCGGTTCGATTCCTGATACCGTACGCGACGTTCAGAAGAGGCCGAGGCCGACCGCGTAGGGCCACTCGAGGGCGCCGAGCGCGACCAGCGTCAGCGACGCGCCCAGCAGGCCGACGTTCTTCAGGAACGAGGTCATCTCGGACTGTTGCTGGTCCTCGGGAACGGCCCAGAAGTCGTGCATCGTCGGCGTCGCCACGAGCAGGAACACGGCGAGCGCGCCGGCCGCGAGCGCGGGGAAGACGCCGAGTATGACGCCCAGACCGCCCGCCACGAGCACGACCCCTGAGAGGGCGACGGAGGCCGTCGGCGCCGGAATCCCTTTCATCTCGGCGTAGCCGGCCATGCCCTCGAGGTCGAGGAAGTGATTCACGCCCGTGAACGCGAGGACGCCGCCAAAGAGGATCCGAGCGACGAGGAACAGTTCGGCCGCGAGCGGGCCGTCGAAACTCTGTAGCGGTACCGTTTCGATAGCAGATATCATTCTGTAACCTGCTGTAGTAACCGAACCGTAATAGCCGTTCTCGGACATCTGTATCCCCTGGTAACGGCGGTGTTATCGGCTATCCTCGGTGACATCGAGAGCGAATCACATACCTGTGAATCGCGATCTCGATGCTTGCCCTGGCTCCTCGAATTCGGTCCGACCGTGAGTGTCCGCGTCGAACGACCGATCCGCAGCGCCCAACGATTTTAGTACGCGAGGACCGAGCGTCCGATCGATGGACGGTCCAGACCCCCGACGCGACGGCGGCCCCGAGCGCCCGTGGACGGCGGACGCCGTCGGCCTCGAGCGCGACGACTCGCGGCCGACGATCGCGACGTTCCTCTCGTCGCTCGTTCCGGCAGCCCTGGCCCGACGCGCGGTCGCCGTCTCGATTGCGACCGACCGCGAGGTCTACGCTCGCGACGAGCCGGTCGACATCTCGGTCGACTTCAAAAATCGGCTGCCGGTGCCCGTCTCCGTGCCGACGCCGCGGCGGCGCCGCTGGGGATGGACGATCGACGGCGACCTCGAGGGCAGCGACGAGCGCCGCTACGTCCCGGAACGTCCCTCGACGTTTCGATTCCGCGGCGGCGAGCGCAAACGAGTGCAAGTGACCTGGAACGGCCGCCTCGAGCGCACCGACGGCGACCGCCGCGAGTCGGTCGTCCCCGATCCTGGCACCTACGAGCTCCGGGCGTTCGTCGCGACCGGCGCCGATCGGCACCGGCCCAGCGACGAGACGACGATCCGCCTTGAGTAGGTCGAGGCCATCCGGCTCGAGTCGCGCCCGTTTCTGTCTCGAGCGGTCGATGACCCCCGCCGACGCTCAGCGGGACCACCGGTAACCGTTTACTCGGGTGTGCCGTGACAGCACATATGTCGCTCGAGCAGGTGTTCTCGCGGCTGCCGGACCCTCGATCGCACGCGTTCCCGGACCACTCGCTGCCTCGCGGTGACCCCGTGTTTCCGATCGCGGTCGCGCGCGAGGAACTGACGGCGGTCCTGGAACTGTACGAGACGTTTCGGGCCGTGGACCCGACCGGACTCGACGCGAACCCGTTCCTCGAGGCGGCGACGACGCACATGCAACAGACGTTCGGCGTCCCCCGATACCGTCCGGACGAGCAGTTGGCCGACGACATCGCGGCGCTGTTGAACGATTTCTCGGACGACCTCGGCGGCCGTTCGATGGGGGTCGTCGACGCGACGCCGGCCCACCACCGGACGCTGTACTTCTTTCTGGTCAGCTGTCGAGGCTACTACGGCGCGCCACACATCCGGTTCGAGCCCGACAAGGCCGCCGTCGAGACGCTGTACGACCTCTACCAGCGGGTGACCGAGCAGGAGGTGTACCTCAAACGGCCGTCGTCGGTCCTCGAGTGACGTCGTTGCCTTCCGTTCGTTCCCAGTCGCGCGAGTGAGACGTCCTCGAACGTGTCGACGACGAGAACGGCGAGCGACTGCGCGAGCGGCTCGCGGAACTCGACTTCGGGGAGGCGCTCGCGCAGTCCGTCCCCGGCGCTCGGAGCTAGGGCCTCGAGTTCGCGGTCGGCGTCGCAGCGGCCGGCGTCCCGTCGTCGCGGCCCCGGCAGTTGCCGCCCGAAGGGTCAGGAAGCGAGTGGGCGTGGGGACGCCCATGGAACGGGCAGCCATCGTCGAGACAGTCAGCGACCGCACCGAAGCCGACGACGACGGCGCGACGGACGCCACGCGAGCCGTCCTCGAGACGCTCGGCGAACGCCTGAGCGCCGATCAGGCCGACGATCTGGCAGCCGAACTGCCCCCGGACCTGAGCGAGCACCTCACCGAGGGCGAGCCCGGGGAGCAGTTCTCCGAGGAAGCGTTTATCTCGCGGGTCGACCAGCGCATGGAAACGCTCGACGTGACCGGCGAGCGCGCCGCGACCGCGGTGCTGGCGACGCTCCTCGAGTCGGTCGACGAGGCGGAGCGTTCCGCGGTCGTCGACCAGTTCCAACAGTACGGCTTCGAGACCCTGCTGGGTGAGACCGACGTCGACATCGACGTCAGCGAACGCTCGCCTCGAGAGCGATAGTGAGTGAGCGTCGTCTCTTGAAGCGTCGAACCGACGGTAACTGGTGTCTCGGAGCGAACTGATCAGAGAATCGCCACTCGTTTTCCTCGCGCTGGCAACGAGGAGTTCCACACCCTCCCCAGCCGACTCGTTCGCTCGCTGGCTCACGGCCGTCGGCCGTTCGCCCGTCCGCTCACTCGCCCTCGCGAGTCGCGTCGCGTCTCGCTACCGCTCGCCGCGACGCAGCGCGCCGATGGTCGAATTGCGATCGATCGCTACTCGAGTCGCTACGAGGTCGGTCGAACCCCCGCGAAAAACGAGTCGTCTCGGGTCGTCTCGAGTCGTTCGAACGCCCGGTTCAGGCCTGGTCGACCTGCTCGCGGTAGTCTTCGACCTCTTCGATCGCTTCCTCGACCTTGTCCTTGGTGTTGCCGTCGGCCGCCTCGCGGACCTGTCGCAGCGTATTGAGCCGTTCGTCGAGGATCGCGTGATCGGGCGTCGTGTCGCCCATCACGTAGTCGGCGAACGCGTCGGTGGTCTCGCGGATGTCGTCGCGAACGTCGTCGTCGGCCGATTTGGCCGCTTCCTCGAGGTCGTCGCGGGCCTGCTGGAGTTGCTCGGTCATGGTCGAATCCAAACCGAGATGACCCATAACGGTTGGGCGAGCAATAGCCACGTCCGCTCGGACTCCGAACGACGCTCGCACGAGTTGATTCCGGGGTATGGAAGGCTATTAGTGGCGACCGACGGTACCTTGCTGGTGAATGACCAGTACGGCGACGTTCGAGGTTTTTCAGGACAGGGCGGGTGAGTGGCGGTGGCGTCTCGTCGCCGCGAACGGGAACATCATCGCCGATAGCGGCGAAGGCTACGCGTCTAAACAGGGGGTCAAGCGAGGCATCAACAGCGTCAAACGGAGCGCGGCCGGAGCGGACGTCCAGTTCGTGACGGACGACTGAGGCGGCGCCGTGGTCGGCGAACGGATTCGAAACGTCGTCCCGCCGGGACGACATCCAGACGAGCCATCGGATCCAACACTGACGTTTTCATCACTCTATCTCCAAAACGGCCGAATTTCGTCGAAGAAGCCCGTGAGACGGGCAGATTTCCGAACGTCGACAAATCCCCGATTCAGCGCGTTCGATGCCTCGAGACTCTCGAAATCGACGGGAAGAGACACATCTTGTGCCTTATATGGGGGGACGTCCTCGTCATTATTACATACATGTCGTCTCGGTTACGCCATCCGCTCGTCGCCGTCATCGTTACGCTATTCCTGACAGTTCCGTGGATCGGGACGTTCCTTTCCCATGGCGGCTACGGAACCGTTCATCCGAGTGAAAACATCGCGGCCGGTATCGCCGTCCTCGTCGCCGGAACCGCGATCCTCGGCGCGGCGTTCCTGCTCGCGTGGGCGGCCGAAACCGCCGAGAAGGACGTCCCGCAGGCGTTCGCCATCGCGGTGCTCGCGGTGCTGGCCGTGGCCCCCGAGTACGCCGTCGACGCGCTCTACGCCTGGCAGGCCGGCGCCGGCTCCAGCGAAGCGGGCAACCTCGCGGTCGCGAACATGACCGGCGCGAACCGGATCCTCATCGGGCTTGGCTGGTCGGGGATCGCGCTGTTCAGCATCTACCGCGCGAAGCGTACGGCCGATCCGGCGGTCGAACACCGCTCGGGGGTCCTCACGGACGCGGTCACGCTGGACCGCGCGATCTCCCTCGAGATCGTGTTCTTGCTCGTCGCGACGGTGTTCGCGTTTCTCGTCCCGCTCGGCGGCGGGATCGGGATCGTCGATACGCTCGTTCTCGTCGGCCTCTATCTGATCTATCTCCTCGTGATCATCCGGAGCGACGTCGAGGAAACCGAGGAACACGTCGGTGTGCCCGCGTATTTCCAAGGCTTCCCCAAGATCCCGCGAGTGGCAGTCGTCCTCTTCGGATTCGCGTTTTCGGGGGCGATAATCTTCACTGCAGTGCACCCGTTTGCGGAAGGGCTCGAGCAGATGGGGCTCCAGTACGGCGTCCCCGAGTTCTTCATGATCCAGTGGCTCGCCCCGCTGGCCTCGGAAAGCCCCGAGTTGATCGTCGTGGCCTACCTCGTGAACAAAGCGCGGACGACCGCCGGATTCAACGCGCTCATCTCCTCGAAGCTCAATCAGTGGACGCTTCTCATCGGGACGCTCGCGGTCGTCTACTCGATCTCCGCCGGGCACGTCGGGACGCTCCCGTTCGATTCGAAGCAGGTCGCAGAGATCTGGATCACCGCGGCCCAGAGCTTCTTCGCGATCGCCATCCTGACGAACTTCGAGATCAGCACCCGCGAGGCGCTCGCGTTGCTCGGACTGTTCGGAACGCAGGTCCTCGCGGAGTTCTACGTCATCCGGACGTACTCCGAGCCGGTCGTGACGGACCTCAGCATGAGCGTCCTCTACGGCTACACTGCCGTGTACGTCCTGCTCGGGCTCGCCTTATTCCTCCGGCGACGCGACAGCGTCCGCGAGCTCCTCGAGCGGACCGTGATAACCACGCGAGCGGCGATCGGTCTCGGGACCGCCCAAGCCCAGAGAGAGCACGCGGACTGAGTCTCGTCCGTCGTCGCCTCCGCCCGCGTTCGCGCGTCGCGTAATGCGAGCGCGTAAAGTAGCTCGAGGCCCTGATCCCGTTAATGAGCGACTCCGATTCTCGAGGCCCCCTCCAGCCGGATCGTCCCGACGTCGATCGGCCGTTTACGGTCGACGCGCCCTTCGAGCCCGCGGGTGACCAGCCCGAGGCGATCGAGCAGTTAGCCGAGGGGTTCCGACAGGGGATGGACAGACAGACCCTGCTCGGGGTGACCGGCTCCGGGAAGACGAACACCGTCTCGTGGCTGATCGAGGAAATCCAGAAGCCGACGCTGGTGATCGCCCACAACAAGACGCTGGCGGCCCAGCTCTACGAGGAGTTCCGGAACCTGTTCCCCGAGAACGCCGTCGAGTACTTCGTCTCCTATTACGACTACTACCAACCCGAGGCCTACGTCGAGCAGAGCGACACCTACATCGACAAGGACGCCTCGATCAACGACGAGATCGATCGGCTGCGCCACTCCGCGACGCGCTCGCTGCTGACCCGCGAGGACGTCATCGTCGTCGCTTCGGTCTCGGCGATCTACGGCCTCGGTGATCCGCGCAACTACGTCGACATGTCCCTGCGACTCGAGGTCGGCGAGGAGATCGGCCGCGACGAGCTCTTGAAGCGGCTCGTCGACCTGAACTACGAGCGCAACGACGTCGACTTCACGCAGGGCACCTTCCGCGTGCGGGGCGACACCGTCGAGATCTACCCGATGTACGGCCGCTACGCCGTCCGCGTGGAGCTCTGGGGCGACGAGATCGACCGCATGGTCAAGGTCGACCCACTCGAGGGGAAGACCCAGGGCGACCAGCAGGCCGTCCTCGTCCACCCCGCGGAGCACTACTCGATCCCGGAGACGACTCTCGAGGAGGCGATGGACGAGATCCGGAACGATCTGGACTCGCGAATCTCTTACTTCGAGCGCACGGGTGACATGATCGCCGCCCAGCGCATCGAGGAGCGGACGAGCTTCGACCTCGAGATGATGCAGGAGACGGGCTACTGTTCGGGCATCGAGAACTACTCGGTCTACCTGTCGGATCGGGAGTCCGGCGAGGCGCCCTACACGCTGCTGGACTACTTTCCGGACGATTTCCTTACCGTCGTCGACGAATCCCACGTCACGCTGCCCCAGGTTCGCGGGCAGTACGCCGGCGACAAGTCGCGTAAGGACTCGCTGGTCGAGAACGGCTTCCGACTCCCGACGGCCTACGACAACCGGCCGCTCACGTTCGAGGAGTTCCAGGAGAAGACCAACCAGACGCTGTACGTCTCGGCGACGCCGGGCGACTACGAGCGCGAGGAAAGCGACCAGATCGTCGAACAGATCGTTCGACCCACCCACCTCGTCGACCCCGAGATCGAGGTCTCGCCGGCCAGCGGCCAGATCGACGACCTGATGGACCGCATCGACGAGCGCATCGAGCGTGACGAACGGACCCTCGTCACCACCCTCACCAAGCGGATGGCCGAGGACCTGACCGAGTACTTGGAGGAGGCCGGCGTCGACGTCGCGTACATGCACGACGAGACCGACACCCTCGAGCGCCACGAGATCATCCGCTCGCTGCGTCTGGGCGAGATCGACGTCCTCGTCGGGATCAACCTCCTGCGGGAGGGGCTGGACATCCCCGAGGTCTCGCTGGTGGCGATTCTCGACGCCGATCAGGAAGGCTTCCTCCGCAGCGAAACGACGCTCGTCCAGACGATGGGTCGGGCGGCGCGAAACGTCAACGGCGAGGTCGTCCTCTACGCCGACGACCCCTCGAACGCCATGGAGTCGGCGATCGAGGAAACCCAGCGTCGCCGCCGGATCCAACAGGAGTACAACGAGGAACACGGCTTCGAACCGACGACGATCCAGAAGGAAGTCGGGGAGACGAACCTCCCCGGCAGCAAGACCGAGACCACGCAGGTCTCGGGCCGCGAGATCGAAGACGAGGAGGAGGCCGAACGCTACGTCGCCGAACTCGAGGATCGCATGGACGAAGCGGCGAGCAACCTCGAGTTCGAACTGGCGGCGGACATCCGCGACCGGATTCGGGAGGTCCGAGAAGAGTTCGAACTCGGAGGCAGTGGCGAGGACGAGGGGATCGCGCCGCCGACCGAGGAGTTCTGAGCAACATCCATGAGCTCTGCATACGATCAGGCATTGTCTCTCGAGCAAAAGGGCGAGTTAGCCTCGGCGGCGGTGCTCTACACCGACGCGGGATTCTCCAAACTGAATGATGCAGATTTCGAGTTCGGAACGAAGTACCGAGTCGGATTCACGACGCTGCTTAGAGCCATCAGCGCAGACGCACGTGCAGGCAACCAGACGCGTGCAACGGCGATTCGTGACGTCGTCGTGACATTGATCGAGCGTGCTGTCGACGCTGACTCTCGAGCGGACCGAATTCTTCAAGGGCTATATTATGAGTGGATCGGTGACGCCTATTTACTCACCCGCTCCGAACGAACTGCGGACTATTACCGAATGGCCCTCGAAACGTACGAGAACCACTCACAGAGTGAGTTCCTCTCGTGGGATATGGAGCAGGAGTTCGACTACGCACACTGGGCAGTGCAGTCGTACTTATCAGAGAACGGAATAGATATCGCTGAAGAACTTCCCTCTCTGGACTTTCCCTCCCGCATTGAAGCTAAACTCGAATACGCCGAATCGGACGAATCGTAACGGATCGCTCGAAGAGACGTATTCATCCACCTAACGAAGGGAATGAGATCATTGAAGATGTCGATATCGATGAACAAGCAGAGCCAATTCCAGAACTGGACACGCCATGATCAAATTTGAATTGAAAAATGAATATGGCGGCTGGAAAGTGACCGGTCTACCCGATAGTCTGCGATTCGTGGTGCAGACGCCGACAAAATCTATTACGTTTAATGCGTCACTTGAGGAACTGCTGCGAGCGTATGGACACATCTACCACGAAAAAGACGGGGTCATCCCTGTGTACACGTCAACGTTGGAATTCACCTTCCACGACGATACCTGTCGCCTCAGCACCAACGCGCACAGTACGCAAATAGACACATGCGAACTGAGAAACTCTTTCGAAGATTTACTCTTAGAAATATTCCAATCGAAAAATGGAAAAGATCCTGGGAGACGTGGCGATCAATTCGAACACGTTTCTACAAAACTTCGAAAGAAGGGGATCGGATATGATGTTTTCACGCTACATGACTCACTAGTTGATGATTGATCTGATATAGGACTGAGTTGTCTAGTTGGGACTTCCGCCGATATTCAACGACAGCTGTGCGAAATAAATAAAGATACTAATAATGTAACGAAGAAAACACACTCTGATCTCTCTATAGTCTCTATTCGTTGTTTAGAGCACGCTAAATCCGAGTTTCGCCACCCCGAAGACAGGCCCCACAGCAGGTGGAGCGCGACGCCGACGACGGCGGATAGGAATTGTAGATCGTGGCGAACGAGACCGCAGATAGCCAACTCGAGGGCGCGTACGCTGTCAGAGGCTCAGTGTAGTAATTTTTCGTGTGGAGCCGATCCTCGTCTAGCCGACGGTCCGTCTCGTCGGAACGGACCGCGGTCGCCTCGCGGCGTTCGAGTGACGATCAGAGCACGCCGAACCCGAACTCCGCCATCCCGAAGACGGGCGCCCACAGCAGGTGCAGCGCGACGCCGACGACGACCGCGGGCAGGAAGTTGTAGATCGTGGCGACGATCGCCGCTTTGGCGTCGACGGCCAGCAGCGGGAACAGGGCGTCGCCGTCCTGGGCGATCGCGTTGGCGGTCAGTGCCGAAAACGGCAGGCCGCCCTCGGCGTAGACGCTGGCCAGCAGAATCTGCGGGCCGCAACCCGGAATGAGGCCGACGACGGCGCCGCCGATCGGGGCGAGCACCCCGGCCGCCGAGGCGACGGTCGTGACGTCGATCCCCGTCAGGAGGACGGCGTACTCGTAGATGAGGAAGGCCACGAGCACCCAGACGGTGACGAAACTCGTCTCCATCGCCGCGTGGGTGAGCGTGTCGTACACCGAGCCGAAGGAGTCCCGCGCCCGGGCGATCTCCCCTTCGCCGACGTAGTGGCGGCCGACCGCGTAGAGGTACAGCGACAGCACCGCGCCGATGATGCCGACGACGGTGAAGAGGCCGTCGAAGCCGAGGCCGGCCGTCAGCGGGACCTCGGGACCGCCGCGGAGCAGGTAGAGACTCCCGAGGACGAGCCCCGCGACGGCCGCGATCCACCACAGGACGTGCGCGAGATGGGAGAGCGGGGTGAGAACCCGAGAGTGTCGATCCGGACCCGCGTCGTGCGCACACGCCGGCGACGGTCCGCCGTAGTCGTGGGCGGGGTTCGGTCCGACGCCGCCGTTGACGACGGTGCCGCCGTCGGCCATCGCCGGCGAGAGCTTCGCGACGGCGTTGTCGACTCGAGTGACGCCCAGCCCGACGGAGTCGACGAGGTAGCCCGTCGCGACCGACGCCGCGAAGGCGATGGCGTAGGCGTACAGCGCGGCTTCGGGGGCGAGCGCGAGGATGACGAACGCCGAGTCGCCCGCGGTCGCTCCGAGCGTCGCGACGACGGTCCCGAAGCTGACCGTGCCGCGGACGTACAGCGGCATGACGACGATCGCGCCGCCGCAGCCGGGGGTCAGCCCGAGGATGCCCCCGAACAGGACCTGGAGCCGCTCGTTGTCTTCGATCGCCGCGAGCGCGGCGCCGTCGGTTCGGTACTGGATCAGTCCGAACGCAAGCACCGTTACCGCGACGAACGCGCTCACTTGCACGTAGCCGTCCCGCAGCGACTCGAGGAGGACGGTCAGCAGTTCGTTCACGACACCTCACCCGCCGTTTGTGAGGGGACCGACAGAAGATTAGACATCTCTAAACATAGGTTTAGCAGCATGCGATATATAGTTGCTGGTGGCCCTTGCCGGTCGATGTGGCCACGGTCGAGCGATCGCTGCTACGGAGAGCGTCGGCCACGCTGCGTTCGCCGGCGCCACAAATCTCCAGTAATAGCGGTTGTCAGCGACCAGTCAGCGATCGGTGCGGCATCTCGAGAACAATCGCTCGAGTATGACTCGGTCGGTCGATTCGATCGCCGGGAGCCCGACGGTCAGAGATCGAGCGTGTAGACGACCTCCCGGCGCTCCTCGCCGCCAATCTCGACCGTGTCCTCGCCGGTTCGCTCGAATCCCTGTTCCTCGTAGAACCGCCGGCCGCCCTCGTTGGAAGCGAGGTCCATCGCCCGCATTCGCTCCATGTTGAAGTCCTGCAAGTCCTCGCAGAGCCGCTCGTGTAGCGCCGTCCCGATCCCCCGTCCTTGGTGGTCCGGGTGGACCGCCATCCGGAGGACGTCGCCTTCCGCCTCGCTGACGACGCCGTGGGTGAAGCCGACCACCTCGCCGTCGGCTTCGGCGACGAGAAACGCCGTCCCCGGTTTTGACAGCGCCTGCTCGAGTCGCTCGTCGCCGTACCAGTCGTCGATCGTCTCGTCGATCGCGTGGGACTCGAGTTCGTCGTACGTTTCGTGCCAGGTGTCGCGAGCGACGCTCCTGATCTCCGAACGATCCTCGAGGGTGGCCGGTCGAAGTTCCATACCGCCCGCTACACCACCGGCTATCAAAGTGGTTTCACCCACTCTGTGGGGTTGTAGCAGGTGGCTAGAACGGTCGCTTCGAGTGGAACCGAAACGGGAGTCGAACGACGGTTGCGGGACGAGGTCGAACGGTAGAACTCCCTGCGAACGACTGTCGAGCCAGGGGAGGCCGACGACTGCACTCGACGCGATCGCTACGAAGTTAGTCTCGAGTGGAAGGAGAGGGGTCGAGATCGCGGACGGAGAGCATCGCGATCGTCCTCACCCGGTGAGGAACCCACCGGTCGGGATACGCGTCGTGGGCGTACCGTCCTCGTTCGTCGACGCATCGTCGCCGAAGTCGGGGGAGTGGCGGATCGTTCGTCGGGCCTTTGCCAGTCGCTGCGTGCTTGCCGTGACGGTGGCGAGTATCTTACTCATACACGAGTAAAGAAGCATGGGGCGCATATAAGTATTTTCGAAATGAAAGATCGTGTGGGTGCGGCGGTAACGAGCGGAGATCTTCCTATCGATCGAACGAGTGACTTAGAACCTCTAGATCGTGAATTTGGGTGATTTACCAATAGGTATGACCAGACCTAGAGGATGATTCACAAAGGTATAAAATAAGATAGGTCGGTGGTATCGGCGCGAGCGGTCAGCGATGAAGGTGACATGCGGCGAAGTGTTCGCCTGAGCCAACGGTCGACTCGAGTTGGTACGCGGGCCGCTCCCGAGCGCAGATACTCTGCTCGGCAAACGACTCGAGCAAGAGGGAACTCGCTTCGTCCCAGTCGTCCTCGTCGACCGCGTCGCCGCGGTCGGTCGCGATCCGGTCGATCGCCTCGGTGACGGTTTCGCCGGCCTCGCCGCCGGGCGGTTGGCCGCCGAAGAACTCTCGGCGGATCTCGTCGGCCGACATCGCCTCGAAGGTCCGGCGTTTGACCGCCCGCATGAACGCGCGGGTGTGGGCCCACTCCTCGTCGGTCAGGTCGTACTCCGCCGGCGCGATCAGCCGCGGACACCGCGTTCGGAACCGACAGCCGGAGGGCGGATCCTGCGGGCTCGGCACCTCCCCCTCAAGGACGCCGCGGACGCCCGACTCCCGCGGATCCGGGACGGGAATGGACTCGAGCAACGCCTTCGTGTAGGGGTGTTGGGGATTCTCGAACAGCTCCTCCTTCTCGGCGACCTCGACCATGTGGCCCAGGTACATCACCGCCACGCGGTCGGAGACGTAGCGGATGACCGAGAGGTCGTGGGCGATGAAGAGGTAGGTCAGGCCGAACTCCTCCTGGAGTTCGTCCATCGTGTTCATCACCTGGGCCTGAATGGAGACGTCGAGCGCGGAGACGGGTTCGTCACAGACCACGAAGTCGGGGTCGACCGACAGCGCCCGCGCGAGGTTGATCCGCTGGCGCTGGCCCCCCGAGAATGCGTGAGGGTGGCGGTTGTAGTGGCGCGGGTCGAGCCCGACCTTCTCGAGCAGTTCCTTCGCCCGCGCCTCTCGGCCCTCGTCGTCTAACATGTCGTGGGCTCGCATCGGCTCCTCGATGATCTGGCCTACCTTCATACGGGGGTCGAGCGACGACTGGGGGTCCTGGAAGATCATCTGCATGTCCGAGCGCATGCGCCGCAGCTCCTCGCCGCCGAGGTCGGCCAGGTTCCGGCCCTTGAAGTAGATGTCCCCCTCGGTCGGCTCGAGCAGGCGCAGGATCGTCCGCCCGAGCGTGCTCTTCCCGCAGCCGGACTCGCCGACGAGTCCGAGGGTCTCCCCGGGTTGGATCTCGAGCGAGACGTCGTCGACCGCTTGCACCGTCCCGGGATCCATGCTGATCGGCGGGAACTGATCGGGCTCGAACTGCAGCCCCGCGAACAGCCCTGACTCTTGGGCGAAGTGCTTCGAGACGGCGTCGAGTTCGAGCAGCGGGCCGTCGCCCTCGTAGCCGCTGTCGTCGCCCAACCGGAGGTCGCTACTCACGGCGCTCACCTCCGTCGTCGGCCGTCGGGTTCGGGGCGAGGCCGGACTCGGAGTCAGTGTCGACGGAATCCTCCCCGCTCGGCGTCGGTTCGCGGTCCTCGAGCGGCGGACTCTCGTCGTAGCCCACGTCGAAGACGTCGTGTTTCACGCAGGCCGCCCGGTGGGGTTCGCCGTCGCCCGCGACGATCTTCGGCTCGGGGTGGACCCGCTTGCACACCTCCCGCGCGTGGGGACAGCGCGGGTGGAACCGACAGCCCGAGGGCGGGTCGATCGCTTCGGGCATCACGCCCTCGATGGGCTCGAGGTCGCCGACGGTCCGGTCGGGGCGCGGCATCGAGTCGAGCAGGGCATCCGTGTAGGGGTGTTTAGTGTCGTAGAAGAGGTCGTCGACGGCGGCCTGTTCGATGATCTCGCCGAGGTACATGACGTTCACGCGGTCGCAAATCTCCGCGACGACGCCCAGATCGTGGGTGACCCAGATAAAACTCGTCCCGTACTTCGCCTGGAGCTCGTCGACCAGATCGAGGATCTGGCCCTCCACGGTGACGTCGAGCGCCGTCGTCGGCTCGTCGGCGATGATGAGGCTTGGCTCGCAGGCCAGAGCCATCGCGATGAGCACGCGCTGGCGCATTCCCCCGGAGAACTGGTGGGGGTACTCCTCGTAGCGCTGCTCGGGATCGGGGATACCGACCTCCCGAAGCATGTCGATCGCCTCCGCTTTCGCCTCGTCCTCTCCGAGGCCGCGGTTGAGTTCGATGAACTCCCGGAGCTGTCCACCCACCGTGAAGACAGGGTTGAGCGACTCCATCGGATCCTGGAAGATCACCGCGATCTCGTTGCCCCGGATCCGGGTCCGGATCTCCTCGTTCGAGAGCACGTCGTCGCGCTCCCGGAGTTCGCCGTTCGGCCCCTCCTCGAGGCCGAAGATCGTCTCGCCCTTGTAGGTGATCTCGCCGGCGACGATCTCGCCGGGATCCTCGACGAGCCGCAGCAGGCTCATCGAGGCGACCGACTTGCCGGCGCCGCTCTCGCCGACGAGGCCGACGATCTCGCCCTCGTGGACCTCGAAGGAGATCCCGTCGACTGCGCGCACTGTACCGGTTTCCGTGAAGAACTGCGTCTTGAGGTTCTCGACGCGAAGGAGTGGTTCGGAGCTCATGTTAGTCGTTGATCCGCGGGTCGAGGGCGTCCTGTAAGCCATCGCCGAACAGGTTGAAGCCCATGATGGTGATCATGATCGCGATTCCCGGCCAGATCGACAGCCAGACGTTCGAGTGCATGTAGCCGTGGGCGGTCCTGAGCATCGCGCCCCAGTCCGGCGTCGGGGGCTGGGCGCCGTAGCCGAGAAACGAGAGACCGGCAACGATGAGGATCGTCACGCCGATTTGCAGCGTCGCGTACACCAGCACCGGCGCGAAGCTGTTCGGAATGACGTGTCTGAGGATGATGTTGCGATCCCTGACCCCCGCCGCCCGCGCCGCCTCGATGTAGTCCATCTCGCGGATGCTCAGGACCCGGCTCCGGATGATGCGCGCGAACACCGGGATGAACGTGATCCCGACGCCCAGCACCGCGTACCAGATGTTCGCCCCGCCGACGAAGACGGTGAAGACGATGATGAGGATCAGCGGCGGGATCGAGTAGACCGTTTCGACGGCCCGCATCAGGACGTCGTCGATGCGGCCGCCGTAGTAGCCGGCGACGGCGCCGATGAGCGTTCCGCCGAGCAGTCCGATAAAGGCCGATATCAGCCCGACGAACACCGACACCTGGGTGCCGTAGACGATCCGCGTGAAGTAGTCCCGACCGGCGCGGTCGGTTCCGAGCGGGTGCTCGAGGGTGCCGCCCGCCGGCAGCGGGTTCCACGACTGCTCCGCGAGCGGGAAGTACGGCGGCACGTGCGCCTGGCCTTCGCCCGGCGCCGGGATGTGGGTGGGGTGGTCGAAGATCGGGATCGCCCGCGCGAAGGTAAAGTCCGACAGCAGTCCGAACGTGAGCAGCGAGAGGTTGCTATCGATCAGGGCGTACACCGCGACGAACAGCACGAACGAGACGATGTACAGCCCCCAGCGGGCCGTCGTGTCCCGTTTGACCTGCGCGACGGTGTACCGCCAGCCGACGCGCGCTTCGACTTCTTCGTCCTCCGCGACCGATTCAGAGCCGCCTTCGATCTGTGATTCGCCAACTGCCATGCTTATTCACTCTCTCCGTAGGTGACGCGCGGGTCGACGTACGCGTAGGAAATGTCGGTGATGATGACGCCGATCACGAACAGGAACCCGAGCATCATCGTGATCCCCATCACGAGCTGGTAGTCGTTCTGGGCGATCGCGTCGACGAATAGCCGACCCATACCGTTGATGTTGAATACCGTTTCGACCAGCACCGCGCCGCCGATCGCCGTCGACAGGTTCAGCCCGACGATCGTGATGATCGGCAGCTGGGCCACGTTGAAGGCGTGCTTTCGCAGGATCGTCCGCTCGGGCACGCCGTAGGCGCGGGCCAGCTTGACGTACTCGCCCTGCAGCGACTCGATCATCTGGGTGCGCTCGACGCGCATGATCGTCGCCATCTGGAGTGTCCCCAGCGCGATCATCGGCAACAGCAGGTGCCTGAGCGTCTCGTAGTACAGCTCCGGGTAGCTGCTGATTCCTCGAACGGAATCGGGCGATCGCCAGGGATAGACGAGCCCGCTCGAGGGGAACCAGCCGAGTTTGACTGCGAAGATCAGGATCAGGACGATCCCGATCCAGAACGACGGCGTGCTGACGCCGAAGAGGGCGACGATCCGCGAGACGTGATCGGTCGGTTCGTTGCGCTTGTTCGCGGCGATGATGCCGAGCGGGATCGCCGTCACGAGGGCGAACGCGTACGCGGACAGGACCAACAACAGGGTCGGACCGACCCGCTCCAGCATTAGGTCCGCGACCGGGCGCCGGTAGTAGATGCTCCGGCCGAAGTCGCCCTGCAACAGGCCGGCCATGTACGTCACGTACCGCTCGTGTAACGGCTGGTCCAGTCCGTACCGCTGTTCGATCGCTCTGACCTGTGCTTCGGTGTGCTCCTGTCCCTGGAGCATGAGGCTGACGGGATCGCCCGGGCCCAGGTTCGCCAGCAGGAACGTGATGACGGAGATCCCGATCAGGACGGGGATCGCCTGTAGGATCCTGTATGTCGTGTACTTGAGTAGTTTCATTGGTCCGCGGGTTGATGGTGGTCTCGTCGCTGCGCCGGTGCCGGCGGTGGCGCGGGACGGCGGTCGCGCGGACCGCCGGGAAATCGGTCGACAGCACCGAACGCGTCCTGCGAGCCGGCGCGCTCACTCGACCGAGACGTTCGCGTAGTCCGAGACGAAGGTCGGGTTGTACGTGGCGTCCGGATGGGCCTGCAGATCCTGCACATAGTCGCGCGAGGCCATCGTGTTGTCCTGCGTGAACGCGGGTAGCGCCGGCAGTTGCTCGACGATCTCCCGGATGATCGGCTCGTAAATCTCGTAGCGCCCCTCCTGATCGGCCATGTTACGCGCCTGTGCCAGTCCCTCGTGGAAGCCGTCGCTACCCTCGTAGAAGTGGCCCTGATTGAGCTCTTCCTGGCTCTCGTGGAACAGCGAGTAGAGGTAGAAGTCCGGATCGGGACCGCCGCTCCACCCCAGCAGGTACATGTTGTAGTCGTCCGCGTTGCCCGTGGTGTAGGTGTCCACGAGCGTCGAGAAGTCGAGCTGCTGGACGTCGGCCCCGTAGCCGATCTCGTCGAGCCGCGTGGCGATCCGTTCGGCGAGTTGCGCGCGGATCCCCTCCGGCGTGATGATCGTCGGCGCGAAGTCGTCGGGCGCGTGCTCGTCTAACAGCGACTGGGCCTCGTCGGGATCGTACCCCGGCAGGAGCTCCTGGTACTCGTCTTCGGGGAATCCCCAGACCTCGTTGACGACCGGCGGAATCGGGCTGTACATCGGCGAGGTCACGTTCGCGGCGTTGGACTCGATGAAATCCTCCATCGAGAACGAGTAGGCGATCCCCCGGCGGACCTCTGGGCTGGTCGTGGGCCCCTCGTTGCAGTTGAACGCCATGTACATGTACGTGGCACTCTCGGCCGAGTGGAGGTTCACCCCCTGCTCGTTCTCGAGGACGTCCCAGTCGTCGTTCGGAACGCCCGCGATCACGTCGGTGTTCTCGGCCCGGATGTCCGAGACCCGCCCCGCCGAGTCGTCGTGGGCCACGAACCGGACTCGCTCCAAGTTCGGCTCCAGATCGTCCCAGTAGTCGTCCCACCGCGCGATTTCGACGTAATCGCCCTCGAGTTCTTCGAAGGTGAACGGACCGCTCCCCACCGGCTCCCTGTTGAACGCCTCGGAATCCTCAGACCGGACGCTTTCGGGCACCACCGTCACGCCCATCGTCTGGAGTTCGAACGGGCCGTACGGTTCCTCGCCGAGGTCGACCTGCAACTGGTAGTCGTCGATGACCTCGGTGCTCTCGATCATGTCGTACTCGGCGGCGTTCTCCGTCTCCTCCTCGACGGGGGCGGTAAACGAATAGGCGACGTCCGAGGCGGTCACGTCGTCACCGTTGTGGAACTCGGCCGCCTCCTCGATCTCGAAGATATAGCGCGTCCCCTCGCGCTCGACGGTCGGTTCGCCCGTCGCGATCTTCGGCTGGAGCTTGAGGTCCTCGCCGAACTCGTAGAGTCCGTCGAAGACGTGGTTGATCACTTGGAAGCTGTAGACGTCGTTCGAAACGACGGGGTCGAACTGATCCTCCCGTGATTGCTCTTGCGTGAAATGGAAGGCGTCGCCGTCGCCATCACCCCCACCGATGCACCCTGCGACCGCTGCCGCGGAGACGGCAACACCTGAGGCGAGGAGCCGCCGTCGAGTTACTGCTGAGCTACGTTGCACCATAGCATATGATATGCTATCACGAACCAGATATAGTTTTTGCCGCATCACATATCGTCTCGGAAAATAATGTCCAATGATATACGGAAATAAGGCCTCATGAGAATGTCTGGGCGGTATAGACGATTATTGGACATGCAAGCACCATCGTGTTCATAGACCTTCGATACTGTGCGCAGTCGCCACTCTCTCGTCGTTGTCGTCGTCAATCTCCCGCGGGGGTAGTGTCCCCTGCTGGCGACTCGGCAGGGACCGCACCTTGGTAGCCAACCGGAGAGCTTTTTCTATCGGCAGATACAGATGTGGGATATGAACTACCGCACCGTCGAGACGACGGACGAGTACGTCGCTCGCCTCGAGCACGGCGCCGACTGGCGGGCCGAGATCGAGTCGCTCGCGGGCGAGGTCGACGCCGACGCAGCCTGGTTTACCGCCCTCGGCGCGGTGCAGGACGCGGAACTCTGGTTTTACGATCAGGACGAGTGCGAGTACTACCCAATCGAGTTCGACGAACCGCTCGAGGTCGCGACCTGCGTGGGGAACGTCTCGTGGCTCGGCGGAGACCGATTTGCCCACACCCACGCCGTCCTCTCGGACGACGAGGGGACGACGTATTCCGGCCACCTGAACGAGGCGACGGTCTGGGCCGGCGAGGTCTACATGCGCGTCTTCGCGGACGAACTCGAGCGCGAACACGACGAAACCACCGATCTGGACCTGTGGCTCTGACATGCGCGAGGTAGACGAACGGTACTTCGAGCGCCTCGAGTCCCGATTGGACGAGGCCTTCGACGTCGCCAAACGGGCCAAGGAACGCGGCGCCGATCCGAAACCCGAGGTCGAGATTCCGACCGCGCGAGACATGGCCGACCGCGTCGAGAACATCCTTGGAATCGATGGCGTCGCCGAACGCGTCCGCGAACTCGAGGGAGAGATGAGCCGTGAGGAGGCGGCGCTCGAACTCGCCGAGGACTTCGCCGAGGGCCGGGTCGGCGACTACGAGTCCAGGGCCGGGAAGGTCGAGGGCGCGGTCCGCACCGCGGTCGCCCTGCTGACCGAAGGGGTCGTCGCCGCCCCCATCGAGGGGATCGACAAGGTCGAAATCCTCGAAAACGACGACGGGACGGAGTTCGTCAACGTCTACTATGCCGGCCCGATCCGGTCGGCTGGCGGGACCGCGCAGGCCCTCTCCGTGCTCGTGGCCGACTACACCCGCGCGCTCGTGGGCATCGAGCAGTTCAACGCCCGCGACGAGGAGATCGAGCGCTACGCCGAGGAGATCGCCCTCTACGACAAGGAGACGGGCCTCCAGTACACGCCCAAGGACAAGGAGACGAAGTTCATCGCCAAGCACATGCCGATCATGCTGGACGGCGAGGCCACCGGCGACGAGGAGGTCTCGGGCTTTCGCGACTTAGAGCGGGTCGACACCAACAGCGCCCGCGGCGGGATGTGTCTGGTCATGGCCGAGGGGATCGCGCTCAAGGCGCCGAAGATCCAGCGCTACACCCGCAACCTGGACGAGATCGACTGGCCGTGGCTCCAGGACCTGATCGACGGCACCTACTACGACGACGCGGCCGACGAAGGGGACGGCGAGGACGACGCCGACGAGGATGAGGCCGCTGACGACGAGAGCGAGGGCGAGGACCCCGCGGACGGCGACGACGCCGACGAACCGCAGGGTCCCCCGCGCGTCGACGAGTCCACGAAGTTCCTCCGGGACCTGATCGCCGGCCGCCCCGTCTTCTCACACCCCTGCGCGGAAGGCGGGTTCCGACTGCGCTACGGTCGCGCACGCAATCACGGGTTCGCGACCGCCGGTGTCCACCCCGCCGCGATGCACCTCGTCGACGACTTCCTCGCGACCGGCACCCAGATCAAGACCGAGCGCCCCGGCAAGGCGGCGGGGGTCGTCCCCGTCGACTCCATCGAGGGGCCGACGGTCAAACTGGCCAACGGCGACGTCCGCCGGATCGACGACCCCGAGGACGCCCTCGAGATCAGAAACGGCGTCGAGAAGATTCTGGACCTGGGCGAGTACCTGGTCAACTACGGCGAGTTCGTCGAGAACAACCACCCGCTCGCGCCCGCCTCCTACACCTACGAGTGGTGGGTCCAGGACTTAGCGGCCGCCGGCGCCGACGTGCAAGCCCTCGAGGACGACCCGCGGATCGATCTCGAGTTCCCCGACCCCGAGGAGGCAGTGGAGTGGGCCATCGAGTACGACGCGCCGCTCCATCCCGAGTACACCTACCTCTGGCACGACATCTCCGTCGACGCCTTCTGCGACCTCGCGGCGGCGGTCGCCGACGGCCGGATCGAGCAGGACGGCGACGGCAGCGTGAACGGAAACGGGGACGACAGCATCCTCGTCCTCGAGCACGACAACGCCGTGGCCGACGCCCTCGAGACGATCGTCATCGAGCACCGCCAGCGCGACGGCGAGGACCGCATCGAAGTCGACGACTGGCGGCCGTTCGCCCGCACCGTCGGCTACGAACCGCGGCGGGCCGTCGCCGACGGCGCGGCGCTCGAACCCGACGTCGACCCGGACGAGCGAGCGGAGGAAGCGGAACCCAGCATCGAACTCGAGCGCACCTGGAGCGACGAGGACCTCTCCGACCGCGCCCGCAACTGGGGCCGCGAGGACGAACCCGACGGCGCCAACGCCATCGAGGCGGTCAACGAGGTCGCCCCCTTCCAGGTTCGGGAACGCGCCCCCACGCGGATCGGCAACCGAATGGGACGCCCGGAGAAATCCGAGAGCCGCGACCTCAGCCCGCCCGTGCACACGCTGTTCCCGATCGGCGAGGCCGGCGGCGCACAGCGCAATGTCGCCGACGCCGCTAAACACGCCGAGACGATGTCCGACACCCCCGGCGTCGTCGAACTCCAGGTCGGCCGCCAGCGCTGTCCCGACTGTGCGACGGAGACGTTCAAGAACCGCTGTCCGGAGTGCGACGCGCGGACCGAACCCGACTACCGCTGTCCCGACTGCGACGAGTCCCTCGAGCCCGACGACGCCGGCCGCGTGGAGTGCGACCGCTGTGAGCGCGAAGGCACCTGCGTCGAGGTCCGCGAGATCGACGTCAACGACGAGTTCCGCTCGGCCCTCGAGTCGGTCGGCGAACGCGAGAACGCCTTCGAGATCCTGAAAGGCGTCAAGGGGCTGTCCTCGACGAACAAGATCCCCGAACCCATCGAGAAGGGGATCCTGCGCGCGAAACACGACGTCTCGGCGTTCAAGGACGGCACCGTCCGCTACGACATGACCGACCTCCCGGTCACGTCCGTCCGCGCCAGCGAACTCGATATCGACGTCGGCCAGCTGCAGGCGCTTGGCTACGAGGAGGATATCCACGGCGAGCCGCTGACCCACGAGGACCAGCTCGTGGAGCTGAAGGTCCAGGACATCGTCCTCTCGAACGGCGCCGCCGAGCACATGCTGCAAACGGCCGACTTTATCGACGACCTGCTGGAGCAGTACTACGGCCTCGAGCCGTTCTACGAGTTCGAGGATCGGCAGGAACTGGTCGGAGAGCTGGTGTTCGGGATGGCTCCTCACACGAGCGCGGCAACTGTCGGGAGAGTTATCGGCTTCACGAGCGCGGCAGTCGGATACGCTCATCCGTACTTCCACGCCGCGAAGCGGCGCAACTGCGACGGTGACGAGGACTGCGTGATGCTCCTCCTCGACGGACTTCTCAACTTCAGCAAGTCTTTCCTGCCCGACCAGCGCGGGGGGAAGATGGACGCCCCCCTCGTCATGTCCTCCCGCATCGATCCCTCCGAAATTGACGACGAGGCCCACAACATGGATGTCGTCTCGCAGTACCCCCGCGAGTTCTTCCTCGCGACCCGCGAGCAGGCCGACCCGGAGGACGTCGACGTCGAAATCGCCGAGGACACCCTGGGCACCGACACCGAGTATACCGGTTTCGAGCACACCCACGACACCACCGACATCGCGATGGGGCCCGACCTCTCGGCGTACAAGACGCTGGGCTCGATGATGGACAAGATGGACGCCCAGCTCGAGCTCTCGCGGAAACTCGAGGCCGTCGACGAGACCGACGTCGCCGAGCGGGTCATCGAATACCACTTCCTGCCGGACCTGATCGGGAACCTGCGAGCCTTCTCCCGACAGGAGACTCGCTGTCTCGACTGCGGCGAGAAGTTCCGTCGGATGCCCCTGACCGGCGACTGTCGCGAATGCGGCGGCCGCGTCAACCTCACCGTCCACAAGGGCTCCGTGAACAAGTACATGCAGACCGCGATTCAGGTCGCCGACGAGTACGATTGTCGCGACTACACGAAACAGCGGCTCGAAGTGCTCGAGCGCTCGCTCGAGAGCATCTTCGAGAACGACAAGAACAAGCAGAGCGGGATTGAAGATTTCATGTAGCCCAAACTTTTGCTCTGCGTGCGGTCGCGGAGCGACCGCACTCGGCAAAACTTTGATGAAAAGCATTCCTCCCTCCCCTGGCTCGCGGCGATGCCGCTCGCCTCAACGCGGCGCGTAGCGCCGCGCTTTCCGGGTCGGTCGTCGGCCCGCTCGAGAGCGCCTGCGGCGCTCTCTCGCGGTCGGTGTCGGTGAATCGCCTGCCCTTCCCCGAGTCGTGGACTCCTCACGTTGTTCGGAGTCCACTCCCGGCCAACGGTAGTGAGTCGAAGGAACCGATTAATCGCCGACTCGAGTAACCCCGGGCATCTCGGCCGGCGGATACTCGGGCGTCGGCGCACAGCGGCGGTCCGGGAGCCAGTTCAGGAGACTCTCGTTGAACCGCTCGGGGCGCTCTCGAGGCGCCCAGTGGCCGCAGTTCTCGATGACGTCGAGTTTGGCGTCCGGAATGCGGTCCGCGGCCCGCACCGACCACTCGAGGGGCACCAGCGGATCGTCCTCGCCGTGGCTCAGCAGCGTCGGGACGGACAGCGACTCGAGGTCGTCGACGAAGTTCGTCGCGACGCGGCCGTCGTAGGAGAGTTCGTTCCCCTGAAACTCCGTGAACGCCTGGATCGAGCCCGGTTCCATCAGCTTCGCCCGGGCATCCTCGACGAACCCGTCGGAGAGGGCGCTGGAATCGGCGACGAGGCTATCGAGAACCAGTCTGACGCTATCGGTGGTAGCTCCGGCGGCGATCTTGCCGAACTCCGTCATTCCGGGAACCCGCGACAACAGCTTCCACGGGAGGGCGTTGGGCAGTCGTCCGCCCAGGCCGTAGCTGTCCACGAGCGCCAGTCGCTCGATCCGGTCGGGTCGCTCGAGGGCGTAGCCGAGCGCCGCGCCCCCGCCCATCGAGATCCCGACCAGCGAGACCCGCTCGTAGGGGAGCGACTCGAGAAATCCGTCGAGGACGTCGACGTAGGTTTCGATCGTGTGGGTGACCGAGCCGGTACTGCGGCCGTACCCTGGCCAGTCGATCGCGTAGACGCGGTAGTCCTCGGAGAGGGCGTCGATGGCGTGGCGCCACGAGACCGTCGCGTCGTCGATCCCGGCGCCGTGACAGAGGACGACTGGGGGGCCGCTCGTCCCCGCGCGCCGGTAGGCGATCCGACAGTCACCGACGGTCGTAACGCCGGTCCCCGTCATACTCTCCTCACCCTCGCGCTATCGTCGGCATGGCTTGTAGACGAGACGACGGTCAGACAGCGATCGAACTGATGACCGAACGCGGACGTCTGAAGCAACACGTCCGCCGAAGGTGCTCGACTGTTGTCCACCTTTTCCCTTGCAACGGTCAGTACCGCTCGGCCCCCCCCGCCGTCGGTACCGCACCGGCCGACCGATCGCCGACCGCCGGGCAGCTTTGGTGTGTGGTGGGTTACCATACATCGGCTATCTATACGGGGGATGTATATTGTTTTCTATTACTGGGGGAATTACCTTCCATTGATTCCGTTTTCTCGCGTCTGGTTTACAGTTCCAGATCGTCGTCCGTGCTGCTCGTCGAGCGGCTGTTCTCGGTCGGTACCGGCCCTCGAGTGGCCGCTTGCATAATGCGCGCTGTGACTTTATTCGCGTTGCCGACGTCCGTTCGCCCATGGTCGAAACTGGGGAAACTCCGGCGAAAGAAGGCGAGGAAGACGCCGTCGAGGAGGTTCTGGACCTCAACCTCGGGCAGGTCGTCTACGATGAGGACGGAAACAAACTCGGAAAGGTTCGAGGCTTCGAGCGGAGCGGTTTCTTCGTCACCACGCGCGAGGGCGCCGAGGCGCTGAGCGTCGAACACGCCCGCTCGGGCCATGAGTTCGGCGAGGCCGAACTGATGTGGCGCTGTATGGAGTGTGGCGAAATGGGCGACATCGACACGGGACTTCCCGACGAGTGCCCGAACTGCGGCACCGAGCGGGAGAACCTGATGTACTGGACCGAGGACTGAACTGCGCCAGGCCGTCCGCGGCCTATTCCATATCGCGTATTAGGGTTTATCGCCTCGCACGACGTAGCTGTAGGCGGTGAGACGCCATGGCCGAAAAACAGCCGCGACTGGGGTTCGGAACGACGGTTTACACCGAGGACGGCGAGACGATCGGACGGATCCGCGGATTTGACGAGGACGGACTCTATGTCACCCTGCGTGACGGAATCGAAGGGATGAGCGTCGAACACGTCCGCTCGGGACAGCAGTTCGGCGAGGCCGAACTGATGTGGCGCTGCTGGGAGTGCGGCGAAATGGGCCGACTCGACCGCGACATCCCCGACGAGTGCCCGTCCTGTGGCACCGAGCGAGAGAACCTCTACTACTGGACCGAGGACTGAGCGGGCCCGCAGACGGCAACCGTTTTCAGCCCGCTCGTTCCACCTCGAGCCATGGAGATCGTCGTCTTCGGGGCCGGAAGCCTCGGCAGTCTCGTCGGCGGGCTGCTCGCCCGCGAGCACGACGTGACGCTCGTCGCCCGAGAGACCAACGCTCGGGCCGTCCGCGAGTCGGGATTGACTCTCGAGGGAGAGGCGGCGGGCTTCCCGTGCAACGTGTCTCCAGCGGCGACGACCGACGAAACGGGGCTCGAGGCGGACTTGGCCGTCGTGACGGTCAAATCGTTCGACACCGCAGCCGCCGCCGACGCGCTCGCGACGGGTTCGTTCGACGTTGTCTGCTCCCTGCAAAACGGCATGGGAAACGAGGAGACGCTCGCCGCGCGGCTCGAGGCCCCGATACTCGCGGCAACGGCGACCTACGGCGCGATTTTGCGCGAACCGGGCGTCGTAGCGTGTACCGGTGTCGGCGAGGTCGTACTGGGGGCTCGAGACGGCGGCCCCGCGGCCGCCGCGGATCGAGCGGGCGAGGCGTTCACGGCCGCGGGGATCGAGACGACCGTCGCCGACGACATGCCCCGTCGCCTCTGGGAGAAACTCGCCGTCAACGCCGGTATCAACCCCGTCACGGCACTGTCCCGGACCGAAAACGGGGCCATCCTCGAGGCCGACGCGATTGACCTGTCCCGCGCCGCCGCCCGCGAGACGGCGCGGGTCGCACGGGCCTGCGACGTCGGGCTCTCGAACCGCGAGGCGCTCGCCGCACTCGAGTCTGTCGCGAGCGAGACGGCCGCGAACACGTCCTCGATGCACCAGGACGTCCGCGCCGAGCGGCACACCGAGATCGACGCCATCAACGGCTACGTGGTCGACCGGGCGGCCGAGCGGGGCCTCGAGGTGCCGACGAACCGGGTCCTGACGTCGCTGGTCAGGACGTGGGAACGAGAACTCGATCTGCGGTGACCGCCGTCGCGGCTACTCGCCTTAAATATCCTTGCATGAAATATATGATCGTGGACCGAAAAGTACGTCGTATGCCTCACGACCAGGACGTCGAAGGCGAGAACGACCCCGAATCGGCGTCGACCTACGAGTGTCTCGAGTGTGGGACCGTCGTCGAAGCGAACACCCATCCCGGCGTATGTGAGTGCGGCGGCGAGTTTCAGAACCGGGCGAAGTCGCTCGAGTAGCGCCGATCGGGCTCGCTACAGTCTTCGTTTCGCGCCGCCGGAAGTCTCGGTGCGGCATCCGTCTACCGCGGCTCCCACAGCGGCGCCGCTGAGCGCTCCTCCGACTCCACGGCGGACTCCGGCGAAAGGGAGCCAAACCACCGCCTCTCGGCGAGTGAAATAGCGAAAAACTCGGTTGGAACTACGCGGGACGACCGGCGGTTAGAACGGTGCTTCCGGCCCTTCGTCGGCGCCGCCGTCGTCGTCGACGGTCTCGCCGGGGAACGATGGGCTCATGCCGTCGCCACCGCCCATGTCGGCCTCGCCGCCGTCCATCCCGGTGTGGGCGTTGACCGTCTCGATTTCGGGGATCTCCTTGACCATCCGGCTCTTGATCGCCTGGATCGTCATCGGCGAGATGCCACAGCCGCTGCAGGCGCCGCCGAGGGCGATGCTGACTTCGCCGCTCTCGCGGTCGATGTCCTGAATCGCTGCGCTGCCGCCGTGCATCTGGATCTGCGGGAAGTTACGGCGGAGGAAGTTCGCGACGCGGTCTTCGAGGTCGTCCCCGTCGTTCTGGGATTCCGTGCTCATGACCCACCCTTGGATGTGGGTGCCCCTAAACCTTCCGTCCTACCCGTTCGGCTGCCGACGCTCGCGACGCCCGAATCGCGGTCCTCGAGTCATCTGGTTCGGATCAGGCGAACCCGAAAACTCGCTGCAGTTCGGTTTCGATCTCCTCGATGTGGCGCTCGAGGACCTCCTCGAATCGATCCCGCTCGACCAGCACGCCCGTGAGTCGATCGTAGGGGTCGTCGGGGAGCTCGATGCGGAACTCGCCGTCGCCCTCGTAGAAGGGTTCGCTCTCGTTTAGCACCTGCTGGTCGATCGCGTGGACCAGCTCGGAGTCGTACTGGTCGTTCATCCGGTTGAACGCGTTCTTGTACGCCTGCTGGAGCTCCGGGAAGTAGTTGGCGTACTTGTCTTCGAATTTCTCGGGATCGAAGTCGGCCATACCCGGAGGGACGGTGACCGGAGACAAAAGTCGGACGATCGGTCGGCCACCGCCGTCTCGCGGTCTCGAGATCGTTCGATAGTGACAACGAAATAACACAGTAGAGGATGCGGTATACGAACGATGCGTACGCAAGCCGAACCGACACTCCCGTTCCCGGTTCAGGGAGGGACATGCCTCCCGATCAGCCCCCCATCCCACGCGAGGTATTACCACCGGGATGGGGACCCCTCGACTGCTGTGACGACCGGTTCGAATACCGTCACAGCCAGCCCCCGCTCGAACTCGTCGCGGATTGCACCGCCGCCGATCGTTCGCATCCGGGACTCGGCCTCTGTCGGTGCTGGGAGCTTCGGTACCGGTACTTCCTCACCGACCAGACGATCACCGAGGTGATCGGCCGCGTGTCGACCCGCCGGGCCGCCGTCAAAGGCGCCCTCGCGTGTATGGAACGCGTCCACGACACCGTCTCGACGGGCGACGGTCTCCTCGAGGTTCGGGACGTCCTCGAGAGCGTCCCCCTTCCGGACCTCGTCCCGGACGGCCTCTCGCAGTCGTCGCCGTAGTCCGCGCCCGGCGGTCGCCTAAGCGCGCCGCGACAGATGCGCGCGAACCGTCCGCTGGCAGTCGCCACAGATCCCGTACAGCCGCGCCGCGGTCGACAGCAGCGGGAACTGGACGGGGAGATCCGCGTAGATCGCCGCGACGAGTTCTCGGTAGTCGGCGGTCCCGCGGGGATTTGTCTCCCCGGAGAACTGCCGCTGTCGCTCGTCGGTCAGCGTCTCGAGGCGGTCCCGATGGGTCTCGAGTCGGTCGTGTTTCTCGCGCAGGTCGTCGAACCCGCACTGGAGCAGCGATTCGTCGGCCGTCGCTCGAAGCCACCCCACGATCTCGTCGATTTCGTCGATCGCCTCCTCGAGCGTCCGTCGCTCGCGCTGCAGCGTTTCCTCGAGCAGCACCGTCTTCCGGTGCTGGGTCTCGAGTTCCTCGAGAACGGCTCGTTTGAGCGCCGGCGTCCAGTCGGCGTCGGCGGCCAGCGAGACCGCGATCTCCTCCGAGAGTTCGGCCGCCATCGTCTCGACGAGCGAGTCGTCGTCGGCCGCGATCGTGTGCGGTTCGACGGTCTCGACGAACGCCTCCCTGACGGTCTCACAGCGGTCGTTGGACGGCTGCGGAGTCGCGGCCGCCGATCCGACCGCCGTCGCCATCGCCTTCGGCGTCGCCGGCACGGTACCGGCCGCCTGCGCGGGTCCTGACGCCGTTGGCACGTCTCGAATCTCTCGCGCGAACGTCTCGAGGGCCGACGCGCGGTCGGCGACGTCGTCCCGTTCGTCCTCGAGACAGGCCACCGCCCGGTGGACGACCGTCGAGTCCGTCATAGCTCGTCCTCCGTGAGACAGACGAGGCCGCCCGCGGCCTCGACGTCGCTGGTCACGACGAGTTCCCAGTCGCCCTCGCCCAGCGCGGTCACGTCGGTCACGCCCAGCGCCGCGGTCGCCTCTGACGTCCGGCGCAGGATGTCGATCCCGATCGGTAGCGTCGGAAACCGTCGGCCGTCGCAGTCGATGGCGTACCCGCGCAGGGAGACGCTCCAGGCGTCGATCTCCGGCCGCGGCTCGCGTACGACGTCGTACGCCCGTACCAGCGACAGCGAGTCGAGATACGCCAGACTCGCCTCGACGGGGTCGGCCGCTGACGCGACCGACGGGAGATTCGCCGCCGCGTCCCGCAGCAGTCGCGTCCGTTCGTCGACGGTCAAGTGTCGCTCGAGTTCGGCCGCCATCGCCTCGAGCAACACCAGACAGAGCGTGTTCCGGTCGGTCGTAGCTTCGGCGGCGGCCAGATAGGTCTCCATGATCGCCGTCTCGGCCTCGTCGTGCTCGCTCCCCGAGAGGGCCTCGAACACGGCGCCGGAGACGTCGTGACAGAAACTGATCAACGGATCGTCGGCCTCGCCGCCGCGATCGACGGGCTGCTGGGGGACGGGGTCCGTGCCCCCGTCGGGGTCGTCAGGCCCGTCGCCGACGTGCAGCGGCTGCTCTTGCCGGACGATGGGATCGTAGTAGGGCAACTGCGGATCGTACTGTCTGAGCGCCGCCCGGTACTGTTCGGTCGCTCGAGCCGCGTCGGCCGCGGCCGTACGGGTCGCGAACCGCTGGCCTGCGACGGGGACGGGCCGCTCGCCGGAGCGAGCGCAGACGACGTAGTAGTCGCCGTCGTCGCTGGCCAACCGTTCGATCTCGTGGCGAATCTCTCTGAGTGTCGTTCCGACCATGGTTTTCCTCCAGTCTCTCGGCGGATAGCAGGGCGGTCGTGCGGCGCCACGGCCCCGTTCGGGGCGGAATCGCCTCGTCGCGCCGAATCGTGGTAGCGGGAACCGCCGTTCGTTCTTTAGGCTTACCTAAACCAACATAAGTCCACCGAATTTTAGGGTGGCCTAATCCTCTCGAGGCGAGTCGATCCGCCCGCCGAACTGCTGGAAACGAGTAATTGCCCGCCATCACCGGGTTTAGTCCCTGCCGTTGTATCGCTCTACACCGTTGCTTCGTCTGCAGGTCGTCGTTCGGCCCGTCACGGGACGGCTCTCGCCACGGTAAATCTGATAATGCTATATTGAATACGGACTTACCGGCTACCGCAACCGCCGGGCGCGGACGTTCGCCCGTCGCCACGGCTATCCCCAGATCGGCGCCAGCGACGCCCACTACCTGCCCAACGTCGGCAAGGCTTACATCGAGATTCTCGTCTCGCCCGATGCCGACGCCGCCACCAGGGCCGACATCGACGGCGACGAACTCGTCGCGGCCATCCTCAAGGGCCGGACTCAGATCCGCGGCAAGCGAACACCGATTCACAAGAGCTCGGTCCAGTACGGCAAGGGCGCGGCTCGAAAGGTATCGTACCTGCTGACCTCGCGGGCGCCGCTGGTACCGACAGTGCCGGCCTCGATGGACCGTTCACCTGATCGTACCGTGTGACTCGAGTCGGCCGGTACTCGACGTCCGTCAGGAGAGTTGCTCGCCGACGATTTCGTCAGCACGCTCGATGAACGCGTCCTCTGTTCCTTCGGGTACCGTCGCTCCCGCGGCGACGTCGTGCCCGCCGCCGTCGCCGCCGACGGCCCGCGAAGCTTCGCCCATGACGACCGAGAGGTCCAGTCCCTGTCGGACGAGGTTGTGGGTGCCCCGCGAGGAGACCTTGACCCCTGCCTCCTCCTCGGCGGCGTTACCCTCCGCGCTCTTTTCCGCGAACGCGAGGATCGGCTTCGAGCGGCTGATCCCCTCGTTGCCCATCGCCATGCCGGCGACGATGCCGACAATGGTCTCGCGAATCTCGTCGCCCGCGTGGAACCACTGGAGGTGCTCCTCGTGGGTGACGCCCTCGCGCGTGACGAGGTCGATCCCCTCCGAGAGGTTGCGCCGGTGGTTTCGCAGCAGTTTCCGGGCGCGTTCCAAGGCGCCCGTTCGATCCCCGAGACAGACCCCGAGGCCGACGTCAGCGCGCTCGTAGCGGGCGGTCGCGTTCAGCAGCGTCGAGAACTCGCTCGCGTCCCGGAGTTCGGTGCCGACCGGTTCCTCGGGGAGGACGTACGCCGTACTCACGAGCTGGTCGATCTTCGACGCGGGGACGCCCGTCGAGACGGCTCGCTTGACGAGCGCGCTGGCGACGGTCTGCTTCTCATCGTTAGTCAGTCCCGACCAGCGGCGCCATTCGCCGTCGCGTTTCAACTCGAGGTCGAGACCGTCCAGAAACCGGAGCGCGCCGTTCTCGTCGTTCGAGATGCCGGGGATGTGGACGTCGGTGGCGTACTCGAGCAGTTTCGGCAGCGGACGGGTCTGTTTCCCGTAGAGCGCCAGATCCTTGCCGGTCTCGAGGACGCCGGCCTCGACGCCGTCTTCGACGATCGCCTCGTTGGCACCGTGGAGCTCCCCGCCGGAGGCCTGCATGTCGCCGACGGCGCCGACGACCGCGAGGGCGGCCAGATCCCGGTTGTCGGCGCGGGGGGCGGTGGCCGGCTTCGCGGCCGCGGCAGCGTCGCCGCCGTCGGAGCATAGCTCCGACGAGGATCGGCTCCCGCCGTTCGCCTCACCACCGTCGGCCGCCACGGACGGTTCGTTCCCTTCCGAAGCGTCCGCGAGCGCCCGCGAGAGAACGTAACTCGCGCCGGCGCCGGAGAGTTCGGAGGCGCCGTCGATCCCGAACAGCAGGGGGTTCAAGTGGAACTCGGTGTCGCGGTCGGCGGGCTGGTGGTGGTCGGCGATGACGGGCATGAAGGCGCCCGCGTCCTCGTGCTCGCCGATGATATCCAGCTGGCCGCTCCCGAAGTCGGTGAAGAGGACGACGTCGTAGTCGGTCGCCGCGATGTCGGCGATGGCGTCCTCGTCGAGTTGTTTCTCGAAAACCGTCTCGAAGGGGATCGCCGCGCGCTCTAAGGCCTGTGCGGCGATCGCGGCGCTGGTGAGTCCGTCGGCGTCGATGTGGGAGGCCAGCAGGACGCGATCGGCCTCGAGGAGTCGGTCGGCACAGGCGGCGGCGCGATCGGCGAGTTCGGGAACCGGACCGGTCATCGGTACATCGGTCGATGATGGGTCGGCATTCGAGATAAACCTCCGGTCATCGGTCGGCGGCCGGCGTCACCGTTGGCGTCTCACCACAGCCCGAGTAGCTCCGGCAGCGGTTCGCGGTACATGAGCAGGAGCACGTTGTTCGCCGCGAACAGGACGTACAGGCCGACGACGATGGCGACGAACCGGATATCCATCGGATCCGAGAGGACGTGGCCGATCAGTATCACGACCGCGGCGTAGCACGCCGCGGCGAGCAGGACTCCGGGGAGTCCGAACAGCTGATAGAAGAAGACGGTGACGGGATTGAGCTCGCTCGCGTAGGGGACGAGAAAGAACAGGGTCGCGGCGACCGCATCGATCCCCCAGAATACGAGAAACGTGAGGCGAACGCCGATCGAACCCGGCGGGTCGAGTCGCTTTCCGAGGGACGATTGTACTGACACAGTAGTCGAAACATGGGGACCATCAGGAGTAGGGATTATCCTTGCTAACGCGGGTTGTGACGGTCCTGCACGGCTTTTCTGCAGTCGCAATCTGCCCGACGGCGTCGAGTCGCGAGCCGTTACTCGCGACCGGGTCGGACGGCCGCGACCGTCTCCCGCGCGAGCGCGTCGAACGTGGCTTCCTCGGGCACGACGTCGACGTCGATTCCCCGCTCGGCGGCGGTCTCGGCCGTCGGCTCGCCGATGACGCCGACGGTGGCGTCGGCGAGCCCTTCGAGCGCCGCGTCCCGAACCCCTCGGTCGGCCGCGGCCTCGAGGAAGTGGTCGACGGTCAGTGACGAGGTGAAGCAGGCGGCGTTGAGGTCGCCTTCGGCGGCTAACGCGGCCGACTCGCCGCTGCCGTTGGGACGGACCAGTCGGTAGAGGATCGTCTCGTGGACGTACGCGCCCGCGTCCTCGAAGCCGTCGAGCAGGACCGCGCTGCCGTGGTCGCTGCGGGCAACCTCGACGCGGGCGCCCGCGACGCGATCTTCCAGGGCGGCGACGAGGCCGCTCGAGGTGAACTCTTCGGGGACGAGATCGACTGCGTACCCCTCCGCGCGGAGCGCGTCGGCCGTCGCGGGGCCAATGGCACAGACGGTCTGGTCGCCGGGCTCCCAGCCCGCTTCAGAGACGAGTTCCGCGCCGGTCTTGCTCGTGAAGACGACGTAGTCGGCGTCGGTCCGCGGGACCGTGCCGGTCGCCTCGACGGCCAGCATCGGGTCCGGAACCGGCTCGGTGCCGAGTTCGGAGAGCAGGGCCACGGCCAACTCGAGGCGCTCGTCGTCGGGGCGGAAGACGGCGACGGTCGGCGCGTTGGGAGTGTCGCTCATCGGTTGTACCTCCCCTCCTCGTCGGCACCGATGGCGCCGTCGTCGTTCTGCAGGAAGTCGACAACCGACGCCCGGATGCCGGCGACGTCGCCGATCACCGTCACCGCGGGGGGTTCGATCCCGACCTCGTCTCGGGCGTCGACGATGGTCTCGAGGGTCCCCGTCGCGACCTGCTGGTCGGGCCAGGTGCCTCGTTCGACGAGCGCGACGGGCGTCTCGGAGGCCATCCCGGACTCGAGCAGCGCCTTCGTGTAGTCAGGCAGACGGCCGACGCCCATCAGGACGACGATGGTGCCGCCGGTCGCCGCGAGGGCCTCCCAGTCGACCGCCGACTCTGCCTTGGTCGGGTCCTCGTGGCCCGTGACGAACGACACCGAGGAGGCGTGGTCGCGGTGGGTGACCGGGATGCCGGCGACCGCGGGCGCGGCGATAGCCGAGGTGACCGCAGGGACGACCTCGAAGGGAACGTCGTGGGTCGCGAGGTACTCGGCTTCCTCGCCGCCGCGGCCGAAGACGAAGGAGTCGCCGCCCTTCAGGCGGACGACGGCTTTGTCCTCGCGGGCGAGTTCGACCAGTCGCTCGTTGATCTCCGACTGGGGCGTGCGGTCGCCGTTCGCGCGCTTCCCGACGTCCTCGCGGCGGTCCTCGGGCAGGAGATCGATGATCTCCGGACCCGGCAGTTTGTCGTGGAGGACGACGTCGCTCTCCTCGAGCAGTCGCTTGGCCTTGACGGTCAGCAGATCGGGATCGCCGGGGCCGCTCCCGACGAGGTAGACCGTTCCCGGGTCGGCGCTGGTGGAGTCCGTTGACATCTCCGTACGTTCCCTCACTTCCCCTCCGGCTTATCTTCCGCGGAAACGTCGCCTTCGTCGCTCTCGACGTCCTCGCGGGCGGCCTCGATCAGGTCGGCCGCGCCGCGGTCCGCGAGATCTCGGGCGAACTCGCGGGCTGCCTCGGCGTGGGTCTCGACCGGCAGGTCGCGGCTCCCCTCGACCGACACCTCGCCGTCGCGGTCGAAGACGCTGACCGTCGCATGGACGTACTCGCCCTGGACGACCGCGTAGATGCCGACGGGCGCGATACAGCCGCCGCCGAGTTCGGCGAGGATCGTCCGCTCGACGGTCGTCTCGACGCGGCTCCGCGGGAAGTCGATCGCCGACTGGATGTCGCGGGCCGTCTCGCCGTCGCGCGCGGTCACCGCGAGCGCCCCCTGTCCCGGCGCGGGAACGAACGTCCCCGTCGGGAGTTCCCGATAGTCGACGTAGTGATCGAGGCCGCTGCGCTCGAGCCCCGACTGCGCGAGGACGATCGCGTCGTACTCGGTTTCGACCTCGCGCTCCATCGCCTGTCGCTCGAGTTCCGAGAGGTCGTCGAACCACTCGTCGACGGTGCGGTCGTATTCCGGTTCGTAGTCGTCGTCGCCGGTGTTCCCCTTGCGCTCCTTGTCGGCCTCCGTCCGCTCCTGGTGTTCTTCCTGCAGCGACGGCGCCAGCAGCTTCTCGAGGCGCGTGTCCACGTTCCCGCGCAGGGGCTCGACCTCGAGGTCCGGGCGCTCCGAGAGGAGCTGGGCCCGCCGGCGCAGGCTCGAGGTGCCGACGGTCGCCCCGTCCGGAAGCTCCTCGAGGGTCGAGCCGTCGGGCGTGATGAGGACGTCCCCCGGCGGCCCGCGCTCGGGCACCGCCGCCGTGACGAGTTCCTGTGGCTGTTCGGTCGGCATGTCCTTCATCGAGTGGATGGCGCCGTCGAGGTCGCCCTCGAGGACGCGCTCATCGAGTTCGCGGACGAACGCGCCCGTCTTCCCCAGTCGATGAATCAGTTCGTCCCTGATCTGGTCGCCCGTCGTCTCGACGGTGACCAGTTCCACCTCGTAGCGACGGTCCTCTAAGGCCTCCTTGACCAGTGAGGCTTGTCGCCGGGCGAGTGTGGATCCCCGAGTCGCCAGTCGCAGCGTCCCGCGCGTTCTCATGGGAGAACAGTCAGCGCCTGGGGTATGAAAAGCGCACGCTTGTCGGGCGACGATCGGTGACCGTCGTCCGCGCGAGAAGTTGTGTGGTATTTGTGACCAGGAAACATGAATTTTCGCGCGAACATATTCGAGAGACCATTTAACTCTCCGTCATTCGTAGGATCGGTCGGATGAGCGAAACTCTGTACGAACGACTCGGCGGACAGGACGCGATCGGTGCGGTCGTCGACCAGTTCTACGAACGCGTAGTGGAGGACGAACAGGTTGCCCACTACTTCGAGGACGTCGACATGCAGAAACAGCGGGCCCACCAGACCCAGTTCATCAGCGCGGTCGCGGGCGGCCCCGTCGACTACTCGGGCGAGAACATGGAGGCCGCACACGACGACCTCGGGATCACGAGACCCGACTTCTACGTCATCGTCGAGCACCTCGACGCGACGCTCCGGGAGTTCGACGTCGGCCCCGACGACCGCGAGGCCGTCCTGGACGCGATCGCCGAGTACGAAGGTGACATCGTCACGGCGACGGCCTGAGTGCGATCCGGTGCGGTGCGATCGCTGACCGTACCAGGGGGAACCGACCGACAGCGCTCGAGACGGACCCGAGACCTTTTGATCCCGTCGGCGCTATCACCAGCCGATGGTCGCAGTTACGCTGGGTCCCGAAGGAACCTACTCGCACCGGGCGGCGACGGCGGTCGCGGACGGCGACGAGATCGACTTCCGACAGTCGGTGACGTCCATCGTCGACGCCGTCGCCGGCGTCGAGTACGATCGCGGCGTGATCCCGATCGAGAACAGCATCGAGGGCTCGGTCACGGAGAGCTTGGACGCGCTCGCGGAGTACGACGTCGCCGTCGTCCGCGAGATCGTCACCCCGATCCGCCACGCGCTGCTCGCTCAGGGGCCGGAGTTCGACACCATCGCCAGCCACTCCCAGGCGCTGGCGCAGTGTCGCACCTACCTCGAGCGCGAGTATCCCGACGCCACCCTCGAGGCGGTCGCCAGTACCGCCCAGGGCGTCGAGTTCGCCCGCGAGGATCCCTCCGTCGCGGGGATCGGACATCCGGCCAACGCCGACGACGAACCGACCCTCGAGGTGCTCGCCGAGGACATTCAGGACCAGGACTCGAACGCGACTCGTTTCTTCGCGCTGGCGCCCGCCGAGGAGCGCTCGAAGGGCGGCGGCAAGAGTTCGCTCGTCGTCTACCCCAACGCGAACTACCCCGGGCTTCTGCTCGAACTCCTCGAGCCCTTCGCCGACCGGGACATTAACCTCACGCGGGTCGAGTCCCGCCCCAGCGGACAGCGACTCGGCGACTACGTGTTCCACGTCGACTTCGAGGCCGGCCTCTACGAGGCCCGGACGAAGGAGGCGATCGAGGAACTCGAGGAACTGGCCGACAACGGCTGGGTCCGTCGACTGGGCTCGTACGACACCGAACACGTCGTCGAGTAGTCACCCGCCGTCGAGACTCCGTTTTATTACCGGCGTTCGCTACCGGATACCGTAGAATCGTTAGAACGCCGTCGTCTCGCGCCGGAGCTCGAGCGCCGCGGCGAAGTCGGCCTGCGAGACCAGTCCGATAGGCTCGCCGTCGCGCACGACGAACCCGACGTCGGCCCGGCTTCGCTGTAACGTCTGGAGCGCGTCGAACGCGCTCGTCTCGGCGTCGATGCGCGGGAGGTCCGTCGTCGCGACGTCGCCGACGGTCGTCGTCTCGTACTCCGCCGGCCCGATGTCGCGCAGCGCGGCTGCGGTGATCGCGCCGACGATCGCGCCGCTCTCGTCGGCGACGGGGAGATCCGTTCGCCGAGCGGCGAGCAAGCGGGCGAACACGGTTTCGACGGTCGCGCCGACCGGGACCGGCTCCCGGGGCGAGCGGAGGTCCGTCACGGTTAGTCCCGAGAGGAGGTCGCCGAGAACGACCGCGCGGGACTCGCTAGTTGCACCAATGTAGATGAAGAGCGCGACCAGCACGAGGACCGGGCTGAAGGTCACGACGACGCCCAGGAAGATGAACAGGATCGCGAACAGCGTTCCGGCGCGAGCGGCCGTCCGGGTGGCGCTGACGTACGACCGATTGCGCGCGAGCACGGCTCGCAACACCCGCCCGCCGTCCATCGGAAACGCGGGGAGCATGTTGAACGCCACCAGTGAGACGTTCATGACGCCGAGCAGCCCGATCGCGAAGACGAGGACCGTCGCCGACTCGGGGACGACGAAGAGCGCGCCGATGCAGGCGGCCCCGACGAGGAGGCTCGCGACGGGACCGGCGACGGCGATCCAGAACTCGCGGTTCCACTCTCGCGGCATCTCGGCGAGGCTCGCCAGCCCGCCGAGGATCCAGAGCGTGATCGACTCGACTTCGATATCGTAGCGCATCGCGACCCACGCGTGGCCTAGTTCGTGGACAGTGACGCTCGCGAACAGTCCGACGGCCGCGAGGGTGGCGACGAGCCAGCGGTCGGCGGCGGAGAGGCTCGCCGCGTCGACCGTCGCCGGCGTCGCGGCGTTGATGACGACCTCGTACGCAGCGAGTTGTTCGCCGCTGCCGATGAGCCAGACGAGCACCGGAACGAAGACGAGCAGCGAGACGTTCACGCGGATCGGGATTCCCCAAACCCGGAGGACGGTGTAGTTCACGGCGTGTCCACTCGAGAGAACGCGGTTAGGTGTTGCTGAATACGTCCATCGCGCGCCGCCGCCGGTTCGCCCGCTCGAGTCGACCCCCTCGCGGCTTTTTCTCGCTGGAACCCCTCCGTTCCGTATGTTACGCGCATCCATCGCCATTCCGGCGGAAGCGCTGGCGCTCGATCACGCGTCGAGCGCCGTTCCTGGGATCGAGGTCGAGGCCGAGCGGATCGCCGCGCACAGCACGGAGTGGGTTATGCCGTGTCTCTGGATCGCCAACGAGGAGTTTGACGCCGTCGAGAACGCGTTGGAGTCGGATCCGTCGATCGACGAGGTCGTCGCGAGCGTGCGGTTCGACGAGGCGGCGTTCTATCACGTCGAGTGGACCGAGGACGTAATCCGGCGGATCGATTCGTATATTGACAAGGAGGGGTCGCTGCTCGAGGCCCGACTCTCGGGGGGCGAGTGGCGGGTCGACTTCCGCTTTGCCGACCGCGAGCAGTTCGACGCGTTCCGGGATCAGTTCGCGGACCGGGACTACTCCTTTCGGCTCCTGAGCCTGACCGAAATGACCCGCTCGGACCACGAGTTGCAGGACCTCACTGCGGCCCAACGGGACGCGCTCGTGGCCGCCGCGGAGCGCGGCTACTACCGCGTCCCGCGGGAGACGACGACGGCCGAACTCGCGGACGATCTCGGCATCACCCACCAGGCGATCTCGGAACTCCTCCGGCGGGGGACCGAAAACCTCGTCTTCGCGACGCTGCCGGCGGAGCGGGAGTCCGAGTCGTCGTAGCTGCGTGACACCTTTTAAAGTGTTGCGCTCGGCAGGTTCGTCGCTCTTCCGGCCAGATCGGCTAGTCTCCTCAATGACAAATGAGACTATCTCGCAAGACGTCGCGTTCCGCCTGTTGAGCCACGTCTATCGCCGCGCGTTGCTCGAGTGTCTCGACCGACACGACGCGCCCGTCTCGCTGGCCGACGCGGCGGCGGACGTGGCGCGAGCGTGCAACGAAAAGCCAGCCCCCGACGTCTCAGACAGGGAGATCGAGCAGATCTATCTCTCCTTGCACCACTCGCACGTCCCGCGGTTGGCCGATCGCGAGGCGGTCAGCTACGACCGAGACCAGAAGGTCGTGACGCTCACCGAACGCGGGGAACGGATCATCACCGTCCACGACCGCGTGAGCGTCGACGAGCCGCTCGAGGTGACCGACGCCGGACGGTGATTACGGACTATACGCCGGCGACTGGGCCTCGATCGTGTCGGCGACGTTATCCAGTTGCTCGCCGATGGTCGCGACGAGGTCGTCGAGTGTGACGATGCCCGTCAGTTCGCCGTTCTCGTCGACGACCGGGAAGCGGCGCGCGTTCTCCTCCTTGATCGCCCGCGAGATCTCGATCGCGTCCGCGTCCGCCCGCAGCGTCGTCAGCCCCGCCGTCATCACGTCTTCCGCCGGCGTCCCGGCGACGTCGTCGCTTTGGGCCACCTCGAGGGCGATGTCGCGGTCGGTGACGATCCCGACCGGCTCCTCGCCCTCGGTGACGACCGCGGCGCCGACGTTGTTCGACGCGAGCCGCTGTGCGACCGTTTCGAGTTCGGTGTCTGGACCGGCCGTTACGACGTTCTTCGGACCGAGTTCGCCGACTGACATAGCACGAAGAGAGACAGCCGGCTGGCTATTCAGCGCGGGGCTTTCACCTGAACGCGACGCGGCCGCCGACTGCGGATCGCGCGACGACAGGTCCGGCACCGCAAACGGTTTTCCGCGTCCCCGCGGTAGCCCCGCACATGACGCTCGACGACGGCGACGACGCCCCGACCGTGACCGCACCGACTCAGGACGGCAAGGCGGTTTCCCTCGAATTCGAGGAGCCGACGGTGCTGTACTTCTATCCCAAGGACGACACGCCCGGCTGTACAGTCGAAGCGAACCAGTTCCAGCGCGAACGCGAGAGTTACCGAGAGGCCGGCGTGGACGTCTACGGCGTCTCGGTCGACGACGTCGACTCCCACGCCTCGTTCTGCGAGTCGGAGGGCCTCGAGTTCGACCTGCTGGCCGACCCCGACGGCGAGGTCGCCGAGGCGTTCGACGTCGACCGGCGGGACAGCGGTGTCACCGCGCGGACGACCTTTTTCCTCGCCGACGGCGAGGTGAAGGCGGTCTACGAGAACGTCGATCCTGACGGACACGCGCGCGAAGTGTTGTTCGACGCGCTCGACGACGGGCTAGTGACGTTACCCGAGTAGGATCTTTTGACCTCGAATCGCGGGCAGAATTTATCTCACTCGAGCCCCTAGCTGTGCGTATGCGACGAAACCCGTTCGACGATATCGAAGAGTTGCTCGACCGCGTCAGCCGGCAGGTCGAGGAGGGTATGGGCGCCGGCGGGCTGCAGGTCCCGGGCTCGGTCCCGGTCGACGTCGTCGACGCCGGCGAGGAGTACCTCGTCACGGCCGATCTTCCCGGCTACGAAACCGACGACATCGAACTGACCCTCTCGGAGGGGACCCTGCGACTCGAGGCCAACCGCGAGGACGAGTCGGAGTACGCCGAGGGCCGCTACCTCCGTCGCGAACGGACGCGCACGTCGGCCAACCGCCGGATCCGCCTTCCCGAACCGGTCGAGGAGGAGTCCGTCTCGGCCGGCTTCGAGGACGGCGTGTTGACCGTCCGGCTCCCGAAGGTCTCGGAAACCGACGACTCGAAGCGGATCGATATCGAGTAATCGGCGAGGCTCGAGCCCCGCCGTAGCGTGGCCGCTCGCCGACGGCCGGCGAATCTCGACCGAGACTCGCCGACCAAGCGTGATCCGCGAGTGCGACGAGAGACAGCGACTATCGCCGACCGTCCATCTAGGGCCCCATCGCGATTTTTCAGACGATTATTATACCTGGCTTACAAATCCCGCTGTATGGTCCGGCTATTCGTCCTCGCTGTCGCAGCAGGGTTCATGCTGTTCGGGTGGATGGCGCTCTCCAGCGCTCGCGAACTGAGCGGTCGGCAGACGACGATCGACGAACTCGAATCGACGGACGAGGGTCGTCTCGAACCGGGCGGCGAGGCGACGATCAGCGGCCCGGTCTCCGTCGTCGAACCGGCGTCGCCGGAACGAACCGGTCCCGAGTCGAACGGGACCGACTCGGCCGCCCTCTGGGCGTGGCGGCACCGCCGAAAGGAGGGAGGAGAGAGCACCAACGGATGGGAGACCGTCGAGAGTGAGCTCGCGGTCGGGGAGTTCACCGTCGACCACGGCTGGGACCGCGTTCGCGTCGACGCCGAGGCGCTCGCGGCCGAGGTGGACGATCCGTTCGACTCGTCGCAGTTGTTTCTCGACGAGCCGGAAACGGACGTCTATCTCGGCGAGCTCGATCCGGTCAACAAGTTCCTCGAGCGCCGCGGGTTCGCGGACGAGGGCGGTATCATCGGTGATGTAGAGGTCTCGATCAGCGCCGGCGGGAAGACCACCATGCCCGACAAGTATCAGGCCACGGTCGTCCGTGATGGCGACGAACTGATCGTCCGCGGCGACCTGACCGAGACGGCGGACGGGTACGTGCTCCGCGGGTCGGACGAGACGCCGCTGTCGATTGCAGCCGGCGATCTCCAGAGCCAGGAGGACCAACTGCGCTCGGAGGTCCGCATGCGAAAGGCGGTCAGCGGCGTGTTCTTCGGGCTCGGTGTGTTCGTCGCGATACTCGCCGTTCTCTAGGGGCGGTCTCGGCGTCTCCCACCGTCGATACCACGCGCTACCTGAGGAGACGTTGACGCCCTGCCCCGCACTGTGTCTCGAGTCCGCACGCTCGAGGCGGACAGCCAACTCAGCGACCGCCGCGGAATCGGTCACGTCGGTCGCGCGGGCGGTCGCCGGGCGCGGGCTAGTGTATGGAAAGGTATAGGGCGGCGTCCCCACCTATAGCTATATAAGCAAATGAGCGACGCGGGATACGACCACGCAACGGTCGAACGGCGCTGGCAGGAGGCGTGGGACGAGGAAGACGCCTATCGGACGCCCGACGACGTCGAGGATCCGACGTACGTGCTGGGCATGTATCCGTACCCGTCGGGCAAACTCCACATGGGCCACGTCCGAAACTACACGATTACGGACGCGTACGCCCGGTTCCGACGGATGCAGGGCGACGACGTCCTCCACCCGATGGGGTGGGACGCCTTCGGCCTCCCCGCGGAGAACGCGGCCAAAGAGCGCGATACCAACCCGCGGGACTGGACATTCGACTGCATCGAGACGATGACCGAGCAGATGGAGTCGATGGGCTTTGGCTACGACTGGGAGCGGGAGATCGCCACCTGCACGCCGGAGTACTACCAGTGGAACCAGTGGCTCTTCGGGCGGTTCCTCGAGGAGGGCTTAGTCGAGCGCCGCGACGCCGAGGTCAACTGGTGTCCCCACTGCGAGACCGTTCTGGCCGACGAGCAGGTCGAGGGCGAGGCCGAACTCTGCTGGCGCTGCGATACGCCGGTCGAACAGCGCGAACTCGAGCAGTGGTTCCTGAAGATCACCGAGTACGCGGACGAACTGCTGGAATCGATCGACGACCTCGAGGGGTGGCCCAACTCGGTCCGGCAGATGCAGCGCAACTGGATCGGCCGCCAGTACGGGTCGGAAGTCGACTTCGACATTGAAGGACACGGCCCCGTCACGGCCTTCACGACCCGCATCGACACCATCCACGGCGCGACGTTCTTCGCGCTGGCGCCCGACCACCAGATCAGCGAGGCGCTCGCCGAGGAGGATGAGGACATCCGTCGGTTCATCGAGGAGGAGGCCGACCCCGACGGCGACGAGCCGAACGGCATCGCGACCGGCCTCACGGCCACGAATCCCGTCACCGGCGAGGAGATTCCGGTCTACGTCGCGGACTTCGTCCTCTCGGACGTCGGGACGGGCGCGCTGATGGCCGTTCCGGGCCACGACGAGCGCGACCACGTCTTCGCCGAGAAGAAGGGACTAGACATCGTCCCCGTCATCGCTCCCGAACCCGAAGAGGGCGGGGAGCCCGAAGCGCCCGACGTCGGGGAGGCGGCTTACACCGAGGACGGCGTGCTGATCAACTCCGGCGACTACTCGGGGCTGGACAGCGAGACGGCTCGAGAGCGCCTGACCGAGGATACCGAGGGCGCCGAGGAGGCCACCCAGTACCAGCTGCGTGACTGGGGGATCTCCCGCCAGCGCTACTGGGGAACGCCAATTCCGGTGATCCACTGCGAGGAGTGCGGTCCGGTCACGGTTCCCGAGGAGGAGCTGCCGGTCGAACTGCCGGAGTTCATCAACACGACCGGGAATCCGTTAGACGCCGCCGAGGAGTGGAAGCAGACGACCTGTCCCGAGTGTGGCGGCCCGGCCGAACGGGAGACCGACACGATGGACACCTTCGTCGACTCCTCGTGGTACTTCCTGCGGTACGTCTCGCCGGGCCTCGAGGACGCCCCGTTCGACCTCGAGCGGGCCAACGACTGGATGCCCGTCGACCAGTACGTCGGCGGCATCGAACACGCCGTGATGCACCTGCTGTACTCGCGGTTCTTCACCAAGGTGCTGGCCGACCACGAGGGGCTCGAGCACCGCGAGCCCTTCACGAACCTGCTCGCCCAGGGAATGGTGCAACTCGAGGGCGAGAAGATGTCCAAGTCCAAGGGCAACGTCGTCTCGCCCCAGCGGATCGTCGAGGAGTACGGCGCGGACACGGCACGGCTGTTCATGATGCAGGCCGCCCAGCCCGAGCGCGACTTCGACTGGAGCGAAGAGGGCGTCCGATCGACCAACGCGTTCCTCGCGCGGCTGAAGGGGATGGTGGCGGACTACGTTTCCGACGAGCCCGCGGGCGACGATAACGCCGTCGCGAGTTACGTCGACAGCGAGATCGAGGCCACGATCGCGCTGGCGACCGACGAGTACGACGACCTGACGTTCAACAAGGCGCTGCGCGAGACGCAGGATCTGGTCCGAACGCTGCGCCAATACAGTGACTACGCGGAGCCCCACGCCGAGATCTACGAGCGCGGGCTGTCGGCGGTCGTCCGCCTGCTCGCGCCGGTCGCACCCCACCTCGCGGAGGAGCTGTGGAACGAACTGGGCAACGACGGCCTCGTCGCCGACGCCGCGTGGCCGACCGCCGAGGTCGACCGCGACCACGTCATGAAGCGCCGCCGACTGGTCGAGAACACCCGCGAGGACATCCGCGACATCGTCGAGGTCGCCGGCATCGAGGACCCGAACGCGATCGACGTCGTCGTCGCGCCCGACTGGAAGTACGACGCCCTCGAGATCGCGATCGAGAGCGACGCTGACAACCTGATCGGCGAACTCATGCAGGAGAGCCACATCCGCGAACAGGGCGACGCCGCGGCCGACTACGGCCAGGACCTGCAGGCCGAACGCGAGGCGCTGTCGATGACCCTCTCGCCCGAGGCGGAGTACGCGGCCCTCGAGTCCGCCGCCTGGCTGATCGAACGCGAGTTCGAGGCGCCGGTAACCGTCGTTGGCGCCGACGAGGCCGACGAGGACGTGCTCGCGAACGCCGAACCCGGCCGCCCGGCGATCGAAATCGACGACTGATCGACGCCGTCCGACGCCGTCGGACGCCATCGGCAATCGATTACCACTTTTCGCTCGGACATTCTGTCCTCGAGACTCGCCGCCCGTACGCGACGCTATCGAGGGGACCCCATCAATCGAGCGTCGTCCCGACTCATCGGTCGCGGTCGATGTCGCCGACCGATTCCGTTCGCTGTTATCTCTCCGTACTGGTATAACCGGGCCGAAATACGGCGCGATCGCTCGAGCATACGGACCGGCTTTTCTCCCCGAAGGCTGCCTACGGCTATCAGCGACCACTTCTCGATCGAACCGTCCGCTCGCGCTCGCGGGTTCGGGGTAACTCCGAGAGATATAACGATGTGTACAAACCAGCTCGGAGTGTTCAATTGTGTCGATACATTCAATTAGTGTGAATTACCAGTATTACGGAGACACGTCGCAGCGCCACGCTGCCCGACACGTCCACGGTATACTATGGCATTCGAGGACTCACTCCCCGATCGGCTCAGAGAAACGTACAGTGTAAAGATCGGTTTGATTTTCGTCACGATCGCGCTCGTGACGCTGCTCGTCTCGGGGCTCTTTTTCGCCCACGTCTCCGGAGCGGTCGGGCCGGAAGCGGAACAGCACTTCAGCGACCGAACCGACGATCGAAGCGACGTCGCGGAGACGTGGCTCGAAACGAACGCGGAGACGACGAACGGTATAGCGGCGGACGCGACCGTCCGCGACGGCGATACCGAGGCGATCGGCGACCGACTTGCCGACGCGCAGGCCGCCCGCGGCGATCGCGTCGCGGAAATTCACTACCTCGCCGCCGATGGCGAGGTGCTCGCGAGCAGTGACGACGCGGCGACGACCGAGAACTTCTTCGACGCTGCGGGCGTCGACGGCGAGACTAACGGGCCGACCGCGGCCCACCAGGCGCTCTCGAGCGACGACGAGGTGCTCTCGTTCGTCGCGAGCGTCCCGGGCGAGGATCGCTACGTCGCCCTCTCGGCGCCGGTCGCCGCCTTCGCGTCGACGCTCGAGAGCGGCGACGACTACCGGACGGTCGTCACCGACGCCGACGGCGAACAGGTCGTCGGCGTCGGCGAACTGAGCGGGGACGTCGAGGTCGACGACGCGGCCGTCCTCGAGGCCGTCGGGACCGAGGCGTCGGGCGTCGTGACGGCGACTCCCGAGGGAACCGATCGGGAACTCGCTGCGACGACGGCGACGATCGACGTCGGCGAGTCGACGATGGCGGTTACGACCTACGGCGTCGCGGACGACGTCTTCGCGGCCCAGAACACCGCGACGGCCGCCATCGCGACGCTGGCGTTCATTTTCGTCATCAACCTCGGCTTCGTCGCCATCGTCCTCGGCGGCAACCTCTCCCTGCAACTTCGCCGGCTCGCCCAGAAGGCCGAACGGATGGGCGACGGCGACCTCGACGTCGACCTCGAGACCGATCGGATCGACGAGGTCGGCATCCTCTACGACTCCTTCGGATCGATGCGCGACGACCTCAGCACCACGCTGGCCGATCTCGAGAACGAACGCGAACGCGCACAGGAGGCCCAGCGCCGCACCGAACAGCGCAACCGCGAACTCGAGGCGGAGGCCGAGCGCTTCGGCGAGGTGATGGCCGACTGCGCCGACGGCGATCTGCAGCGGCGCCTTGAGGCCGAGACCGACCACGAGGCGATGGTCGAGATCGCCGAGTCGTTCAACGAGATGATCGCCGACCTCGAGACGACGGTGTCTCAGGTCAAGCGGATCTCGCGGGACGTCGCGCGGACGAGTACGGAGGTCCAGTCCAGTTCCGAGGAGATCAGCCGGGCCAGCGAGGAGGTCAGCGCCTCGGTTCAGGAGATCTCCGACGGCTCCTCGACGCAGGCCGAGGATCTGGAGATGGCGACGACGGAAGTCAAGGAGATGTCGGCGACCGTCGAGGAGGTCGCCGCCGCGACGAGTACGATCGCCGACCAGTCGACGCAGGTCGACGAGCTCGCGACCGCCGGACAGGAGGCGGCCGAGGAGACGACGGCGGAGATGCACGTCGCCAGCGACCAGACGGAGACTGTCGCCGAGACGATCCACGAACTCGAGCAGGAGGCCGAACGGATTCAGGAGATCGTCGAGCTGATCGACGAGATCGCCGGCCAGACGAACATGCTGGCGCTGAACGCGGCGATCGAGTCGGCCCGGTCCCAGAGCGCCTCGAGCGAGGACGGCGGCTTCCAGGCCGTTGCCGACGAGGTCAAGGAACTGGCCGAGCAGACACAGACGGCAGTCGACGACGTCGAAGCCATGATCGAATCGATACAACGGCGCGCGACCGAGAGTGCGGCACAGATCGAGGAGACCGAGGAGACGATCGGGTCGGCCACCGATCGCGTCGACTCCCTCGCGGACAACTTGGACCGGATCGCCCGGGAGATCGAGCAGGTCGCGAGCGGCGTCACGCAGATCGATCAGGCGACGAACGAGCAGTCCGAATCCGCCGAGGAGCTCGCGACGATCGTTCAGGACGTCGCCAGCGTGGCCAACGAAACGACCTCGCAGGCACAGCAGGTCGCGGCGGCCTCCGAGGAGACGACGGCGACGATCACCGACGTCTCCGCCGAGGCGACGCGGCTCGACCAGCGGGCGACGGAGCTGGCCGACACCGTCGACGAGTTCGCCGTCTCGGAGGCGGAATCCGACTCACAGCTGCCGGCCGCCGAACACGGAGGTGAGAGCCGATGATTGGCGAGCTCGAGATGTACCGGTTCAGCTCCTACGTGACGGCCGTCGCGACGCTGGCGTTTCTTGGCTGGGTCGCGAAGAAACCGGCCGGGACGCGCCGGTACTTCCTGCCGGCGCCGATCGTCTGCGGGACGCTCTCGCTCGCGTACTTCGGGATGTCGATCGAACTGCTCCGGGTGACGACGGCGAGCGGCCAGCCGCTTCCGATGAGCCGCTACATCGACTACTTCGTCGCGACGACGATCATGATCGCGGTCGCGGGGAAGGTTGCGGACGCGACCCGACGCCAGTTGGCCACGCTCGTCGCCCTGACGGTCGGTTGGATCGGCCTCAGCCTCGGCCGATACTTCCTCACTGGGACGGCAGTGCTCGCCGCGAACCTGGGTACGGCCGTCGTCCTCGGAGCGCTCCTCTACGTGATGATCTGGCCGGTGACGAAACGCTCCGGCGAGACCTCCGGTGAGCGGGTGTTGCTCTACGGCAAGCTCAGAAACTTGCTCATCCTGCTCTGGGTCGCGTACCTGGTTATCGGCGTCGTCTCCCGACAGGGGATCGGCCTGCTCGACGCCTTCGGCGGCATCTTCGCGGGCGCCTATCTCGACGTCGCCACCCGGATCGGCTTCGGACTGTTGCTTCTCCGGGGCTCCGATGCGATGGCGAACTTCATCGACGATACCGGGTCGAACGGCGGCTCGGACGAGTCCGACGGCGAAGTGACGTTCGCGGAGCCGTCCGGCGACTCCGACGCCGATCCCGATATCGAACCGGCCGACTAACCGGTCGCGATTCCGGTTCGAGCGGCCGATCGACTGTCACCGTTCGAGACTTCAATCGAAGCTGACAGTCGACTGTCTCCTTTATCCGATCGCTCCTCGTATTCGGGACCACAGTCCGCAGGACTGGCTCTCGAGGATGACGGATCACAACAACAGACAGACACGACGCCGAATACGACCGCGAACTGATCCCTTTCGGTGGGACTTCGCCGACGGCTCGACCCCGACCGCGCCACACGTCGCCTCGATGACGTGGCGCGATGGGTCGTTCGTCAACTGGCCCGTCGACGCCGACGCCCTCCGTCCGCACGTTCCCGACCAACTGACGCTCGAGACGCGAGACGGCGACGCCTGGCTCAGCGTGTTGCCGTTCGTGCTCACGAAGGTTGGAATACGCGGCGCGCCGCCGTTTACCAGAACGGCCGTCGCCGAACTCAACGTCCGGACGTACGTCCGGTACCGCGGCGACCCGGGCCTGTTCTTCTTCAGTATCGACGTCGGGAGCCCGTTGATCGCCGCGATCGTCGGCCGAACGACGCGGCTTCCGGTCTATCACGCGCACATGCGAGTCAGCGCCGACAGCGGCGACGTCCTCTTCTCGAGTACGCGGAGCCAGACCGCGGCCGGCGCGCGGCCGCGGTTTGACGAGGACGCGCCGCGGGCTCGCTTCGACGCGACGTATCGCCCCGACGGCGACGTCTTTCGTCCCGAACCGGACACGCTCGCCCACTGGCTCGTCGAACGCCGTCGATTGTACGCCGCCGAAGACAGGGGGGTCCTGACCGGCGAAATCGCCCACGAGCGGTGGCCCCTTCGGCCCGGCGAAGTGACGATCAACGAAAACACCATGTTCGAGGTCAACGACCTGCCGGAGCCGACCGGCGATCCGGTCGTCTACTACTGCGACGAACTCCCGATGACAGGGTCGATTCCGCGGCGACTCCGTGAGGAGTGAGGACAGTCGATCCGGCGGCGGCGGACCGTCCGCTGCCGACCGCAGCCGGCGGGCTCTCGACGTTGCTCGAGGGTTTGGGCTCTCCTGACTGTGGGTCAACACCTCCCGAAGAAGATCGGAGACTTTGTTAACTATGATCCGAGATAATTATATTGGCTAATCACCCATGACTGCAACATCGACCGGCGGTTCGGTCGACGAACGAAATCCGTTCGTCTACGTCGTCGCGGCGCTGGCCGCGCTCAACGGCTTATTGTTCGGTTTCGATACGGGCGTCATTTCCGGTGCGATGCTCTACATCCGGGAGACGTTCGAACTGGCAACGATATTCGGCTACTCGATGAACCCCTCGCTCGTCGAAGGGGTCATCGTCAGCGGTGCGATGATCGGTGCGATCGTCGGCGCCGCGTTCGGCGGCCGACTAGCCGACCGACTCGGTCGTCGGCGCCTCATCCTGGTCGGCGCCGTCGTCTTCTTCGTCGGGTCGCTCATCATGGCCGTCGCGCCGACGGTCGAGGTGCTCATCCTCGGTCGCATCGTCGACGGGATCGGCGTCGGCTTTGCGTCCGTCGTCGGGCCGCTGTACATCTCGGAGATTTCGCCTCCGAAGATCCGCGGCTCGCTGGTTTCGCTGAACCAGTTGACGATCACGAGCGGGATCCTCATCGCCTACCTCGTGAACTACGCGCTCTCCGAGGGCGGCCAGTGGCGCTGGATGCTCGGCCTCGGGATGGTCCCCGCGGCGATCCTGTTCGCCGGCATGCTCTTCATGCCCGAGAGTCCCAGATGGCTCTACGAGCGGGGTCGCGAAGACGACGCCCGCGACGTGCTCTCCCGCACGCGCACCGAGAGTCAGGTGGCTGGCGAACTTCGCGAGATCAAAAAGAACATCCAGACCGAGTCTGGAACCCTCCGCGACCTGCTTCAGGCGTGGGTACGCCCGATGCTCGTCGTGGGGATCGGACTGGCAGTGTTCCAGCAGGTCACCGGCATCAACACGGTGATGTACTACGCGCCGACGATCCTCGAGTCGACCGGCTTCACGGATAACGTCTCGATCCTCGCGACCGTCGGCATCGGCGCCGTCAACGTCGCGATGACCGTCGTCGCGGTCCTGTTGATGGACCGACTCGGTCGGCGACCGCTGTTGCTCTCGGGGCTGGGCGGCATGACCGTCATGCTCGCGATCCTCGGTGCCGTGTTCTACTTACCCGGACTCTCCGGGGGACTCGGCTTGCTCGCGACCGGGAGCCTGATGCTGTACGTCGCCTTCTTCGCGATCGGGCTCGGTCCCGTGTTCTGGCTCATGATATCGGAGATCTACCCGATGGAGATCCGCGGGACGGCGATGGGCGTCGTCACGGTCTTAAACTGGGCCGCGAACCTGATCGTCTCGCTGACGTTCCTCCGACTCGTCGACGTCTTCGGCCAGTCCGGCACGTTCTGGCTGTACGGCGTGCTGACGCTGTTCGCGCTCGTCTTCTGCTACCAACTCGTCCCCGAAACGAAGGGACGGTCGCTCGAGGAGATCGAGGCCGACCTGCGGGAGACGGCGTTCGGAACCGACGTCGAGGACGCCGGGCCGCACCCCGCTGAGACGGACGACTGACCGCTTCGAGCGGTTACGTACTTTTTCAGCCCGTATCCGTCGTGAGCGGTCCGCTCGAGCGGCGACCGCTACTGCGCGGCGTCTCCGGCGCCGACGAGATCGAAGGACAGCCCCTTCCCCGCGTCGCTTGCGCGGTCGTAGACGACGTGGGCCGCCGCGACGTCCTGGATGGCCAGTCCCGTCGAATCGAAAACGGTGATCCCGGTCCCGTCGGTCCGCCCCTCCTTCGCGCCGACGACGACCTCGCCGATTTCGGCGTGAATGTCGTCGTCGGTCAGGGTGCCCTCGCCGTAGGGGACGTTGATTTCGCCGGAGTGGGTACACTGCTCGTGGTCGTCGATGACGATCGTCGCGTCGAGCAGGAGGTCGTCGCTCAGTTCGTGTTTCCCCGCGGCGTCGGCGCCGATGGCGTTAATGTGGGTGTCCTCGCCGACGTCCGCGAGGCCGACGATGGGACTCTCCACGGGCGTCACCGTCGAGAGGATGTCGCAGTGGCCGGCCTCGGAAATCGAGCCAGCGCGGACGTCGAACTCGTCCTCGAAGGTCTCGACGAACCGCCGGACGCGGTCCTCGTCCTGATCCGCGATGACGACCTCTTCGATCGACCGCACTTCGCTGATCGCCCGCAGTTGCGTGTACGACTGGACGCCGGCGCCGACGATGCCGAGACTCGAGGCGTCCTCGACGGCGAGGTGGTCGGTCGCGACGGCCGCGGCGGCCCCCGTCCGCTTCATCGTGAGCGTCGTCCCGTCCATGATCGCCAACGGGAAGGCGGTCTCGGGATCGGAGTAGATCATCGTTCCCAGGACCGTCGGCAGGTCGTGGTCCGCGGGGTTGTCGGGGTGGACGTTGACCCACTTCAGCCCGGCGGCGTCCCAGTCGCCCGTATCGAGATAGGCGGGCATCGACCGGAAGTCGCCGTTGTACCGTGGGAGGTCGATATAGGACTTCGCGGGCATCTGGGTGTCTCCGCGCTCGAAGGCCGCGAAGGCCTGCTCGACGGCGTCGATGACGTCGCCGAGCGCGGCGTATTCGTCGACGTCCTCGCTGTCCAACAGAAGCGTGTTCATGCTGGCAAATATCGCGGGAAGACACTTAGTTCGTCCTGAACCGACAGCCTGCGCGTAGTCCGGCGTCGGATGGCGACGTTCTCGCTACACGTACCTTAATACGGGCAGGAGTGTCACGCTTCGGGTAATGTTCGGAAACGAGAGAGTGGTTCGGACGTCTCGCCGGAGCGTGCTATCGACAGTCGCGGGAACCGGCGTCGCCGCGATCGGGGCGCTCGCGTCGAAATACGGCGTTTCCGACGCGGCCGCGCTCGACGCGATCGACGAGATTTCGTTCGGCACCTTCGAGTCGTCGCTCGAGGAGTGGCGCCCCGAGGGCGACCTCGTGCTGTCGCGGGTCGGCCGAGACGAGCGCCCGGTGGCGGTCACCGAGGGCGAGTACGCCCTCGAGGCCGCCGTCGACGGCGAGACAGAACCGGCAATCTCGCGGCCGGTCGCCGACCTCGACCTCGCGACGCATCCGTACTTCGTCGCCGACGTCACGCCGGGCCGACTCGACGGGACCGACGCCCGCGTCGCCTTTCAGTGGAGACTCTATCGCTCGACCGATCTCCTCGCGGACGGCTCGACGGGGGAGCCGGTCGCCGCGTCCGAGCCGGTGACGGTCCCGCAGGCGACGCCGGGCCGTCTCTACTGGGACGCAAGCGACGTCGACCTCGGTCTCCTGGACGCGGTCTCCCGCCTCGAGATCGGCTGGTATCCGATCGACGGCGATCCGGCAGACGGAACGATCGCCGCCCGCGGCGACATCGTCGTCGACGACGTCCGCGCGACCGCCTCGGTCGATCCCGTGGGGAACGCCCGACTCGCGGCGACGATGCGGGACCTCCAGTTCGACCACGGCCCGTACGTCCGGACCGAGGTGACCGAGGCGTTCGACGGCGGAGAGACGGGCACGTTCGTCTTCGACGACGGCGAGACCGAGCCCTACCGGTTCGAGACGCTCGGCGCGGACCGGTATCTGCTCACCGTTGCGGATACCGAGATCGAGTTCGGCGAGGGGTGGTCCTGATGATCGAGCGCGCAACCTCGGCGGCGACGATCACGCTGCTGCCCGGCCACAGCGAGAACACCACGGAGGGCGGCGACGCGCTCGACAGCGCGATGCCCGACTACGACGGCAAGTGCCTCGACGCGTGGTTCGTCGCCGACGCCGCGACTGACCTCCCTGACGACCTCGAGACGGTCCGCGAGATTCGAAAGCAGCTCCCGGAGTTCGACGAGGGGCTGCGCCAGTACCGTCTCGCGAACGAGCTCGAACTCTCCTTTTCGACCGAGGACGGCCGGACCGTCGTCGACTCGAGCGTCACCCGGACGACGAACGCGAACGAGAAGCCGTCGTACGTCGGCGTCGAGGGCGAGGTGGGCGAGGAGAACGTTGTCAGGGACATTATCGAGCGCGATGACCTCGACTGGTTCGACGGGAAGGACAAGCTCCGGGCCGACGTGGCGGACAAGCGATTCGAGAGTGACGCCGTCCGCGAGGCGGTCGACGGGATCGAGGGCGTGCGCGCGTCCGTCCTCTTCGGCGGGAGCGACACGTACATCGAGATCATGCGCGAGAAGTTCTACGAACTCGGGCCGGTCGAGTTCCTCGAGACGGCGGGGATGGAGACCGAAGCGGTCCCCGCGTTCATCGTCCAACCGCCGACGATGTACACGTTCCTCGAGCTCGCGGTGATGGCCGACGGGACGAGTCTCGCCCGCGTCTGGGACGTCAGCCCGTACCCCAAACACTACCTCTACGTCGACGACCGGAAGCGCGGCGAAACCGAATTCGAGGAGGGGAGCCGCCTCGAGGGCGGCGAGTGGCGGCAGAACGAGAACGGCAACGAGCGGTTCGGCCAGTGGGCGCTCGAGGAGCAGGACCTCCGTTCGCCGTTCTCCCCGCACACGCGGACGGGCTACGAACAGTATCTCGACCACGCCACCTCGATCGGCCGCTATCCCGCGATGGCCTACGGCGAGGACGGCGACGAACTGACAGCGTCGACGGTGGCGGTCCATCTGCCGCCGCTGTTCCCGTGGTAGACGGTAGCCGTCCGTCGCGTCGTCTACCCGCACGTCTCATCGACACCGTCTCGACCGGGGGTCGTCAGGCCCGCGCCCGAAGCAGCACGACGCCGGTGCGGTACGATTCCAACCGCTCGCCGTCGTCGGCGCACCGGAAGTCGAACGTGTCCTCGAGTTCGGCCGGCACGTTCGACAGCAGCGACCTGATCTCCCGTCGACGGTCGTCGGGCACGTCCATCCGCTCGAGCCACGCGTCGACCTCGAGCCGTCGGCTCGTCTCGTGGGCCGCGTCGAGGGTCAGCCCCGCGGCCTCGAGCCAGTTGCGCCACTGCGCCGGGGAGTAGGTCTCGGCGTGGCCGGGATCGCGGAGTCGCTCGATCCGGTTGACGTAATCAGCGAGTTCCGAATCGTCAGGAACCGCGAGGTCCTCGAAGGCGAGGACGCCGTCCGGCGCCAGCACGCGCTTGACCTCCGCGAGGAACGACTCGGGGTCCGGAAAGTGATGGGCGGCAAAGCGGCAGGTGACCGCGTCAAACGAATCCGTCGCGAAGGGGAGACGTTCGGCGTCGGTGACAGCCCCCTCGAGGCCGTCGTACTCGCTCGTCGCCGTCGCGACCATCTCGGGGGAGAGGTCCGCCGCGACGACCCGCGTGACGTCCCGTTCGGCGACGGCACTGGCGACGTGGCCCGCACCAGTAGCTACGTCGAGTGCCCGCGTTGCGCCCGCTGTCCAGTCGACGAGTCGCTCGAGGTCGGCGCCCTCCTCGAAGACGGCGCTGTCTAGATAGCCGTCCGTTGCGTTCCCGAAGGTCGTCGCAACGTCGCGCTTTCTGTCGGCGTCGTTCGTCACGCCAGTAAATTGTGATCAGACCAACGTGAATGTTGCGAGCAGACGGAGGATGAGCCTCGAGTGATAAATTTCGAAAAACCGAATCAAGAGTGGCGAATTCGTCTAAATGATCGGTCGGTCCGCATGTTGGTCCCACTGCAGGTCCACCCCGAATGAACTGAAGCCGGGTTCAAGGATGCACACCCGTCGATGACGTGCGCGAAACCAGAAAATGCGACCAGTCGAAACTATCTTTCCCTAAGAAGGGAACCGAAAGAGGTCCAAACTAATCTTTGAGTCGCACTACTCTGCGCGAACTGTCACGTTCACACTGTCGACGACCGTTGGGTCGGCACCCGTCTCGTTTCGGACGATTCGTAATTGATGTCGTTCGGCCTCCTGTTCGGAGGATGGAACGCCGATTCGCTCTGACACGGTATTTTCGTCCGGGTCGAGCGTGGTTGCCCACCGATACTCAGGCGTGCCGTTTATGACCATATAATGTTCGATCTCGTACGTACGATTTCGGCTATCGTTGATCTCATATTCGACCGTCCAGAGTGCGCCTTCCATCGGATCATCGACTTCAACCGTTGCGTTCGTGATCACTGTACCGGTGGTTGGGTCACTGACCGATCCAGAGTAGTCCGTAAACATGCCACATCCGGCGAAACTCATCATCCCGACAACGAGGAAAGCGAGACCGACTGTCTGTAAGTCAGATTTCATTTTTTGATATTTGGTGGTAGTGAAGCTATTTCGCGATTCTTATGCCCGCTTAAACCATTTCCTTGATGAATTCCTGCAGTATTTCTCGGTGAGATTGAACAGGTCCCCGGTGCACTCTTCGGGTTCCGAGTCCTGCTCAAATGGATCGTTTGGATTATCGCGGACCTTCACTATGACGTGCTGCTGAGCCAGTGGTGGCGAATGCAGAAGCGCCGGATACGGGCCCAACTGGCTGAAGTTTCGTCTATTCATCAACTCTCAATTTCATCTCGACTGGATTATTAGCAAACAATATACTGTATGATTATGTCACTGGTATATACGTTACTATCTAGTCATTAATAATAATTTTCACAGAGGTGTCTATGTGAGGGGTAGTATCAGCCGGAACTATCAGTCATTGCTCCTCGATCGGTCCGTCTGAACTACTGTTCAGCACGAACCGCAGAAATACGGATTCGGGAGCGACGACGAAAGAGAGATCGATGAAATGGGCCGGCTGCAGTGGGCGACTCGAGCGGCCTATCGCCCGTCAAACTTGCCCCGAGTCGAGCGTCGGCGAGTGAGCGGAGCGCGGCGCCACGCGCCGCGGAAAGGCGAACGAACGCTTCGCGTCCGTGAGCCGTTCGGAGAACCCGAACGATGCCATTCACCGAGCGCGGCGCACGGCGCCGCGCTCGGGCCGACGAGCGACCATCGGGAGCGAGGAGTGCTTTTGGTCCAGGTTTTACCGAGCGAACGAGCGAGCGGCGTGAGCGAGTGAGCGCAGCGTAAAAGCTGGGCTTACATCATGCCGCCCATGCCGCCGCCCATACCGCCCATGCCGCCGCCCATGCCGCCGGGGCCGCCGGCGGGCATGTCTTCGTCATCGTCGTCGTCGGCGACCGCGAGGTCACCGGCGGCGATGACGTCGTCGATGCGCAGCAGCATGACGGCCGCCTCGGTGGCGGACTCGATGGCCTGGGTCTTCACGCGCAGCGGCTCGTAGACGCCTTCCTCGGCCATGTCGATGGTGTCGCCCGTGTAGGCGTCGAGACCGGAGCTGGTCTCGCCGCCGTCGTGGTCGGCGCGCAGCTCGACCAGCGAGTCGATGGGATCGAGGCCGGCGTTCTCGGCCAGCGTGCGCGGGATGACCTCGAGGGCGTCCGCGAAGGCTTCGACAGCGAGCTGCTCGCGGCCGCCGACGGAGTCGGCGTAGTCGCGCAGCGAGAGCGAGAGGTCGACTTCGGGGGCGCCGCCGCCGGCGACGACCTTGCCGTCCTCGAGGGTCGTTCGCACGACGCCGAGGGAGTCCTCGATGGCGCGGTCGACCTCGTCGATGACGTGGTCGGTGCCGCCGCGGAGGATGAGGGTGACGGCCTTGGCGTCGTCGACGTCCTCGACGAAGATGCGCTGGTCGCCGGCGATCTCCTTCTGGGCGACGCTCCCGGCGAAGCCGAGGTCGTCCTCGGAGAGGTCGTCGACGGAAGAGACGGGCGTGGCGCCGGTCGCGCGGGCGAGCTGGGACTGGTCGCTCGCTTTGACGCGGCGGACGGCGATGATGCCTTCCTGGGCGAGGTAGTGCTGGGCCATGTCGTCGATGCCGCCGTCGACGAAGACGACGTCGGCGCCGGCCTCGGCGACTTTCTCGGCCATCTCCTGAAGCTGGGCCTCCTCCTGCTCTAAGAACTGCTCGAGCTGGTCGGGGTCGGTGACGTTGACCTCGGCGTCGATCTCGGTCTCCTTGATCTCGAGGTCGCCGTCGATGATCGCGACATCGGCGTCCTCGGCGAAGTACGGCATGCTGTCGGAGACGCGCTCCTTGTCAATGATGACGCCTTCGACGAGCTCGGACTCCTCGATGGAACCGCCGACGACTTTCTCGACTTTAATGTTGTCCGTGTCGACGCCGTCGTCGTCCGCGACGGCCTGGACGGCCTCGACGACGAGTCGGGACAGCAGGTCGCGGGCGCTCTCTGCGCCCTTCCCGGTCATCGCCGTGGCGGCGATCTGCTCGAGAATTTCGTCGTCGTCCTCGGCGACGTCGATGGCGATCTCTTCGAGGGCTTCAGTGGCCTCTTCGGCGGCCTGTCGGTACCCCTGGGCGAGGGTGGTTGCGTGGATGTCCTGGTCGAGGAGCTCCTCGGCCTGGCTGAGGAGTTCGCCAGCGACGACGACGGCGGAGGTGGTACCGTCGCCGACCTCGTCCTCCTGCGTCTCGGCGACTTCGACGATCATGTCGGCCGCCGGGTGGTCGATCTCCATCTCCGACAGCAGGGTGACACCGTCGTTCGTGACGATGACGTTGCCCGTCGAGTCGACGAGCATCTTGTCCATCCCCTTCGGACCCAGCGTGGTCCGTACGGACTCGGCGACGGCTTTCCCGGCCTGAATGTTCATCGACTGCGCGTCTTTTCCGGAGGTACGCTGGCTTTCCTCCGAGAGAACGATAAGGGGCTGGTTACCCATCTGCTGAGCCATAGTCAAGGGAACGATTGATTGTTATTCTATATAGGTCTTTTGTTTATGCTGTGGTCGGTCCCCGTTCCGTACGGGGGTTTCTCACACCCCGTCGATCTCGAATCGGGCGCCGCCGGAATCGCTGTCAGTCACGGAGATGCTCCAGCGGTGGGCGTCGACGATCTCGCGGACGATATGAAGCCCGAAGCCGGTCCCGTCGTCGCTGTCGGTGTACCCCCGCTCGAAGATTCGGGACCGCTCCGAAGCCGGGATACCGGGACCGTCGTCGGCGACGAAAAACCCGTTTCCTTCCTCGAGCGTTCCGACGGTGACGACGAGTTCGTCGTCGGTCTCGCCGGGTTCGCTGTCGTCGTCCTGTGTGTCTGGGTCTGTGGAACCGTGTTCGACGGCATTTCGAAACAGGTTCTCGAACAGCTGTCGGAGCCGGTCCGGATCGGCGTCGAACGTCATCGAGTCGGCGACGTTGAGCGTCGCGTCCGGCGTTTCGACGGTTCTCCAGGCCCGTCGCGCAATCAACTCGAGATTGACGGGCTCGGCGTCGTCGATCCCCTGTCCCTGCCGGGCCAGCGTCAGCGTGTGTTCGATGATTCGATCGATGCGCTCGTGGGCGTCCTCGACCTCCTGGACGTACTCCTCGTCGCCGGTCTCGACGGCTAGATCGAGATAGCCCTCGGCGACGGACAGCGGGTTCCGCAGGTCGTGGGAGACGATGTTCGCGAAGTCCTGGAGGTCCTCGTTCTTTCCCTTGAGTTCGGCGCGGTCGTCCTCGAGGGTCCGGATTCGGCGGCGGCGCTCGATTGCGCCGATGGCCGCCGTCGCGATCGGTCGGAACGTTCGGACGTCAATCTCGTCTACCGCGTCGGCGTTGAGACCGCCGAGGCGGACGATCCCCAGCGTCTCGGATGGGACGACGAGCTCGGTCGACGCCACGGCGGTCGGGTCGTCGGATCGGAACGCCGACCACCACGGATCTCCCCCTTCGGCGATCGGTTCGGTCTCGAAGCGGGCGTCGGCCGCGGGCGTGACAATCTCGGGTACGAGTTCCGATCGGAGACCGTCGTACCGGTAGACGGCGACCGCGGTCGTTCCGAAGAATTCGTTCGCGACGTCGGTCACCGGCTCCGTGATCCCGTCGATCGTTTCCGACTTGACCAACGATCGGACGGCCGCGTCGACGACCTCGAACCGGGATCGACCGGCCCCACCGTCGTCACCGTCGTCACCGTCGCCACCGTCGTCCCTCTCCGCCGGCGGACCCTCGACGTCGAGCGCCTCGACCCACTGCTCGACGGCGTCGCTCGAGAGTCCGGTAAGTGCGGCGATCTCCGCCGTCGAACGGCTCCGGTTCGACGCCAGCGCCACCAGCAACCCGTCGCGGGTCGTCGGCGACTCGTCGGCCAGTACGGCCTCGACGGCATCGATGTCCGACAGCGGATCGGGATCGGACATTGCGTTGCAGATAGTAACGAACCGGCATAGTCATTGTGGGGTTGACGACGGGAGCCCGCAGCCGGTCGCGTGCGGCTTTCACTGGCGCTTCGCCCGTCGCCGACTCGCGGCGCCGAAGACGTCTCAGCCGTTGTGACGGACAGTACGTTTATGTGAGTGTACTTCCATCCTTGCCTTAGCATCGATGAGTGAGATTCTCGCCGGAGTCGGCCACGCGACCGACGACGACTCGACGGCGGCCGGCCGCCGCGCAGCCCGTGCCGCACGAGACGACCTCGGCGGTGAGGAACGGATCGCGTACGCGTTCGGCTCGAGCGAGTATGACCAGACCGCGTTACTCAGCGGTATCGAGGCCCAACTCGACTGTCCGGTCGTCGGTTGTTCGACGGCCGGCGAAATCGCCCACGCGCAGTCGTACACCGAAAGCGTCGTCGTGCTCGCGCTCGCGGGCGACGGTATTCACCCCGGCGTCGGGTCCGCATCGGGGTTCGCCGAGTTCTCGAGAAAGGCGGGGATGGAAGCGGCCTCGGCGGCCATGGACGACCTCGACGACGGTCCCGTCCCGACGTCGGTTTCGGTGTCCGAGTCGGGCCGGCGGCGGTGGTATCCGAAGCTGCTCGTGAACGCGTTCGGCCCGGGCCTGACCGGCAGCAAGGAGTGGGCCCTGATCGGCGTTCAGGACGCGCTGGGCTGGGCGCACGTCTCCGGCGGGTTCGCCGGGGACGACTGGAAGCTCGATTCGACGTGGATCTACCGGGACGGCGAACCGGTCGAGGACTCGATGGCCGTCGCTGCGATGGATGTCGACGTCAAGACCGGCATCGGCGTCGCCAACGGCCTGCGCGAGACCGAGCACACGTTCACCGTGACGAGCGCCGAGGACAACCGCCTCTACGAACTCGACGACAGACCCGCACTGGAGGCCTACCGCGACCGCTACGGCGACCGGGTAACCCAGGAACACTTCCTGATGACCCACCCGCTCGGAACGGACGACGACGGCAAGGAGAGCCACATCGCGATAATCACTGACGTCGACGAGGAAACGGGGTCGATGATCGTCGGCGAGAAACCGCTCGAGGAGGGTCAGGAACTGACCGTCATGGATACGTCGGCCGACGCGGTCCTCGACGGCGTCGAGACCGCCGTCGATCGGGCGCTGACGGCCGCCGGCGGGCCGGACGATATCGCGGCCGTGCTGGTGTTCGACTGCAACTGCCGCTGGTACCACCTGTCAAACGAGGAGACGCGAAACGCCGAAATCGACATCGTCAGGGAGCGCGTCGGCCCGGACGTTCCCGTCGCCGGCTTCTACAGCTACGGAGAGATCGCGACGCCGAACCCGCTGTGGAACGACGATCCGCGGTCGCTCATGCGCCAGGACGTCCACCACCAGAGCATCGCCATTGAGGTTATCACCAATGAGTCACTGTAACTGCAACCCCGCGTCCGCCGCGACGGGCGAGAGCGCCTAACCCATGTCCATGACGGACGAAACTCCCGGATACACCGTGCTGATTCAGGCCGCGATCGACCGGGAGAAGGACATTCTGGGGCCGGCGGACGCGGTCGAGTGCGCCGACTCGGTCGACGGACTCGTCGTCGACGGCGACGGGACCGTCGTCGACGTCGAACGCGACGGCCGGGCTGTCCTCGGTGACCTCGTTGGTGCGTACGTGGCGACGGCCGGCGACGTGGCCGCGTTCCTCATCGCCCGTCGCCTCGAGAATATGTGCGACCGCGAAGAGGTCGACCTGCCGGAGAACCTCGCGAAACACATGTGACTCGCGGCGGGAACTCACGCCGTTCTATTCGGCGGCGAAAGAGACCGTTCGTAGAGAGCGGTCGATGAAATCGAGACCTCGAAATTAGGACTGGCCGCCCGGGAACCGGTGGTACTCCATCCCCTGGTGTTTCATCTCGTTGTGTTTCTCTTCGAGGAAGGAGTACACCGCGCCGTGGGGCGCGCCGTCAAGGAGCATCTCGGCGGCGCTGCGGACGACGTCGACCTGTTCGGGCGTCCCAATGATGCCGAGCGTCGAGCCGTAGATGACGACGTCGGCGCCGGTGAGTTCCTCCATGAGTTCGCGGGTCCGACCGCCTTCACCGATGAGTCGGCCCTTCTTGCGTTTCATGTCGTTCTTGTTGCGGGCGGCGGCGTCGATGTCGACGACGTCAAACAGCATCATGTCGTCCTCGAGCAGGCGCAGCGCCGCGTCGGGCGCGAAGCCGCGGCCGACGGCGCGGACGATCTCGGGGCCCTTGAGCCCGCGGACGGGATCGCCGACGGTCTCGACGGCGACGGAGCCGTTCTCCGAATCGATGTCGAGTCGCACTTCCGCTTCCGCTTCGATCTCGCGCATCGTCTCGCCGCCCTCGCCGATGAGGACGCCGATGCGGTCCTGCGGAATCTTCACGTGTTGCATACTGCCCGATACTGGCTGGGTGAGGTTAAGACCTTGGTCCGAGCGTTCAGGGTCTGCGGGAAGCGGTCCCACGACGCCCGGGATGCCCCCTCGCGGCGGCCGCGGCAGGGAGAGTGGTGACCGATCTCGAGGGCCACGGTCGAGTCCCGCTACCGTCGCCGGAAAATGGAGGTGCGACGTTGAAGCGTCGCCCCCACGTAGGGCTCTCATGGCTTCCGATCCAGCGTACGAGGTCGCCGTCGAGAGTGACGAGGCGCTCGAGGGCCCCCTGCTCGTCGGCCTGTCGAACGCGGGGCTGGCAGGACTCACGGCCGTCGATTACCTCGTCTCGCACCTCGAGTTCGAGCAGGTCGGTCACGTCCGGGCCCGCGGACTGCCCGATATCACGCCGGTCGAGGACGGCGTCCCGCGACACCCGATGCGCGTGTACGCCGCCCCGCGGGCCGACTACTGCGCGGTGCTCAGCGAACTGTTCGTCCCGGTGTGGGCGGCCGACGCGTTCGCCGACGGGCTGCTGGAGTGGCTCGATACCACTGAGATCGACGAGCTGGCCGTCTTGCACGGAATTCCGTACCCGCACGGTCCGGACGAGCACGACGTCTGCTACGTCGCCACCCCGGCGTACGGGGACCGGCGACTCGACGGTGCGGACGTGTCGCCGGCCAGCGGCGGCGTTCTCGACGGCGTCGCCGGCGAACTGACAGCTCGCAGTCTCGACGGGGACGCCCCGCCGCTCGGCGCGTACGTCACCCCGACGCACCCGCCCGGTCCGGACCTCGAGGCGGCGCTGCGGTATCTGGACCTCCTGCGAACGGTCTACGACCTCGAGATCGACGACGATCAGCTCCGCGAACGCGCCGCGGAGCTGCAGCGACACTACGCCGAACTCGCGGATCGCATGGCGACGCTGGAGGCCCAAGAGGGCCCCGGGAGCCAGAACTTCCCGGAGGATCGAATGTTCATGTGACGCACTCGAGCCATGACGAACGTTTGGAAGGGGTCTCGGTTCCGACGAGCGTCGCGTTCCGATCCGCGACCGGACGTCTCCTCACTCCGGAATATCGCGGTCGGTGCAGAGATCAAGAAGCGCGCTGACGATGGCGGGCGGATCGCGATAGACGACGATCGAAGACTGTCGGTCGTACTCGACGAGGTTCACCTCGCGTAATTTCGGCAAGTGCGTGTGAAACAGTTCGGTCTCGATTCGATCGACCAGGTTCTCGGAGTCGATCTCGGCCCGATACGCGCGCTCCCACGCCGCAATCTGTCGGGCGATGGCTCCGAGCGATGCACACCGCTCCTCTCGTAGATGATGGAGCACGCACCGCCGCCGGTAGTTTGCGAAGACAGCGAAGAAATCGTCGAGGCACGGCCCTGTTCCGGATCCGTCGACGGGTGGTAGATCGTCAGTCATTGCTAGTCCTTATTACCGGCATAATCGAAAGAGAACAGAGGTCGATAATACTTTTTCGGCCAGCAACGGTGGTTCGAGGTCGTAATCATCTAATTCAGCAATTTCTACTGGCTAATTATATAGTAATGGATTAATAAGATTTCGGCCCCCGTTCTCAAGTCGAACCGAATCGAGAGGTCGCGGTAACGAGCGCGCGGCGGCCCGAGTCACTCGTCGACCGACCGGAACCGGATCGACTCCGAACGAGTGTCGAGGATCGCGACCGTGTGATCCTCGTCTGGCGCCAGCACGTGCGCGCCGGGGTTGAGAACCGTCGTTCGGCCCTCCTCGGACAGTTCGCGCTCATGGTGGTGGCCGTAACAGACGAAATCGAACGTCTCGCCGGCCGCGATCGCTTCGACCTCCTCGAGACTCTCGCCGTGGAGGACGGCAACGGAAAGCCCGTCGAACTCGAGGCTGGCGAACCGGCCGTGGAGTTCGCTCTCGGCGCCCAACGCGTCGAACGCCGACTGGAGGTTGGCGACGTCGCCGTCGTTGTTCCCCAGGACGCCGTGGAGTTCGAACTCCTCGAAGTAGTCGACCATCAGCGGCGCGACGAAGTCGCCGCAGTGAATGACGATCTCGACGCCTTCCTCGGCGAAGATCTCGGTCGCTCGCTCGATGGCTTCGACGTTGTCGTGGGTGTCCGAGATGATTCCGATGTTCATACGGGAGTACGCGCGGGCGAGCCACTAATTCGTTGAGGAGTCGTCGCTCGTAACCGACCCGTCTTCTCCACGGCGTCGATCGTACGGCGATTGTTAGGATTAATATGTTCTGTCTCTGTCATCATCTGGTATGGTGATGGTCCCTGGTTGGTTGGGTCGCAGCGTCCGAATCGCCTGGATCGAAGTAATGTGTGCACGGCGGAAACGCGGCCGCCCGAGAAGCCTTCGTCTCGTTCTCGGCATTGCACTGATCGCGCTCTCGATCGGCTGTGGCATCGGTGCGTACGGTCTCGGGGCAGCAATTTACCGGGACCTGTTCGCGTTCCCGCTCGAGACCATGCGGATGGGTGTGACCATGGGATTTCTCACCGCGATCGTCGTCTTCGCACAGGCAATGTCGCGGCGACTCGAACGCGCTGAAACCGACCTGTTGCTCACGACGGTCACCGTCCGCGAGTTCGTGGTCGGGATCGGCCTCGCCGTTTATAGCCGAGTGGCGCTGCCGTGGTTACTCCCCGTCTGCGGCGGGGCCATTGGATTCGCCGCCGGCGTCCGATCGTCGGCGACTGCCGTGGCTATCGCCGTCGCGGTCGGCGGTGGCGTCACGCTAGCGGCAGTGATCGGTGCCGTGATCGTATTCGCCAAGAACCTCGTTCCAGCCCGCATTACCGGCGTCTTCCGCCAGGGATCCGTCCTGCGGTACGCGTTGATCGGCGTGATATGGCTGGTCGGGTCCGTCATTGTCGTCGTGCTCCCAGTCGATCGGGTGACGGAGCTCGCTCGCCGAGCGCCGAGCGCGTGGGTCGTCGATCTCGGATTGATCGCCGTTCCGGAGATCGACACGGAAGCGGTACGCGGACTCAGTGCACTGGTGGTACTCGCCGTCGGTATTCCGAGCGGTGCGATCGCCGCGATTACCATTGCCGACCGCGTCCTCGGCGAGGAAGCAGACGCCGCCGAACTGACGTCCGGATCGCGGTCGCTCGTCGGTGACGGGCTCTCAAGGCGACTGTTCGGACGCTATGTCTCGCGCCCCGCCCTGACCGTCGCTCGGAAGCGGTGGGTCCAGGAGCGGCGGATATCGGTAGCGTTCTTCGGGGCGATCTGCTTCCCGTTGTTCGGTCTGACCGGAATCAGTCTCTACACGAGTACGGTGAGTGACATCCCTCCGATCGCGCTGGTATCTATCGCGTTCGTCTGTGCGACCGGCGTCGGACAGGGATTCGGAAGCGAAGTGCTCGGCGCCGAGTACCCCGTCTTACCGATGACGCTCACATCGGCTTCCGGCCGGGAGTTCATCCGCGGGACCGTCCTCGCCGCCGTCGCCGTCGGCGCCCCGCCGACCGCGCTGCTCACGCTGGGCGCCGGACTGGTCGGTTCGGTTGGCGCCCTCGAGGCCGTACTGATAACCGTCGCGAGCGTCGTGTGGTGTTGCTGTAGCGTCGCCGTCGCGACGGCGCTCGGAATGGATGTCCGGTATCGGGATATCTACCCGATGCCGTATCCGTTCACCAGCGCGATGATCTACGGGGAGATCGGTCGCGCGTCGTTCATTCGACTCGGGCTGATCGGGGTCGCGCTCGCCGCCGTCTCTCTACCGGCGGCCGTCGCGTCCGTCCCGGCGGTCACCGAGGCGGCGACGGCGGTACTCGGCGTTCCGGCGCCGGTCGTTCGAAGCGCCGCCGTCCTCCTGACGATCGGTATCGCGCTGGCCGTCTCGAAGATCGCTGTCGACCGCGCCGTGGAGACGTACGCGGAGTACACGCTCCGATGATACCGAGGACTTGACGAGCGTACTTACCCCTCGAGTCCCGTCGGCACGCCGACCCGCTCGAGCGCTCGTCGCCGCTCTCGCTCGGTCAGCCGGTAGGGCTCCAATTCAGACTCGAGCGATCCCAGTCCCGCCCGGCGGCGCTGGTGGTCGGCGAGGAACTCCGTAATCCGCTCGATCGCGACCTCCTTCAGCTCGCCGCTGAGCAGGTCGCCCGACCGGTAGTCGGCGGCGATGCGCTCGAGTCGCTCGTCGTCCGGTTCGAAGAAGAACCGCAGGTACTGGAAGGGAACGTCGACGGTCGGGTCACCGCCCTTCTCGCGGTGGTCGGCGAGGGTCGCCCGGCCGCCGGTGTAGGCGTGGGTCCGAATCGTCTCGGCGACGGTCTCGGGGTCGTCCGTGAGTTCGATCGATGGCGCATCGCCGGAGGAACTCATTTTGCCGGGCCCCTCGAGGCTCGGGAGGAACCGCCCGAGCAGGGCGCCTGGTTTGTCGACCGGCAGGGCCTCCTTTGCGGCGACGTCGCGACAGACCCGAACGTGCGGATCCTGATCCACGGCGATGGGGACGAGCGTCGGCTGCCGGCCGCCAACGAGTTGCGGCAACAGGAGGTGGGTCGCCTGCACAGCGGGGTAGAACTGCAAACCCACGGTGTCCTGCTCGCCGTAGACGGCCTCGACCGTCGCCGGCGTGAGGTGCTTCGCGAGGCGAACCGCGATCGGATAGACCACGTCCGCGTCGGCGGTGTCGACGATGATCCTGGTGCGGTCGGGATCGAAGCCGACGGCGAGGATATCGCGCAGATTCTCGCGGGTGTGCTCACCGATCGAGTCGAACGACTGATCCTTCGCGAGGAACTTCTCGTCGTCAGAGAGCGGGATGTACACCGTCGCGCCGGTCTCTCTCTGAAAGCGCTTCGCGAGATACAGCGGGAGGACGTGGCCCAGATGCATCGGTCCCGAGGGCCCGCGACCGGTGACGATCGCGTGCGGATCGCCGGCCGCGGCGGCCTCGAGATAGTCGTCGACGTCCCGGCCCGCGTAGAACGTTCGCCGTCTGAGCAGCGGGTGGTCGGGGAAACGTGCGATCTGCTCGTCGGTGAGCGGATCCGCACCGAAGCGCTCGAGCAGTTTCTCGTAGTCAATTTCGCCGTCGACGGCGTAGGGCGTGACGGTGAACCCATCAGCGGCCGCGGTCTCCTCGGCGGGAGATTCGGCGTTCGTCTCGCTGTCGGTGCTGTTCGGCGTGTCGGATGGTGCTGGCATTGGATTCGTAGGTGCGACTGCGGCGGTCGGAACGCGATTCGAGTCGAAAAACGAGCGGAGGGAGCGCCCGCCGCCGCGGTCGCCGGGTTAGGCCGCGTCGCCCGCAGTGACGAAACTGTCCGCTCTCGAGGGGAACTGCCAGCGCCAGTGCCACTCGAGAGCGGACGCCATTACCGATCCGTAGTCTGTCGATGACTCTAACGGTTTCGGTTCTCGAGACCGGAAGCGACAGTCGTCTCTCGAGGCCCTTCATCGCGCTTCCCATCGACTATGGATATCAATAGAGGGGCCTATCGTGTCGCCCCGATACGCATCCCGCTACGTTTGCGTGTTGTTGTTTTAGTATAAATTTTCCGATAGGAATATCAGCGCTCCTCGAGAGGGTCCGCGTATGACCGACCGGACGACCGATATCGAACGGCGGCGACTGCTGGGGTACGCCGGCGCGACGGGCGTCACCGCGCTGGCGGGATGCCTGTTCGGCGAGGAAACGACGGACGACGAGGGGGACGGAGACGAGAACGCCACCGATTCGGACGAGTCCGATTCCGAAGAGACGGAGCCAGAGGAGTCGACCGACGACGGGTCGACGACGACCGTCCGACTGCTCCACGATACGCACTTGCACGGATCGATGGGGAGTCCCGATGAGGCGCTCAACGTCGCGAATTACTTCGGGCTGATGGACGATCTCGCCGCCGACGCGCCCGACGGGAACGCGCTCGTCGTCGGGAACGGCGACGATCTGCACACGTCCGTCGAGTCCTCGGTCTTCGACGGCGGCCACATCGTCTCGCTGTTCAACGCGGCCCCCCTCGAGTACGACACGTACGGCAACCACGAGTTCGACAACGGCCCGGCGAGCCTCCGCGAGAACGTGGCCGACAGCGAATTCACGTGGGTGAGCGCCAACGTCTGCGACGAGCGCACCGGCGACGTCTTCGCCGCTGAGGACGGCGCCGAGCGCTACGCCGTCGAGGAGATCGGCGGCGTCCGGTTCGGGATCACTGGACTCGCGCCGGCAGACACGCCCGAGGTCTCCTCCGTCGGCGACCACGTCGACGTCCTCGAGCCGGAGACTGCGGCCGCGGACGTCGTCGGCGAACTGCGCGACGAGGGGGCGGACGTGGTCGTCCTGCTCTCGCACCTCGCCAGTCCCGTCGCTGAGGATCTAGTCGCGGCCGTCGACGGCATCGACGTCGCCGTCGGCGACCACGCCGCCGTCGTGCGCGACGAGCCGATGGCGGTGAACGACACCGTCGTCTCCCTCGTCGGCGACGAGTTCGACTACGTCGGCCGCCTCGACCTCGAGGTCGGGAGCGACGGACTCGTCGATCACTCGTTCCGACGCTTCGACCTCGCCGAACTGGTCGAGAATGGCGACGTGACGCCCCACGAGGAGGTTCAGTCGCTGCTCGAGAGCTACGAGGCCGACCTTGAGGCGGAACTCGACGTCGTCATCGGGGAAACGACCGAACCCTTGGACGTACGGACCGAAACGGTTCGCAGGGAGGAGTCGAACTTCGGGAACTGGCTGACCGACGTCGTGCGCGCGGACCTTGAGGCCGACGTCGCCCTCCAGAACGGCGGCGGCATCCGCAGCGACGAGCTGTACCCGGCCGGCGATATCTCCAGACGGACGATCGTCGACATTCTCCCGTTTCCGAATCGGACGGTGAAACTCGAGGTTTCGGGCGCGACGCTTCGCGAGGCGATCGAACTCGGCGTGAGTGCGGTTGCGGAGGGTCACGGTCGGTTCTCGCAGGTCAGCGGCATGGCCTACGCCTACGATCCGAACGCACCCGCCGGCGAGCGCGTCGCTGCGATCTCGGTCGGCGGCGAGCCCCTCGAGACCGACGCGACGTACGAACTCGCGACGAACGACTTCGTCGCGGGCGGCGGCGATGGCTACGAGATGTTCGCGGACAGCGACGTGCTCGTCCCCGCCGACGAGGGGACGCTGCTCTCGGCGCTTGCGATCGAGGCCATCCAGGAGGCCGAGGTCATCGGACCCGAAACGGAGGGACGGATCGAGATCGTCTGAGGCCGGGTTCGACTGCGTTCGGAGACGGTAGCCCGGCTCTCAGTTTCGAGAGGGATCCGGCTCCGGACTTGTGACGAACTCGAGTAACTCGTCTTCGGTGACGTCCATCCCCTGCCGCGAGAAGAATCCGGCGACGTTCCGGCAGTCCCGCTCGAGGAACTCCCGGCTGTTGGGGTGGTGGACCGTGACGGCCTGACCGAGGTCGATGAAGACGAGCTGGCCCTCGGTCTGGTCGAAGACGACGTTGTACTCGCTGAGGTCGCCGTGGATCAACCCCGCCGAGTAGAGGCGGCGCATGTACTCGCGCATGACCTCGTAGGCGGTCTGAGGGTTCTCGATGTGGACCTCGCCGAGGCGTTTCGCGCGGCCGTCGTCGGTACCGATGTACTCCATGACCAACACGTTGCGCTCGGTGGCGATCGGTTCGGGCACGCGGACGCCGGCCGCCTTCGCCCGCTCTAAGTTCGCCAGTTCCTTCTTCGTCCAGGCGAGGACGACGTCCTTCTTCTTGCCGCCCAGCCCCTCGAAGCGCGGGTCGCCCTCGAGGTAGTCGCGCATCTGTCGGAAGTTCGAGGCGTTGATCCGGTAGATCTTGACCGCGACCTCGCGGTCATCGCCCAGCGCGTGATAGACGTTGGCCTCCTTGCCCGTCGACAGCGGTCCGCCGAAGGCCTCGACGTAGCCGTCCTGGACGAGTTTGTACAGCGCAGCGAGGGTCGCATCGTCGAACACCGACTGCTCGACCTTGAACTGGTCGGCGTCCTTGATGCGCTCCTCGAACTGCTCAAACTCCCGGTCGCGCTTGCGAGCGATCCGGTCGGCCTCGGTGTCCGAGACGTCGATCTCTTCCCACTCGTCGCCCGGCGTCTCGACTTCCTCGAGGTCGACCAGCCCGTATTCCGTTCCCTCTCCCATCTACTCGGTCGTAGGCGCCCCGACGGGTAAAGTACTGGGTCTGGTCGCCGGCCAGTTCCTGTCGCTGCGACGTCGGGAGTAAACGGCGAACGGGGAACGGCGATCTATTTATATCCGCTGTAGAAAAAACGCGTGCGACCTGCTCATGGCACTGGACTTCACACCGAAGACCTACGACGAAATTTCCGAGGACAAGCGGCCGTCCCTGGGGGAAGCGCTCATCCCTATCGCGGGAATGATCTTGTTCCTCTCGCTCGGAATGATCTGGCTCGAGATGGACCCGCAGATGCCGCTGTTGTGGGGGATCGCCTTCGCGGGACTGTTTGGCCGGTACTACTTCGGCTACGCCTGGAGCGACCTCTACGACGGGATCGGTCGCAGTATTCTGACCGGTCTGCAGGCCATCCTCATCCTGTTCGTCATCTACATGGTCATCTCGGCGTGGATCGATTCCGGAACGATTCCCACGCTCATGTACTACGGGCTGGAGTTCCTGTCGCCGGGGATCTTCCTCCCCTTTACCGTCGTCCTCTCGGCGATCGTCGCCTTCGCGATCGGCTCGTCGTGGACGACGGCGGGGACGCTCGGCGTCGCGATGATCGGGGTCGGCTCCGGGCTCGGGATTCCGGAGGCGATGACGGCCGGCGCCGTCCTCTCGGGCGCCTACACCGGCGACAAGAACTCGCCGCTTTCGGACACCACGAACCTCGCCGCCGCGGTGACGAACACGGAACTGATGGATCACATCCGGGCGATGCGTCCTGGTACCGCGATCTCGTTCGCGATCTCACTACTCCTGTTCGTCGTGTTGGGCCTGAGCGCGAGCGGGACGATCCCCGTCGATCGGATCGCCGAGATCCAGGGCGGTCTCGAGAGCAGTTACGCGATTTCGCCGCTGACGTTCATCCCGCTGGTCATCACGTTCGCGCTCGCGTTCTACGGCTTCCCCGCGCTACCGTCGCTCGGCGCCGGGATCTTCGCCGGCGTCGCGGTCAGCACTACGGTGCAGGGCGTCGGCTTCGCCGCCGCCTGGGAGACCGTCCACTTCGGGACCAGCCCCGAAACGGGCGTCGACCTCACAGACGAACTGCTCGCGAGCGGCGGCCTCGAGGGCTCCGTGTGGGTCGTTTCGATCGTCGTGGCCGCGCTGGCGCTGGGCGGTATCCTGCAGGAAACCGGCGTGCTGGCGGCGATCGCGTACCACATCGGACGGGCCGTCAGCAGCGTCGCAGGCCTGACGGCCGGCACGGCCGCGGGAACGATCGCGATGAACTTCCTCGCCGCGGAACAGTACATGGCGATCGTCGTCCCCGGGATGACGCTGCAGAACCTGTACGACGAATACGACCTCGAGAGTCGGAACCTCTCGCGGGCAGTCGAGGCGTCCGGGACGACGACGTCGGCGTTCGTGCCCTGGGGATCCGGCGGAGTCTTCATGGCCTCGGCGCTAGGCGTGCCGGTGATCGAGTACGCCCCGTACTACTTCTTCGGCATCCTCTCGCCGCTGGTCCTGATCGCGATGGGCGCAACGGGTTGGGGAATCTTCTACAAGGACAGCCCCGAGCGAGAATCGCCGCCGGAAGCCGACGCGTCGACGCCCTCCGCCGAATAGCGTCGTCGTTGTCATGGCCTTCCTCCTCGAAGCCGGATCACCGGACGGTACTGGCAGCGACTCGAACCGCGAGCGGTACTGACAACGACTCGAGTGGGGTCGAGCGCACCCACGCGCGGACTTTTTCCCGTCGCCCGTCGTACCGTCGGCCATGGACGAACTGCACGCAAACCGGATACCGACGGAACGGGGACGATGACGAGCCACGACGTGACCCTCGAGTGGACAGACGGCTCGACGCAGACGATCGCGGTCGACGAGAACGAATCGATCCTCGACGCGGCCCAGCGGGCCGGCGCCCGACTGCCCTACGACTGCCGGAAGGGGACGTGTATCACCTGCGTCGGTCGATTGCTCGCCCTCGAGGGCGAGGAGGCCGCCGACGAGTCGGCCGAAGGCGGGACGGAACGGCCACCCGATGCCGATGCCGATGCCGCGGACGCGTTCACGTATCGGCGGGCACCGGCGGCACTGACCGACCAGGAGCAGGCGGACGGCTACGTCCTGCTCTGTATCGCGCACCCGCAGTCGGATTGTCGAATCGAAGTCGGACCGCGAGTGCGCGCCGAGGTTGGCGACAGTCCTTGGGCGTAACGTTTCTCTCGCCACCCCCTGTCTCCCCCAAATAGACTTATCTCCGTGCTCGTGGTCGGAAGGGATATGAGTGATGCTAACACACCCAGCGACGTCGAACCGGAGCATGAGCACGACCACCACGACCACGAGGGCCCTGGCTACGCGACGCCCCAAGCCGCCATCGAGGAGGGCGACCGAGAGGAACTGGCCTACGTGATGAGCCTCTACGTCGGCACGGACGTTGACGCGCCGGACTTCGTCGCGGTCGTCGACCTCGATCCCGACTCCGAGACCTACTGCGAGATCGTCGACCGCATCGAACTGCCCAACCGCGGCGACGAACTCCACCACTTCGGGTGGAACGCCTGCTCGTCGTCGTGTCACATGGAGGGCCTCGAACGGCGACACCTGATCGTTCCCGGTCAGCGCTCCTCGCGGATCCACGTAATCGACGCGAAGGATCGGCGCAATCCCGAACTCGTCGAGGTGATCGAACCCGAGGAGGTCTTCGAGTACGACCTCTCGGCGCCCCACACCGTCCACTGCATCCCGGACGGGGAGATCCTGATCAGTATGCTCGGCGACGCCGACGGCGAACTGCCGGGCGGGTTCCTCGAACTGAACGACGACTTCGAGATCGAGGGCCGGTGGGAGCCGCCGGGCGAGATCGAGATGAACTACGACTACTGGTACCAGCCCCGCCAGAACGTGATGGTCTCGAGCGAGTGGGCCGCCCCCAAAACGTACTATCCGGGCTTCGACCTCGAGGACGTCGAGGCCGGCAACTACGGCCAGCGGCTCCACTTCTGGGACTGGGAGGACGGCACCGTCGAGCAGACCATCGACCTCGGCGAGGAGGGGCTGATCCCGCTCGAGGTGCGCTTTCTCCACACCCCCGAGTCGACCCACGGGTTCGTCGGCGCTGCGCTGTCGTCGAACGTGTTCCACTTCTGGCGGGACGAGAGCGCGGCGTCACGCGCCGCGGATGACGCGAGCGGTGATGAACCGCGAGCGACGGGCGAGTACCGCGCCGAGAAGGTGATCGACTTCGAGTCTCGCGAGCACGACGACTGGGACATGCCCGTCCCTGCGCTCCCGACGGACATTCTGATCTCGATGGACGACCGCTACCTGTTCGGTTCGAACTGGCTCCACGGCGAGGTCTGGATGTACGACATTTCGGACCCGTCGAACCCGCGGCGGGCCGACTCGCTGTCGGTCGGGGGCACCTTCGGCGAGGTGCAAGAGGTCCAGGGCCGCGAACTGTCCGCGGGTCCCCAGATGATCCAGCTCTCGCTGGACGGCGAACGGCTCTACTGGACTACCTCGCTGTTCTCCTCGTGGGACGAGCAGTTCTACCCCGAGGAGGGCGAACGCGGCTCGGTGATGCTGAAGGCCGACATCGACCCCCGCAAGGGGACGATGGAACTCGACGAGGACTTCCTCGTCGACTGGGGCGAGTGCCCGGCGGGACCGGCCCGCGCCCACGAAATTCGGTGGCCCGACGGCGACTGCACGAGCGACGTCTGGCAGTGACCGGATGGTGAGACAGCACCACGACGTGACCCTCGAGTGGCCCGATGCCGACCGCGAGACGCGGACCATCGCGGTCAGCGAGGACGAGACGGTTCTCGAGGCCGCCAAGCGCGCCGACATCGCCCTTCCCTTTGGCTGTCGCACCGGCGCCTGCGGGACCTGTACGGGGCGGCTGCTCGAGGTCGACGGAGCGGAGCCGGCGGCCGGCGACGACGGACGCAGTACGGTCGGAATCGACGGCGCGTTCTCGTATCGTCGCTCGCCTCGAGCGCTGAAGGACCGACACCGTGACGCGGGCTACGTCCTGCTGTGCATCGCCTCGCCGCGAGCAGACTGTCGGATCGCCGTCGGTGCGAGCGTCCACACCGAACTGGTAGACAACCCGTGGAAGTGACCGATTCGGACGAACCGGTCGCGTCTCGAGCGGAGATCCCGCATTCGAGCGGCAGTCAGTAACGTTAACGGGCGCGAGCGGCAACCCTCGAGCAATGTCTGTCGCCGACGAGGACGCGGAGAACCCGTACCTCCGGGATCCGCCGACCGACTTCGCCCCGGTCGAGGAGCTCTCGGAGGACGAGGCCCGCGAACAGGTCGAACTGCTCCGGGAGGCCGTCCGCGAACACGACCGCCGGTACTACGTCGAGAGCGAACCGCTGATCGCCGACCGGACCTACGACGCGCTGTTCGCCCGCCTGCGGGACCTCGAGGACGCCTTCGGGCTCGAACACCCCGACAGCCCGACGCGAAGCGTCGGCGGCGAGCCCATCGAGGAGTTCGACACGGTTGAGCACGTCGCGCCGATGCTCTCGATCGACCAGAGCGGCGAGGAGGAAGACGTTCGCGAGTTCGCGGACCGCGTGCGCCGCGAAGTGGGTGATGTCCAGTACGTCTGCGAACCCAAGTTCGACGGCGTCTCGATGGAGTTCGTCTACGAGGACGGCCGCCTCGAGCGCGCGGCGACCCGCGGGGACGGCCGCGAGGGCGACGACGTGACGCGCAACGCACGCACGATCGGCTCCGTTCCCCAGAAGCTCCACGGCGACTACCCCGATTTCCTCGCCGTTCGGGGCGAGGTCTACATGCCCAAGGACGCCTTTCAGAGGCACAACCGCACGCGCATCGAGCGCGGCGAGGAGCCCTTCGCCAACCCGCGCAACGCCACCGCGGGGACGATCCGCCAGCTCGATCCCGCCGTCGTCGCCGACCGTCCCCTCGAGGTGTTCTTCTTCGACGTGCTCGAGGCCAGCGACCTCGAGGACAGCCACAGCGCCGAACTCGAGCGCTTTCCCGAGTGGGGGCTGCGGGTCACTGAACACGTCGAACTCGTGGACGACATCGACGAGGCGATCGACTATCGCGACCGGATGCTCGAGGCCCGCGACGACCTGAACTACGAGATCGACGGCACCGTCATCAAGGTCGACGCCCGCGACGCCCGCGAGGAGTTGGGCCGGACGGCGCGCCACGACCGCTACGCGTTCGCCTACAAGTTCCCCGCCCGCGCCGAGGTGACGCCCATCGTCGACGTGGCGGTGCAGGTGGGACGTACCGGTCGGCTGACGCCGGTCGCCCTCTTGGAACCGGTGGACGTCGGCGGCGTGACGGTCTCGCGGGCGAGCCTGCACAACCCCGAGGAGATCGCCGAGAAGAACGTCGGGATCGGCGACACGGTCCGCGTCCAGCGGGCCGGCGACGTCATCCCATACGTCGAAGAGGTCGTCGAGAAGGACGGCGAGGGTCACTACGAGCTGCCCGACCACTGTCCCATCTGCGACAGCGCCGTCGAGCGCGACGGTCCGATGGCCTTCTGTACCGGCGGCCTCGCCTGCGACGCCCAGCTCCGGCGGTCGATCGAGTACTACGCCGGCGACGACGGGCTCGACCTCGAGGGGCTCGGCGAGAAGAGCGTCCGCCAACTGGTCGACGCCGGCCTCCTCGAGTCCGTCGCGGACCTCTACGAACTCGACCGCGAGGACCTCACGGCCCTCGAGGGCTGGGGTGAGACGAGCGCCGAGAACGTCCTCGACGAAATCGAGGCCAGCCGCGAGCCGCCGCTCGCCGACTTCCTCTCGGCGCTCGGCATCCCTCACGTCGGGCCGACGACGGCCCGCGAACTCGCCCGCGAGTTCGGCACGTTCGACGCGTTCCGCGAGGCCGCCGATGCCGAGCCCGAACGCCTCGAGGACGTGCCGGACGTCGGCGAGACCGTCGCCGAACAGCTCCACGAGTTCTTCACCAGCGAGGCCAACGCCGCGGCGGTCGGCGACTTGCTCGAGCAAGTCTCGCCCCAGGAGTCAGACCTCGAGAGCGGCGGCGACGAACTCGAGGGCCTGACGTTCGTCTTCACGGGGTCGCTCGAGGGAGTCACCCGCAGCGAGGCCCAGGAGACCGTCGAAGCTCACGGCGCCAACGCGACGGGCAGCGTCTCGGGGAACACGGACTACCTCGTCGTCGGCGAGAATCCGGGACAGACCAAACGCGACGACGCCGAAGCGAACGACGTCCCAATTGTCGACGAGGGCGAGTTCCGCGAGCTGCTGGCGGAGTACGGGATCGACCTCGAGTGAGCGCTCGCCGCGTCCGGCGGCGACGGGCGGCGCTCAGTCACGCCGGCTGAGGACCGTGACGAGGGCAACCACGGCGGCGACGACGCCGATGAGCGTGGGAACGAGTTGGCCGCTGCCCCACTCCCAGCCGAGGAACTGGGTGCCGACAATCGCGACGAGCGCGACGGCCAGTCCGGTCGCGGTGCCGATCGAGGACGAGCTTCGGCCGATGGAAAACGTCATGTGCTACTATTGGACGTCCAACAAGTAAAACGGCCGGGCCGCGCCGCCGTCTTGCGCGCCCGACTTCGGCGTCCCCTCGCACCGTTGCTGCCGCGCCGTCTCGTGCCACCGACGATCGCTCCGGTCGCTCTCACACCTCGGCGGGCAACCGCGCCGCGATCTCCGCGACCGCCTCGAGGCCCTGCACCTCGCCCTCCCGTTCGGGCAGCGTGACGACCTCGAGGTCGGGAAACGTCTCCCGGACCTCTTCGACCCGCTTCAGATGACGCTGGTGGCGCGACTGACACCGCGAGCAGTCGTCCTCGGGATCCTCGAAGACCCGATTCACGACGAGGCGGTCGACCCGAACGTCGGCTTCCCGTAGCGTCCCCACCAGCCGTTCGGACTCGGCGATGGCCATCCCCTCCGGGAGGAGGACGACGCGAAACTCCGTCCGTTCGGGGTCGGTCAGCAGGTCGCGAGCGCGCTCGAGACGGGCGCGAAACGCTTCGAGACTTTCCTCCTCGTCGTCGCTACTGCTGCCCATCATCGACATCGGGCCGAGGACGGCCGTCCGGGCGGCGTTGCCGATCCGCTTGGCCTGCCCGCGCAGCGACTGGGCCGTCTCGAGGGCCAGCCCCATCACCTCGGGCATGTCGAATAGTCGAAGGGTGTGGCCCGTCGGCGCGGTGTCGAAGACGACCACGTCCCAGTCGCCCTCGTCGACGTATTCGACGAGCAGATCGAGGGCCGCAATTTCGTCGCTGCCGGCCGGCGCGCCCGAGGCGAACAGCCGTCGGACTTCCTCGTCGTCCAGCCGAATGCCGGCGCTGCGGAGGTCCTTCGCGAGCGCTCGCGCCAGTTTTTCGTACCGTTCCTTCTGGGTGTCGGGATCGATCTCGACGGCCCAGAGACTGCCGTCACCGCCGCTATCGCCGACGTCCTCGAGTTTGCGGGGTTCGGCTCCGAGATCGACCTCGAGGGAGTCCGACAGCGAGTGGGCCGGGTCGGTCGAGACGACCAGCGTCTCCCGGCCACCCTCGGCCAGTCGGACGGCGGTCGCCGCCGCGCAGGTCGTCTTGCCGACGCCGCCCTTGCCGCCGTAGAAGATGCAGTCGGTCACGGTCTCGCGTACGATCGACGGACACCTAAATCGATTGCCACGATCGTCGGAGTGTCATCGCTGGCGATGGATGCAGGTCGATCGAGTCGGGGTGCGGACTCGAGCGCGAAGTGAGGCGAAAAGAACGAACGCGCGGCGAACGCCGTCAGTCTACAGGTCGACGCGGTCGAACCGCCAGAGCGCGACCGCGAGCGGGACGACGATCCACAGCAGCAGGATGATAAAGGAGAACCAGTCCTCGAGGAAGAACGGCATGCCGTCCGGGAAGTAGTAGCCCGGATACGTCGTTCCCGTGACGGTGTCGCTGATGATCGAGAGCGCGTTCGCGAAGGCGTTGCCCGGATCGAGCGAGTCGATGAACAGCGCCCAGTCGGGCGCGCGTTGGGTGGTTATCTGTTCGGTCGCTCCGTTTGGCATCTCGAAGGTCCGCGTGTACTCGACGCCGTTGATCGTTCCCCTGGAGACCAGAAAATTAATAATCTGAAGTAGGAAGTTCCAAACTCCATAAAACAGCAGGAAGACGCCGAAGACCGCGGCGCCGGCGACCGTCGTCGACTTGGTCATCGAGGAGAGCGAGACGGCGATACTGGTGTAGGCGAGGCCGTAGAGGATCGCCATCGCGAGCAGTCCGGCGTACTCGACCACGTCGAAGCTCCCGAGGATCGCGGCGACGGCGACGGCCGCGAGGACGAACCCGACGATCAGCGACAGCGACAGCACGGCCGCTCGGCCGAGCAGTTTGCCCAGGAGCACGTCCTTTCGCGAGTGGGGCAGCGAGAGCAACACCTTGATGCTCCCGGTCTCTCGCTCGCCGGCGATGGCCTTCCAGCCAAGCACCAGCGCGATCAGCGGAATGATGACCTTCGTCATCTGGCTGACCAGCGAGACGAGCGCCCCCGTCGTCTCCGCCTGCGTCGGCGAGACCTCGGCGCCGAAGTACGAGATCCCGCCCGTGACGCCGACCAGCAACAGGAAGAAGAAGACGCTCAGTCCCCAGAACAGCCACGAGCGGACGGCGTCCTGAAAGTCCTTCTTCGCGACGGCGCGGACGCTCTCGAGATTCACGGAACTCGAGGCCGATCCCGATCCCGACCCCGATGATCCGGCTGCGGTCTCGGTACTCATCGCGCGTGCACCTCCGTGCCGGTCGTGTACGACTGGAAGACGTCCTCAAGGGAGGCCTCGCGGGTCGTGAAGTCCTTGACCTCGATGCCCCGATCCTCGAGTTCGCCGAGGACGGCCGTCTTGGAGCCCTGGACCTGGACGACGAGCACGGGCGGATTCCGGTCCTCGACGGTGGCGTCGGAGACGTCGGGCAGCGAGCGGACGACCTGCAGCGTGTCGTCGTCGAGGCGGTCGACGGTAACCCGCAGAGTCGTCCCGCCGCCGACGGAGTCGCGCAGCCCCTCGACGGTGTCGACGGCGACCATCTCGCCGTCCCGGAGGATGCCGACGCGGTCACAGACCGCCTCGACCTGCTCCATGATGTGGCTCGAGAAGAAGACGGTCGCGCCGCGTTCGTTCTCCTCGCGGACGATCTGGCGCATCTCGCGGGCGCCGTTGGGGTCGAGCCCCGTCGACGGTTCGTCGAGAATGAGGAGGTCCGGCTGGCCCACGAGGGCCATCGCCAGCATGAGTCGCTGGGACATCCCCTTCGAGAAGCCGCCGGCCTTCTTGTCGATGGCGTCGACGAGGCCGACCCGTTCGAGGAGGGCTTCGGGGTCGTCGTCGGATCCCTTCGAGTCGATGGCGAACTCGAGGTGCTGGCGGGCCGTCAGGCGGTCGTAGGTCTCGACGCCCTCCGGGAGGACGCCGGTCTGCGAGCGGATCTCGCGGCTGTTGGCCTGGGCGTCCATGCCCAGCACTTCGACCCGGCCGGCGGTCGGCCGGATGAAGTCGAGGATGACGTTGATCGTCGTCGACTTGCCGGCGCCGTTCGGACCGAGAAAGCCGAATACCTCACCCTCCTGGACCTGAAATGACAGATCCTCGAGCGCGAGGGTCTGACCGTAGGACTTGGTCAGGTTATCGACTGTAATAGCTGGCATAGCTGTGTGGTCTCACCCGCGTCCGATAAGAGTTGTTACTCTCCCGTGATAATATTCGTCTCCTCGGGGAGGAAAAATGGGCTAGATCGGGTCGTCGGGACCGTACTGCTCGGCAGTACGTTCGGCCTCCGTGGCGTACCGGTCCCGGGTCACCTCGTCGTCGACCGGCTCGAGTTCGTCCTCGGGGACGTCGACCGCCGCGGTGACTTCGGCGCCGGTTTGCAGCGATTGGCCCGATCGCTCCCGCTGTTGATACTGCGATCCGTCGGGCGTCGCGTAGACGAGCGTCACGATGTTCCGGCTGTCGAAGTCGCGCTCGACGAGCCAGCACTGCGCCGTCGACTCACTCATACCCACCCCTTCGGCGTCGACGACCGAGAATGTACCGCGTCCCTCGTCGGGCGACGCCGGGCGGACGGTCTCACGCAGTGGCGGACTTCGCGAGGTACTTGCCCCTCGAGGTAAGATTTCATACTACTCCATGCAGGAGACCTGGAGCGACCACGTCGACCAGTTGCTGGACGAGCGCGAGCGAGAACAGCACCGCGTCGACCTCGAGCGGGCGATGGTCGTCGTCACGAACCGTCGCGTGCTGGCCTTTACGCCCGACGAGGACGGGCCGAACTACCGATCCGCCGATCGGCCGAACGTCACGCGGGTCTCCGTCGAAACCAACAGCGCACTGGGACGGCTCCTCTGGGCGTCCCTCTTCTTGTTCCTCGGGCTCAGCCTCCTGATGATCAGCACGACGGTCGACCTCGCCGGCTTCGCCGACGACTACGCCGGCACAACCGGCGATCCGACCGGTATCGTCGACGCCGCTCTCGAGGCGCTCGCGACGATTTTGACGGTGTTCGATCTCTCGATCCTCGTCGGCGGCGGCCTCCTGCTCGTGCTCGCCGTCCTGTCCTTCGCCGGCTACGTCCGGTCGCGGTGGCAGCGACTCGCCCTCCGGGTCAGCGGTGACGACGACATCCTGCTCCCGGTCACCGACGCCGACCTCGAGGCCGGGCGGGCGGTCGCCCTCGAGGAGGCGATCCACCCGAATACGTCGCCCGCGGACGGCGACGCCGGTGGCGACTCACCGACCGACGGCTTATCGACCGACGATCCGTCAACTGCCGGGATCGATGAGTCAGGCTGAAAGCCGCTGACGACCTAGCCCCGCCGATGAACGCCGACGGGGTCCGCGAACGAGCAAAGTCGCTGCCGCGCGAGCCCGGCGTCTACCAGTTCCGGGCCGAGGGAACCACCCTCTACGTCGGGAAGGCCGTCGACCTCCGGAGTCGCGTCCGCTCCTACGCCGATCCGCGGACGGCGCGAATCCGCCGGATGGTCGACCGCGCCGACGAGATCGAGATCGCCGTCACCGACACCGAGACACAGGCGCTGTTGCTCGAGGCGAACCTGATCAAGCGCCACCAGCCCCGCTACAACGTCCGGCTGAAGGACGACAAGTCCTACCCGATGGTGCAGTTGACCGACCACGAGGCCCCGCGGATCGAGATCACCCGCGATCCCGCCGAGTCCGCGACGGTCTTCGGTCCGTTCACCAACAAGGGCCAGGTCGAGACCGTCGTGAAGGCCCTACGGGAGACCTACGGCGTCCGCGGCTGTTCGGACCACAAATACAGCGGCCGCGAGCGCCCCTGTCTGGACTACGAGATGGGGCTTTGTACCGCGCCCTGCACCCGCGAGATCGACCTCGAGAGCTACGTGCAGGACGTGACCGCGGTCGAGCGCTTCTTCGAGGGCGAGACGGGGATCCTCGCGGACCCGTTGCGCCGGGAGATGGAAGCCGCCGCGGAGGACCAGAACTTCGAGCGCGCCGCCAATCTTCGGGACCGTCTCGAGACCGTCGAGGCCTTCCACGGCGAGGGCGGCGAGGCGGTCCAGTCGGTCGGCGACGAGCGCGCGGTCGACGTCCTCGGGGTCGCCATCGAGGGCGAGAACGCGACCGTCGCCCGCCTGCGCGCCGAGCGCGGGAAACTGGTCGACCGGGACCGACACACCCTCGAGGCGCCCGCAGCCGAGGGCGCCGGAGACGAGGAGGGGGGCGTCCCCGCGGTGCTGGCCGCCTTCGTCGTCCAGTACTACGCCGAGCGCGACCTGCCTGACGCCCTGCTGCTGCCCGAACGCCACGGCGACGGCGAGGTCGCGGTGTGGCTCGAGGCCGAGGGCGTCTCGGTGCGCGTCCCCGGCGCCGGTCGGGAGGCCAAACTGGTCGACCTCGCGCTGAAGAACGCCCGCCGGAACGTCGGCGGCCGCGACGAGTGCGGGATGCTCGCTGACGCCCTCGAGATCGACGCGGCCCGGCGGATCGAGGGGTTCGACGTGAGCCACGCCCAGGGGAAGTCGGCGGTCGGCAGCAACGTGACGTTCGTCGACGGCAGCGCCGAGAAGGCAGACTACCGCCGGAAGAAACTCACCGACCAGAACGACGACTACGACAACATGCAGACCCTCCTCGAGTGGCGCGCCAGCCGCGCCGTCGAGGGGCGAGACGATCGCCCTGACCCTGATCTGCTCCTGATCGACGGCGGCGAAGGCCAACTTGAGGCCGCCCGCGACGCGTTGGCCGCCGTCGGCTGGGACGTGCCCGCGGTCGCGCTGGCGAAGGCCGAAGAGCGCGTGGTCACGCCCCGACGGACGTTCTCGTGGCCGAGCGACGCGCCCCACCTCCACCTCCTCCAGCGGGTGCGCGACGAGGCCCACCGCTTCGCGGTGCAGTACCACCAGACCGTCCGCGACGAGGTCAAGACGGTGCTGGACGACGTCCCCGGCGTCGGCCCTGAGACCAGAAAGCGACTCCTCGGCCGGTTCGGCAGCGTCGAGAACGTCCGCGAGGCGAGCGTCGACGACCTCGAGAGCGTCGAGGGGATCGGCGAGAAGACAGCCGAGACGATCAAATCGCGACTCTGACGCGCCCGCTTCCGGAACCGGTACCGGTGGCTGACACTCTCTGCCGATGATTACTTGCCGAAACTATGCAGAAGTAATTTATCCCGTATCGTTGGAAGCACTGCTATGAAAACCGAGCTGCGCCGCCGGACCCTGCTCGCCGTTTCCGGTGCGGTCGCGGTCGCCGGCTGTCTCGACGCAGGCGACTCGAGCGAGGCGAACGGCGAGACGCAGGCCGAATCGTCCGACGGAACGACTGACGACGACGACGAGACGGATGGATCAGAGGCGAACGCTACCGCGGAACCGGTTCACGAGGACTACGAAACGACCGAGGTCCGGATCGTTTCCGCCGATGGGGACGAACTCGGTGCGGTGACGGCGGCGATCGCTGACACGCAGGACCTCCAGAGTCTCGGACTCAGCGACACCGAGGAACTGCCGTCGGACCACGGCATGCTGTTCGTCTTCGAGTCGGTCGGGGAGCACACGTTCGTCATGCGGGAGATGGACTTCGGCATCGACATCGTTTACGCCGACTCGGACGGGACGATCACCGACGTTCACCACGCGCCGGCGCCCGAACCGGGCGAGGACGGCGAGGAAGAACACCACCAGTATCCCGGCCGGGGACAGTACGTCCTCGAGGTCAACTACGAGTGGACGACCGACCACGACGTTAGCGAAGGGGACGTCCTCGAGTTCGATCTCGAGGCGTGACCGATACCGCCGCCGGGCCGCCGTCGTGTGACCGTTGCGAAAGCAAGGACAGGGCTATCCCCCGTACCGGTCCTATGATACGGCATGTCAAACGACGACGAACTCGACGACCTGCTCGACGAACTCGACAGCCAGGGCGACCTCGAGACGTCACAGCAGGTGCTGTCGATCCGGACGGAGAGCCGTCGGTACGACAAGCCGGTGACGATCGTCGAGGGCTTCGACCTCGAGTCGGACGAGATCAAATCGATCGCGTCGGACCTCAAGAGTTCGATGGGGACGGGCGGGACCGTCGACGACGGCCGGATCGAACTGCAGGGCGACCACCGGGACCGGGTGCCTGACCTGCTCCGCGAGCGGGGGTTCGACGTTCGCGAGTGAGCCGTCCCGAACGGCCGAACTAACGCTTTTCGCGTCGAACCGGCGCTCGAGCCGCTCCCGCGTCGAAGTCGCTTTATGTCCGTCCTAGCAAGTACGAGTATGAGGATTCGTCCGGCAGTGGACGACGATTTTCCGGACATACGAGCGATCGCTCGGAAAACGTGGCACGATACCCACGACGAACTCGACGAAGACCTGATCGACCGAACCGTCGACGACTGGTACACCGACGACTCGATGCCCCTCGAGGCGCCGGGGACGGTCGTCCTCGTCGTGGAAGCGGCGGACGGAAGTCAGGCGGAGTTCGACGACGATGACGGCGAAATCGTCGGCTTCACCCACGCGGTCGTCCAGGGCGACACGGCCGATATCCTCCGGATGTACGTCGATCCCGACCGGCAGGAAGCGGGCGTCGGGACCGATCTCCACGAACGGCTGGTCGAACAGCTCCGGGTCTACGACGTCGGGCGGATCCGCGCCTTCGACTTCGCGTTCAACGACGCCAGCCGGCGGTTCTACGAGGGGCTGGGCTTCGAGCGGACCGACGTCGGCGAGGTCGAGATCGACGGGGAGTTCTACGACGAGGCGGTCTACACGCTCAAGCTCTAGCAGTAGATAGTAATGAACGAGCAGTAATCAGTATAATATACTCAAGAATACATTTACGGATACTAATTAAATATAACGTATGAATCGACGCTCGGTCCTTGCTGCCAGCGGAGTCGCTCTCTCAACGGTTATTGCTGGCTGTTCGTCTGACGGGGACACACCGGACGGTTCGTCCGACGGGGACACGCTGGATGGGGAGTGTGAACTAATACACGACCTGGACCCGTCTCGTGTGAAAGAGTCTTACGATGGTGTGCCCGTCGAAACGTACAGATACGGAGATTTGAGTACGGAGGCCCAGCAGGTGTTCGACGAGGCACTCGCGGACGGTGTTTACTTCACCACAAATCAAAGTTTGCGCTCTGAAGAATTCCAGTACGGGGACGTCCAGTCAATCTATCACGTTATCCACCATAATGAAACGCACGTGATGGCAACGTATGTAAATGAAGGCTGTCGCGGTCCGTAAATTCCCTCTACTGAACGCGAGTTTCACGCACTCCCTCTGAATAAAGAAACCGTATTACCAACTACTGCTAGAGCGGACGGTACGGAAACAGATCGAGAACGGACGGAGCGCGTCTCTTCCGTTCGCTCGACCGGAAACGAGCGCAACGTTTCACTCGAGACGAGCGCATCACACGCCCCGTAAGGAGGGGCGAAACGCGGGTCGTATTCCGCGCCGGAGAGTTCAAGTGACCAATCGAGCCAGCCGGAAACACGTTTTCGAGGGAAGAAACCCGATGATCGACATTACTGCAACAGCGGATTCACCGGTGACGTCTCGTCGGGCGTCTCCTCGTCGAAGAAGCCCTCGACGCCCTCGAGTTCGAAGACGAAGTCGGCGCCGAACGCGCCGGCGGGGGTCTGGAAGCCGGCGTCGGCGTCGCCCGCGAGGACGCGCTCGGCGACCGTCACCGCGCCGTCGACGGTGACGACGTACGGATCGGGCGTCCGCAGGCGGGAGATGACGCGCTCGCCCTCCCCGTCGCCTTCCCCTTCAGTGCGCGCTTCGCCCCAGACGTACGCGGATCCGCGTTCGCGAGCCCGCTCGGAGGGACCGTCGCGGACGCCGGCCAACTGCTTCAGCGTCCAGCGCACCGGTTTCGACTCGAACACCGGCGAGAGGTAGCGATGCAGTCGCAGTGCGGTGCGGGCGGGCTGGGGCATCACCGCGTACATCTCGACGTTCGGAATCCCGGTCGTGTAGTGAGCCGTCGAAACGTCGCCCATCGGCATCGTCACCGCTGGCCGTTCGCCGCGCCCGAAGTCGATTTCGCGGGTCTTCCACCCCGTCGGCGCGCTCTCGAGGTTGCCGTCGCGGCGGACGGCGTTCTCGGTGTCGGCGCCCTCGATGACCGTCCGAAGCGTGCCGATCGAGGGCACGCGAAACGAGTCAACGCCCAGCGCGAGGTGAGTCGCCTCCGGAAGCCGGTCGGCGAGGTGGGCGGCCAGACAGTCCATCGGGATCGTCGAGAGTGCGGCCGCCGGGAGCAGCGTGATGCCGGCCTCCGTCGCCTCCTCGTCCCGGTCGTGGATCGACTCGATGACGGGGATCTCGCCGGTGATGTCGACGTAGTCCGTCTCGCTGCGGAGACAGCCCTTGACGAGCGGTTCGGCCGTATTCGAGAACGGCCCCGCGCAGTTCAGCACGCAGTCGACGTCCTCGAGGGCCGTCGCGACGGTCACGGGATCCTCGAGCGAGAACCGGCGACCCGGCTGCTCGAGGTCGGCGACCTGCTCGCGGAGCTGTTCCCGGTCGCGGCCGGCCAGGATCGGATCCAGTCCGCGGTCGATCGCCTCCTCGGTGATCAGACCGCCGACGAACCCGTACGAGCCGTAGATCAGAAGGGTCGGCATACCCCGAACGAGGCCGCGTCGGCGGTTAAGCGGCGGGCCGGCATTGCTATGCGGCGAACGGCGACAGCGAGAATCAGTATCTCGAGGGCCCGGTACGTCTCACTCGAGCCGCTCTAACACAGCGTCCTTCTCGTAGGACAGCGACAGCGACCGCGAGCGACCGCGGCCGTCGACCTCGACGTAGTTGGCGTCGATCAGCCCCAGCTGGTCGAGTTTGTTGACGATCTCCGAGTAGCGTGTGTAGCCCAGCTCGGTCTCCTCGTGGAACGCCTCGTAGACATCGCCGGCCTGCTCGCCGTCGTGGTGGGCGATCACCTCGAGCAGCGTCCGTTCGGTGTCGGTCAACCCCGAGAGGCTCCGCGAGAGGTTGATGTACTTGGACTTCTCGAAGGCCTGCTCGACGTCTTGGCGCTCGACGGTGCGGCTGGCGCGCATCTCGGCGTTCAGCCCGGCCCGGCGTAGCAGGTCGATCCCGACACGCAGGTCGCCGCTGTCGGCGGTGAGGTCGGCGACGTACTCCAAGGTGTCCCGGCCGATGACGCCGTCGTTGAAGCCGCGTGTGACGCGCTCCTCGAGGATGTCGACGATCTCGGGCTGGTCGTAGACGGGGAAGTAGACGTCTTCAGGGCGGAAGACGCTTTGGACCCGCGAGTCGAGTTCGTCGATGACGTCTAGGGCGGGGTCGGAGGAGACGACGACGACCCCGATCTTCGCGCCGGGGTACTCCTCGTGGGCCCGCAGGAGCGAGTAGAGCGTGTCCGAGGCCTCGTTCTCGTAGAAGAGGTAGTTGATGTCGTCCAAGGCGACGACGAGCACCTTGTCCTCCTCAACGAGCTTCTCGGCGATCTGGCCGAACAGCTTCTTGAACGAGATCCCCGAGGACGGCGGTTCGTAGTCGAAGGTCCCCTCGAAGAGCCGCGAGAACACCGAGTACCGGGTCGCGTTGACCTGACAGTTGACGCGGATGGTGCGGACGTCGCTGGTCTGGGCGCCCACCTCGTCGAACAACTTCTGGATGGCCGTCGTCTTGCCGGTGCCCGGCGGTCCGCGGACCATGACGTTCAGCGGCCGGGAGCCGCGCACCGCCGGCCGAAGCGCGTACGTCAGGCTCTGTGTCTGGCCTTCACGGTGCTTGAACGTCTCGGGAACGTAGTCGATCTCGAAAACGTGCTCGTCCCGGAACACGGATTCATCCCACGACAACATCCCCTCCTCGGGGTCGTCTGCCATCACTTTCACCCTGCTTCCGCAGCGTCTTAAGGATTCGGGCGGCCGATCCCGTGGTCGCGAGGAGCCGATCGATGCGTGTGACCACACCACAATAATTAATGTTTATTAGAATGACTTTCAGGCGAAGATACCGATATGACTCTACCGGACCCACCGGCGACGGTTCCTGACTTCCTGCTCGATCAGTTCACTGATCACTCGCCGGAGACGCTGCGAGACATCGGCGAGTACGCCCGCAAGGAGACCTACGTCGCGCCCGAGGCGGCGTCCGACTCCATCGTCGAAGCCTTCGCGCTGCAGGACGAGGAGACGCTCGCGGCGATCGCAGGGTACGTCGACGAACTCGGCGACTTCCTCGAGGAGCGCGACGCCGATTCGCTCGCGGCGATCACCGGCGACGACACGGACGACGAGGAATCGTGGGGCCACCAGCGAATTCTGGACTGGCACAGTTGAGCGGCCGACTGGCAGAATCTCCGACGCGTCGACTCGCCCGCACAGCCGCCTTACGCGAGTTCGACGCGATCCATTTCGCGTTCGATATCGGCTTTCGTGATCCGTCCGTTGTGGGTCATTCGAACGTGCGCTCGGACTAACCGCTCCACCTCGTCGGAGCTGCTCGAGCGGATCATGAACTGGCAGTGATCCCCCGAGCACTCGAACTGGTAGGGCATGTCATAGCATCGCTCGAGTATCAGGGTAGCTATTTCACTTGCATTTGCGGGAACAGGATTCGACATCGACCCGACGGCTAGTCGAACTTCTCGAGCAGCCGATCGTAGAAGACGGGCTCCGGATCGCCCTCGCCGTTCGGCGCGCCGCCGTTGGTCGCGACCGCGTCGTCCCGGGCCTCATCGGCCAGTTTCTCGACGATCAACTCGGGGGTCGACCGCGCGAGGTGGTCCTTGACGGGCGAGCGGTTGACCTCGAGTTCGCCGTCCACGAGGCCGACCGCCTCGATGCCGTCGACGGTCACGTCGTAGTCGGCCATCTCCCGGATCTCGCCGGCGAGGTGGGAGACGAAGACAGCCGTCGCGCTGTTTTCCGAGAGTGCCTCCAAGATGCCGGCGATGATCTTCGCCGAGGCGCCGGGTTCGGTGATGCTCTCGAGTTCGTCGACCAGCACGAGCGAGCCCTCGCCGCCCTGGGCGAGGTCGGCGAACTCCCGGACCGTCGACTCGAAGGCGCCCGCGTCGAGCGTCCCCTGCGTCTTGGCGTGGTAGTGGAGGTCGTCGAACCGCCGGAGGCGCACGCGCTCCGCCGGAACGGGCAGGCCCATGTGGGCCAGCACGACGACGCTGGCGACCAGATCAAGCGTCGAGGTCTTCCCCCCGCTGTTGACCCCCGACAGCAGCGCCACGTCCGAGACCGCGTAGTCGACGGGATCGATGGCCTCGAGCGGCTCGTCGAGCAGGGGCGACTGGCCGCCCTCGATGGCGAAGCCGACGGGGTCGTCGCTCTCGGTCGTCACTCCGTCGTCTTCCGAGGCGTTACGCGCCTCGCTCTCAACGAACTCCGGCATCGTACACTCGTACTCCCGGGCGAAGCGGGCGATCGCGAGTTCGACGTCCAACTCGAGGGCATCCCGAACGAGCTGGCGGGCCCCCTCGCGCTGGTCGGCCAGATCGGCGGCGAGCTCCCGTTTGAGTCGGCCGGCGCGGCGCTCCTTGGCCGCGGTCAGCTCCTCGCGCAGCCGCGAGACGACCGCCTCGTCGCGTTCGACCGGAAACGCCGGTTCGTCGCTGAACGCCCGTCGGGCGATCTCGCTCTCCCCCTGATCGAGATCCAGCGCGTCGATCAGGTGTTCGCGGGCGGCCTCGACGGCCGTGGCGTACTCGTCGGCGAGTTCGCGGGACAGTAGGGAGTCGACGCCGGCGCCCCGTTCGACCAGCGAGAGCAGGTCTGATCCTTCGATCGTCACGTCCTGCTCGCGGATGGCTTCCCGCAGACGGTCATTGGCCACGCTCTCGGCCGCGCTCGCGGCCGCGTCCAGGTCGTCGACCGCCGTCGTCAACCGGTCGAGTTCGTCGTCGCCCGCGACGGTGCCGTCCTCATCGAGCCGCGAGAGGCCGTCCCCGAGCGCCTCGAGGTCGCAGGCCGGATCCAGATCCGCCGCTTGATGCACCTCGACGGCCGCCTGCAGGCGGTCCCGGTTGCGCGCGAAGAAGGCCAGCGGCCGCTCGGGGACGACTTCGGCGGGATTCTCGAGGGCGCCGGGCTTGACCTGGACGTCGCCCTCGAGGGTGACGCCGGCGAAGGATTCGTCGAGCGCGATCACCGTCGAGTACCCCCTCGCGAGTTCGGCCAGTCCCTGGGCGTTCTCTACGATCTCGACGGAGAGCTCTGGGATCGCTTCTTTCGCCTCGCTATAACGCTCGGCGTCGGTCGTCGCCAGACAGCGCTCGCGGACGCGGACGTCGCCCGGGTTCCGGAGCGGTTCGAGCCCCTCGAGGGCCTCGAGCACCGCGTCGTCGTCGTCCCGGTCGATCGCCTCGCGGGCGAACGCCTGCACGTCCTCGATGCGCGAGCGGCGCGGACTCGGGTAGATCGTCTCAAGCCGCTGGGCGGCGTAGTCGGTAACGGTGCGTTCTTTCAGCAGTCCGAGGACCTCCCGGTAAACCTCGCGGGCGCGGTCGGTCGCGAGGAAGCCGCCGGGGTCGTCGTGCTCCTGGCGGATCGCGCCGCGCGCGATGCGGGCGGCCCGTCCCTGGGTGATCCCCGGCGCGGTCGCGATCGTCGCGACGTCGCCCCGCCGCAGCGCGCGCTCGGGCTCGTCGAGCGCTTCCAGCGCCCGAGCGGTCTTTTCGCCCACGCCCGGGATCGTCTCGAGGTCCATTGCTTCTCGACGGTCGTATCCAACCGAAGCGAGAAAAAGTTCCCGCCCGGTTTTTGGCGACCGGCGTGGTAACTCGGCGCATGCCGACCGGCGCACTCGAGTACCACGAACGGACGAAACACTCGCCCAGAAGCGTCCGCGAGGGGAGTACGGGGCTGAACTTCGACAACAAGCCGCGGCCGTACAAGGCGTACGTCGACCTGCCGTCGATCCCGCTGGCCGAGCGGATCCGCCCGCCCCAGCAGCCGGCGCTGTCGGCGATCGCCGAGCCGACGCCTGACGGCGACTCGAGGCGCGGTCGCGACCCGGACCGCGAGACCGTCACGACGCTCTGTTACTACGCCGCGGGCATCACGAAGGCGATCGACCTCCGAAATCGGACGAAACTGTTCCGGGCGGCGGCGACCACCGGCGCGCTCTACCACGTCGATCTGTACGTTATCTGTGGCGACCTCGAGGGGCCGGGTAACGACTCGAATGCCGATCCCGACCTCGACCTCGAGGCCGGCGTCTACCACTTCGATCCCCCCACCTGCTCGCTGGACGTCCTCCGCGAGGGCGACCACCGCGGCGTCCTCGCGGCCGCCAGCGAGTACGAGGCCGTCGCCGAGGCGCCGCTGTCGATCGTCGCGACTTCGACGTGGTGGCGAAACGCCTGGAAGTACGAGACGCGAACCGTCCGCCACGCCTTCTGGGATTCGGGGACGACGCTGGCGAACCTGCTGGCGGTCGCCCACGCGCTGGACTACCGCGCCGATGTCGTCACCGGCTTCGCCGACCGCCCCGTCGCCGACCTGCTCGGTGTCGACCCCGAGCGCGAGGCGCCCCTCGAGATCGTCCCGATCGGCGCGGACGCGCCCGTTCCGAGTTCGGCGGCCGCCGATATCGACCCGATCGATCCCGCTACAGAACCTCTCTCACCGAATGAACGGGAATTTCCGCTGATCCATGAGGCCTGGCAGGCCGGAACGCTCGAGGACGGCACCGCTGTTGCTTCGTGGCGCGCTGGAGGACCGACGGGGAACCGGACGATCGGCACCCGCGACCCCGGCGACGGCGAGCGCGTCCCGCTCGAGCCGGTCGACCACGATCGGGCCTCGAGCCGCCCCCTCCATCGAACGATCCGTCGACGCGGCTCCTGTCGCGAGTACGAGCGCGAGCCGATCAGCTTCCGACAGCTCTCGACCGTGCTCGACCGGGCCGTCCGCGGCGTCCCGATGGACGTACGGGGCGGGGGCGAGCGAAGCGAGACCGGCGCCGACCCGCCGCTCTCGTTCGTCGACCCCTATCTGATCGTCAACGGCGTCGACGGCCTCGAGTCGGGCAGCTACCACTACCATCCCGATGCGGGCGAACTCGAGCGCCTCCAGTCGGGCGAGTTCCGACGCGAAGCGAGCCACCTCGCGCTGGACCAGCGGTTGGGCGGCGATGCCGCGGTCTGCGTCTATTTCCTGACCGACCTCGAAGACATCGTCGATGCGCTCGGTGACCGCGGCTATCGCGCGGCTCAACTCGAGGCCGCCCTGACCGCGGGGCGGCTGTATTTGGGGACCTATGCCCACCGGACGCTGGGCGGGACCGGGCTGACGTTCTACGACGACGTCGCGACGGACTTCTTCGCGCCGCGAGCCGCTGGACAGACCCCGATGTTTCTGTACACGATCGGACGACCGGCCTGAGACGCTCGTTGCTGGAATCGGACGGTACCGTGTGGTGGAAGCCGAGCGGGGAGCGCAAACGGGCGGCGATGTGAGACGAGAGGCGAGAGCCGACTGACGGTCGACGAGGGCAGCGCGCCGACGTCGGTGTCGAACTTTTATACGGCAGCGCGTTACCCAATCGACCATGCAGTCCAGACCGCCCTGCGGTTCGTCGGCGCGGTACCGACTCGGATCGATCCCCACCCCGAACGGACGGCGACGAGAGCAGACGCATGGAGTATGAACGCACCGACGTGGTCGACCGCGTCGAACTGCTTCGCGCCTACGCGTACGGCCTCTGTATGGGCGCGGCCGACGCCCTGCCCGGCGTCTCTGGCGGCACCGTCGCGCTCTTGCTCGGCTTCTACGGCCGGCTGATCGCCGCTGTCACCGCGCTCACCCCCGGTCGGGCGCTCACCGTCCTGCGAGGCTATCGCCCTGAGCGGCGCTCCCGGGCCCGGGACGCGCTCCTCGAGATGGACCTCCAGTTCCTGCTGCCCCTCGGCGTCGGGATGGTCACCGCCGTCGTCTTCATCGCGGATATTGTCTCGTCGCTCGAGTCGTCCCACCCGGTCGCCCTGTTCGGCTTCTTCACCGGCCTGATCGCCGCCTCGGCGGTCGCCCTCTACCGGAGCCTCGAGATCACCTCGCCGAGCCACGTCGTCGCCGTGCTGGCCGGCGCCGGGCTCGCCTTGCTGGTCGCCGCCGATATCGTCGAACTTCCGGGCAGCGGCGGGGTCGTGATCTTCCTCGCCGGCGCCGTCGCCATCAGCGCGATGATCCTGCCGGGGATCTCAGGCTCGCTCATCCTAATCCTGCTCGGCCAGTACGTCTTCCTCTCCGGGGAGCTGAGCGCGTTCGTTCACGCGGTCGCCGACCTCGTCGGCGGCGGCTCGCTCGCGGCCGTCGTCGACCCGGGGACGACCGTCGCGCTGTTCGTCGCCGGCGGGATCGTCGGGCTCGTGACGATCGCTCGCGTCGTTCGCGCCGCGCTGGCCCGCCACCGATCGGTGACGCTGATCTTCCTGGTGAGCCTCATCGCCGGCTCGGTGCCGGCCCCGCTGCACAACATCGGTGAGAGCCACGCGTGGACTGCCGAGACGATGGGGCTGACCGCCGCGTGGGCAGTCCTCGGCGCTATCGCCCTGTTCGGCCTCGAGTATCTCGTCGGCGGCTTCGATCCGGAGTAAGTCGGCGGCTTCGGTCGCGCTTGCGCGCTCCGGGACGCTCGTTATTCCATCGGCGCCCTCAGGACGGATATGCCACTCAAGAAACTCCTCGGTTCGAAAGCGATGCGGTCGATGACGGTCGTTTCGGTTCTCTCGGAGGCTCGAAAGGCGTTCGGGCGGGGGAACCGGACTCGCGGAATCGCGCTCCTCTTCGTCGCCGTTCTCGCCTGGAAGTGGACAGTGGCTGGACTCGCAGCACAGGGCCTTCTCAAGCTGGTCCGCGGTGGTGGGTCGTCGCCATCGGACTCGAGTCCGGCCTGATCGCGTACCCGCGAGACCGCGGCGCTCGAGCGAGTTGTCGAGACGCCCCTCCGGGCGTAGCGCCTTCCCCGTCGGTTCCCTACGGTTCCGGTATGGGAGCCGACTGCACCTACTGCGGCTGCGATATCGAGCGCCACGAGCCGGTGTTCGTCAGTGAGGAAAGCGTCGAGACGCCGACGAGCCGGTTCTGCAACTACGGCTGTCTCGCGGCCCACATCGAGGAGGAGGGGTTGACTGCCGGGACGACCTGCGAGTGGCAGTAAGTCGGTCGTCGGCGTTCGACTGACCTTGCCGATCAGCGCGATTGACGTCAGTCCCCGAAGTCGGCGTCCTCGAAGTTCTCGTTGGCCAGCTCGTCGATCATGTCCTCGATCTCTTCCTGCTTGTCGTCGTCTAAGTCCTCGACCGAACCGACGCCGTGCCCGCCGCTCTTGGCGGTCTGGAGAGCGTTCTTGTTCAGGTTGCCGTCCGGGTCCACGGCGGGCAGTTTCAGGTCAGTGAAGTTCTCCGGCGGGAACCCGGACGACGAGAGGATGAAGTGGTCGGCGACCTCGCTCAGATCATCGGTCTGGCGAGACTCGTCAGAGTCTCGCTGACCATCCGAACTTTGCTCGGAGATATCGAAGTCCTCGAGTTGCGGCTCGTCCCATTCCTCGGTCGTCGTCCCCGAAAAGTCGGGTTCGTGCATCTCGTAGTCGGTCATGTGCGGACCTCCGACGATCCGCGAAATCGAACTACTCCTTGCGTTCTCAACGGACTCGCCGGACGCAGGCCGTCGAGTCGATGAACGCGTTCGGAACGTTGTTTTAGCCGGACAGGAAACTACCGAAAGAAGAATGCGAGACGAAACCGATCGCGACGAGGTGAGTCGATGAACGAAGAGAAGACGACTCGAGCCCTGTATGAACGGTCGCTGTCGACGCTCGTCGGCGGCGTGAACTCGCCCGTGCGGGCCGGTTCCCAGCCCTATCCGGAGTTCGTCGAGCGCGGCGAGGGCGCTCGCGTCGTCGACGTGGACGGGAACCGCTATCTCGATTACGTGATGGGGTACGGGCCCCTCTTGCTCGGTCACGACCTGCCCGATCCGGTTCGGGACGCGGTCGACACAGCGGTCGATGCAGGGCCGATGTACGGCCTCTCGACCGACCTCGAGGTCGAACTGGCGGAGTTCATCACCGACCACGTCCCGTCGGTCGAGCGCCTGCGGTTCGTCAACTCCGGGACCGAGGCGACGGCCGCGGCGGTCCGACTGGCTCGCGGCGCGACCGACCGCGATAAGATCGTCGTCATGCGGGGCGGCTATCACGGCGGCCACGAGTCGTTCCTCGTTGAGGGCGACGCAGAGCGGCCGCGCCCGGGAAGCGCGGGCGTTCCCGAAGCGTTCGCCGAGCAGACGATTCCGGTCCCCTTCAACGACGAGACGGCGCTCGCCGACGCGTTCGAACGACACGGCGACGAGATCGCGGCCGTCATCACCGAACCGCTGCTCGGCAACAACGGGATCGTCCGCCCGGTCGACGGCTTCCACGATACCGTCCGGACTCTGTGCGACGAGTACGGCGCGCTGTTCGTCCTCGACGAGGTCATCACCGGCTTTCGGGTCGGCGGCCTCTCGTGTGCGCAGGGGAAGTACGACATCGAACCGGACCTGACGACGTTCGCCAAGATCGTCGGCGGCGGCTTTCCCGTCGGCGCGATCGGCGGCCGCGCGTCGGTGATGGAGGAGTTCACGCCGACCGGCGAGGTGTTCGAGTCGGGGACGTTCAACGGGCATCCGGTCGCGATGGCGGCCGGCCTGGCGACCCTCGAGTACGCCGAGGAGAACGACGTCTACGAACACGTTGATGCGCTCGGCGATCGGCTCCGAACCGGCCTCAGCGAGATCGTCGCGGACCACGCGCCCGAGTACGCGGTCGTCGGCACGGACTCGATGTTCAAGCTCCTGTTCACCCGCGACGAACCGGCCGACCAACCCGACGCCTATCCGCGGGATGGCAGCGACGTCGACGCCGGCGACACCGAGCGCTGGCGGCGGCTCTTTCGGCCCGCGATGAAAGAGCGGGGGATCCTTCTGCCGCCCAATCAGTTCGAGAGCCAGTTCGTGAGCGACGCGCACACCGAGGCGGACGTCAAGCGGACCCTCGAGGCCTACAAGGACGTCCTCGCCTGACCGTCGCCGGAGTTCGAAATCGGACGCCGGACGTTCGATGCACCCTCTATCGCGATAACCCTTTTTCGAAGGCGGGCCAAGGACCACTGAACCACCGATGTCGTCCCCGACGATCACCGTCGTCCGCAATGAGGTCGATCCCGGCTGCGAGTACCACTGCGACGCCTTAGCGAGGGTCGTCTCCGACGCCGCGGCCGACGCTCGAGCGGTCGACTACCCGGCCGGCGAGCGCCCGGTCCTCGAGGAGACGGACGGCGTCATCATCACGGGGAGTACTGCGGGCGTCTACGAGGTCGACGACCGCCCGTGGATCGCCGATCAGAAGCGGCTCATCCGAGAGCTGGTCGACCGCGAGATTCCGACGCTGGGCGTCTGCTTCGGCCATCAGATCGCCAACGCGGCGCTGGGCGGAACCGTCGAACAGGCCGAGACGGCCGCTCGACCGGTCGACGCCGATCTCGCGGACGAGCCGCTCTTCGACGGCGTCTCGTCGGTCGTTCCGGTCGCCCACGGGGACGTCGTCACCGAACCCGGCGACAGGATGGACGCGATCGCGTCAGCCGACTACTACCCCGCGTTCGCGACGCGCTACCGGACGGCGCCGCTGTGGACCGTCCAGTTCCACCCCGAGTTCACCGCCGCGCTGCGCGAGCGCCTCGAGGCGGATTTCGGCTGGACCGAGGCCGAGCGCGGGTTCGACGACGTGAACGCGACCCGGGTCGTCGAGAACTTCGCATCGATCGTCGACGACGCGACCGCGCCGAAGTGAGCAGAGCGTCGCAGGCTATCGAGTCGCCGCTCGAGCGGCGACTCGCGGGCGACATCAGTCGTCGCTGGTCGAGCCTGGACTGCCGTTACTGGCGGCGGGGTTCTCGGCGATGAACCAACCGTTCTCGGTCGCGCGCTCGGCGATCTGAGGCTGGAAGACCCACGCGCTCAGGGCGACAATCGGAATCATGGTGAGCCCGACGACCGCATAGCCGAGGTGGAGGTTCGACAGGAACGGCGCGGCGAAGATCAGCGGGTAGATCGAGCCGCCGGAGGAGCCGATGCCGCCGACGAAGCCGGCTACGGAGCCCGAGTTATCGGGGAACATCGCGGGCACCTGAGCGAAGATTGCCCCTTCGGCGAACGCGCAGCCGGTTCCGACGAGGAAGCCGGCGACGACGGCGACGTAGATGTTGCCGGTCAGGCCGGCCGCTGTCATGCCGAACATGGCGCACACAACGAACGCGAGCGTCGCGAACGTCCACTGCTCGCGGTAGCGGCCCGTAAACCACGGAAGGATATTCTCCTCCTTGCGCGCAACGAGATCGCTGACGTAGCCGCCGATCGGGCGGAGCAGCCCCGCCGCGATCGAGAACGTCGCCGCGAACGTCGCCGCGATCACGATGTCGCTCTGACCGAACGCCTCGCGGTAGTAGGTGCCCAGCCAGCCGTTCATCGCCAGCTCGAGGCCGAAGGTCATGACGTACGCCACCGCGAGTACGACCGCGCCGTGGCGCGTCGCGATGTAGAGCCACTGCTCCCGACTGACGCCCTGTTTGGTCTCCGCGCGCTTCGCGGCGCTTTTCGCCGCGTCGCCGAAGACGAAGTACAGGATACCGATCGCGACAGCGAGCACACCCGTGTAGAAGAACGCGGCCCGCCAGTTCGACGAGAACAGCGGTCCGGCGTACCCCTCGCCGAAGATCCGCGGCAGGGTGAAGTACGCGCCCAGTCCCGCGCCGGCGTTGCCGATTCCGGCGAAGATCCCCTCCGCCGTGCCGAGTTCCTCCTCTTCGAACCACTCGGAGACGTGCTGGATGCCGATGACGAAGGTGATCCCCGCCAGCGAGGCGACGATCCGCGAGGCCGTAAACACCTCGTAGGTCTGTGCGAACGCGCTGACAATCGCGAAGGCACCGACGAGCAGCATCGTGCTCCCCGCCGTTATCGGCGCCCCGTACTTGTCGGTCAGCGGACCGACGACGATCCGGCCGAGCGGCACGGCGATGACGGCCGCGCTCGAGACGACGCCGAGCTGGGCCACCGAGAGCCCGAATTCGTCGGCGATCTCGCCCGTGAAGGGGGCGAAGGAGAACCAGATGACGAACCCGAGGTTGAACATCGCCGTCGCGAGGATCAGGTTCTTGTACTTCGCGGGGATCATGCGGTTCCCCCACCCCCGTTCGCCGAATCTCGGCACGCGTGTGACTCGCGTACTGAGGATAGATTCTGAGTACAACCGTTTTCTTTCTTCTGGATACAGACGTCGTTCGGGCCCATATTCTGGGCTAGACTGGACATCTAGTGCTATAAAAGCGTACTTCTTAGACGATCCTAACACTAGTGTGCAGTGACTATCGGACTAAACCTCCTTTAGGACTTCATCGATGTCAACGGATAGCCGGGAAGAATACAAACGGTTAAACTAAAAACGGAGATATCTCGACAGATACTGCTACGTAACTCGCGAAGAGAAAACTCGCCCGCCAGCGACTCACTCGTCTAAGTGTTCGATACCTTTCTTCGAGACGTTCGCCTCCGTGATCTCGCCGGGCATCCAGTCGGGCTTGTCGTCGGGGGCCGTCTCCTCCCACGCCCAGCCGTCGTAGATGTGGACCTTGTCCGTTCCCTTCTCCCGTAACCTGAGTTCGACGCGTTCCGCGCCGTCCTCGCTCGAGCCGGGCTCGAGCCGCCGGGCCGCCTTGAGAGCGGCCTGTCGCGGGGTGTTTCCGGAGAAGACGCTCGATTCCTCGCCGTCCGACTCGCGCAGTGCAAAGTTTCGTTTCCCGTCTTCGCGTACCATAAGTTTCGCCTCCGTGTCAATCCAGCACACGATCCGACATAAAGATATCCCCCAAAACCGACCGACTGCGGCGGTATCTTTAAGTGAGTAGCTTCCGCCAGTGTACTGCATTACCCGGCGGACGACTCCAAGGATGCTGACGGTTCCGTCACCTGGTTTCACCGCTCGTTCGGTCATTCGTTGAGGCGTCGAAAACACTTAAGTATATCCTACGGCGAAGTTCGGGATAGAATCCCGCGATGGTACGGAAAAAGAAGCTGAGTCCAAGCGGTGCCAAAGACGAAGACGGCAACTATCACAACGTCCATCTGAATCTCCACGAGGACGAACTGGCAGTCGCGGGCATGGATATCGGCGACGAGGTTTTCGTCCGCGTCCGAGACGGCAAGATCATCATCCAGAAAGCCGACGAGGAAGACGTCGAACACGAGTTCTAATCCCGCCGCGCTTGCGTCGCGGCCGCACAGCGTGCGTCCCAGCGTTGCTCGGGAATTCGACGGCGCCGTCGATACTGCAACTGCTGTGACTGCCGCTTCGCGCGGCGATCGATTTCCGTGTGACTACCGAATTACGTTCGGTCCGTCAAACGCGTCGCCGACCGCGAATCCGACTTTCGGGCACAACTCGGTTAGTTAACTCCATCAGATTTCCGCTCTCCTATATTCAACCATAAAATTCGCTTAGTTTTAGGACCATACAGTTAATCGTGCTTGCCCGGTTCTTATCGGCCAAAACGACTTATAATATCCAACCACAATCACGCTCAGATATGAAACGGAGACGGCTACTTGCCGGAGTCGGATCGGTGTCGACGCTCTGTATCGCCGGCTGTACGGGTTCGGAGGATTTGCCGAACGGCGACGGCGATGGAACCGGAAACAGCGGGCAATCGAACGGCGACGAGGAGACGACGGGGACGGCGGAGACGGTGGTCGTTGAATCGGGCGACTCGATTCAGCATGCGATCGACGAGGTCAGTCCGAACGGAACCGTCGAGGTGCGGTCGGGGACGTACGTGGAGTCTCTCGCGGTCGACAAGAAACTCGTGCTCACCGCTCCGGACGGCGCGGCCCTCGACGGCGTCGACGCCGACGGCGGTTCGGCCATTACGGTGTCGGAGTCCGGCGTTCAGATCGAAGGGTTCGAAATCTTCGATTACGAGACCGCCGGGATTCGTACCTCCGGCGATCTCGCCGAGGTTTCGATTACTGACGTCGAACTGTACAATATCTCGGAAGCGGCACTCCAGCTTACCGCCGAGACCGCCTCGCTCGCCGACGTCACCCTCGAGGACAACGGCGGAGCGGCCAGTATCGAAGCGTCTGCCGACGGCGACGTGACGGTACGCAACAGCAACTTCGTCCGTTCTGCTGCTGGTGGACTCACCATCGCCGGCGGGAAGACGGTCGTCCTCGACGGCGTCGAAGCGCTGCAAAACGGCGGGACAGGCATCAACGTCGGCGGCGGGAACGTGCGCGGACAGACGGTCGAGGTCACGGACGTGACCAGTTTGGAGAACGGCGGGAGCGGGCTCTCCGTCACCGGAACGCGGGGGGACGACACCGTGACCGTCGAGACCGTCGAGGCCGCCGATAATTCGAGCTTCGGCGTCGATATCGCGGCCGAGTCCGTGGACGTGACCGGCCTCGATCTCCGGGAAAACGGGACCGGAAGCGGGCTCTCGATCGAGAGCACCAGCGACGGCGACGTGGCGGTACGCGATAGCGATGTCACGCACGACGGCGGATACGGGATTCGCGTCGCCGGTGGGAAGACGGTCGAGATCGAGGAGATCGGACTACTCCAGAACGGAAACGATCAGCTCCGCGTCGAAGGCGGAGACGTTCGCGGACAGACGGTCACCGTTCGAAACTCGTCGATGACCGAGAACGAGAGCGGTAACGGTCTCTCCATCGTCGGAACGAGCGGCGACGATACGGTCACCGTCGAAAACGTCGATTTCGTCGACAACTCGTACCACGGCATCGATGTCGCGGCCGAAACCGTAGACATCACCGGCGTCGAGGTACAGAGCGGCGGGGCCGCGGACAGCGGTATCTCGATCGTGAGTTCGAGTGACGGCGACGTGACGGTGCGTGATACCACAGTCACCGATACCAAGCGGGAAACGACGACTAGTTGGTTCAGCTCCAGCGTCGACGAGTACGGCTACGGGATTCACATCGTCAACGGCGAGACGATCGAGGTCGAAAACGTCGAACTGCGCCGAAACGAGGGGACTCAACTCAATATCGACGGGAACGACGTTCGCGGACAGACGGTCGACGTGCGCAATTCGTCGTTCATCGAGAGTGAGAGCGGACACGGCGTTCGCGTCCTCGGTACGAGAGGTGACGACGAACAGACGATCACGAACTGCGTCGCCGAAGACAATTCGTACCACGGGTTCTCCCTCGGTGCGGAAACGGTTGTCATCGAGGAGACGTCCGCTGGCGGGAACGGCGACGGTCCGTTAGAGTTGACCACGATCACCGAAGAGGAGGCGACGATCCGGAACAGCTTCTGACCGAATCACGGTCTCCGATCATCTCCGACCGCGCACTACTCGTTTTCCGTCGATCGATCGTCCTCGGGCGAGAATCGGACCCGTGCCGGAACCCGATCGCGCTCGGCGGTCGTTCGCGAACCTACCGTAACGCCTCGAGGTCGAACTCGAAGGCCGCGACGGGCACCTCGAGGTCGTGCTCGACGAGCACCTTCGGGTGGACTTCGCCGATGACGCCGACTTCCTCGCCGTCGATGACGACCGCTGCGGTGCGACCCGGAATGAAGGTCGGATGGTCGGTCGGCGGCGTCTCGAGGTCGACGTCGAAGTTCTCCGCGAGCGCCTGCAGGCGCGCCTTGGCGTCCTCGTAGCCCGCTTCGTGGCTCGCGAGGACGGCTCCGACGTGGCGGTTCTCGCCGACGCCGGTGTTCTCGCTCTCGTCGACACGGGCCGTGAAGCCGATCTCCGAGAGGTACTGGGGGTACGAGCGGTGGGTGTTGCGCTCTAAGACCATCAGCAGCGAGGGCATGGTCCAGGTCCGCAGCATGGTGTAGTCCTCGCTGTAGGCCTCCTTGATCGTCGCCGGCTCGCCAGCGCCGTAGACGTCGGCGTCGGGTTCGACGTCCATACGCTCGTAGTTCTCCTCCTCGTTGATCATGTGGAAGTTGAGGAGGTCCTCGAAGCCGAGGCCGACCAGTTGGGTGCGCGCGGCGCGCTCGAGACGGGAGCGCTCGTGGCGGCCGCCGACGGTCCCCACGTCGGGGTAGGTCGGCTCGAGGTCGTTGAAGCCGTAGGCGCGCCCGAGGTCGTCGATGACGTCCAGCGGGTGGAGGACGTCGACGCGGTAGGGCGGAACGGTAACCTCGTAGACCAGTTCCCCGTCGTCGTTCTCCTCGCGTTCGGCCTCGAGGCCGGACCGCTCGGCGAGGTCGATCACTTCCTCGGGGTCGAGGCCGATGCCGAGGATGGTCTCGATGCGGTCGTGGGCGACCGTCTTCGTCTTCGTCGAGAGATCCGGCCGGACGATCTCGCGTCCGCCGGACTGCGTCCGGCTCCCGTCCGAGGCCGCGTTCGCGGCCTCGCTATCCGGATACTCGACCGTCACGTCCTCAAGCGTGGCCCCACGCGCGGCCAGCGCGTAGCAGACGATGTTGAGCATCTTGTCGATCGTCCACTGGTCGGTGCCCGTCATCTCGACGAACAGGTCCCGCGAGTCCGTCGAGACCTCGGTGCGCCGACCGTTGATGACCGGCGGGAACGAGAACAGCCCCAGATCGTCGTAGATCGCGGGGTAGCGCTCGTACTCGCTGACGAGGTCGGCGTAGGTCTGGCCGGTCTGATGGTCCTCGAGGACCTCCGCGGGCGTCATCTCCGCGTCCGCGTCGAGCGGGACGAACGTGTCCTCGTCGGGCTCGAGCCCGACGTACTTGATCGTCGGCACGCTCTCGTCCGTGGCGGATCGCCCCTTCAGCATCGTCAGGTCGTGGATCCCGATCGCGCCCTTCGCGCGCTTGCGGCCCATCGTCGCGTGGAGCTTCTCCTGCAGTTGGATGAGCGACTCGAGGGCCTCCTCGTCGAGATCGACGTCGCGGATCACCGCGCCGGTCACGTAGGGCCGCTCGTCGGGGACCGACTCGTCGACTTCGATGGTCCAGTCCGCCGAGTTCGTCGAGGGGACGTGGACCCCGCGCGAGTCGCCATAGTGGTAGCGCATCGAGCGCGCCACGCCCTCGACGGAGAGCCGGTCGAGGCGGTCGGGCGCGAACTCGAGTTCGAACTCGCCGTCTTCCGTTCGTCCCTCGAACTCGAGGCCGAGACCGAACAGATCGTCTTTGAGTTCGTCGTCGCTCTTCTCTTCGCGACCGGTCAGGCCGCGCAGTTCGTCGGGATCGATGTCGACAGTGGGCATCAGTAGGTCACCTCCGCGTTCCGCAGGAACTCGAGATCGGCGAGCGTGCCGTGGAGGTCGCGGATGTCCTCCGCGCCGGTGGTCAGCATGGCGAGTCGCTCCAGTGCGAGCCCCCAGGCCATGACGTCGCAGTCGACGCCCAGCGGCTCCAACATCTCCTCGCGGAAGATGCCGGAGTTACCGATCTCGATCAGTTCGCCCGTCGTGGGGTGGGTACCGAACAGCTCGAAGCTCGGTTCGGTGTAGGGGTTGTAGTGGGGTTTGAACTGGATGTCCTCGATGCCGAACTGGGCGTAGAACTCCTCGAAGGTGCCCATGAGGTCCCGCACCGAGAGGTCTTCGGCCATCACCCAGCCCTCGATCTGGTAGAACTCGAGCAGGTGGGTCGCGTCGAGCGTGTCGTTGCGGTAGGCCTTCTCGACGCTGAAGAAACGCGCCGGCGGTTCGATCTCGCCGATCTGGGTCCCGGAGAGGTAGCGCGTCGACAGCGAGGTCGTGTGTCCGCGCAACGCAAGCGCGCGGGCGAAGTCCTCGTCCCACGGCGAGTGGTAGCCCTCGCTGTCCTCGCCGAGTCCTTCGCGGTGGACGCGCTCGACGTCCGCGACGAGATCCTCGGGCAACTCGTCGATGTGGCTGGGCTGCTCCATGGCGAAGCGGTCCCAGTGGGTCCGCGCCGGGTGGTCCTGGGGCATGAACAGGCAGTCGTTGATCCAGAAGTCCGCGTCGACGTGGGGCCCGTCCATCTCCTGGAAGCCCATCCCGACGAGGACGTCCTTGACGCGCTCGGACATCTGGCGCAGGACGTGGACCTTTCCGCTCCCGATCTCCTCGGCGTCGGCCTCGACGTTGTACTCGGCGAACTCGACGTCCTCCCACTCGCCGCTCGTGATGAGTTCGGGCGTCACCTGCCCGACCGTCTCGGCAGTCTCGATGCCGGCCATCAGCTCCGTGACGGCGCGGTCGGTCAGACGGATCTCGCGGACGGTCGACTCCCGTCGCTCGAGCAGGCCGCGACGCTCGAGTTGATCGAGCGTCTCCGAATCGACGGCCGCCTCGTCCGCGCCGGAAAGCGTCTCGAGCGCGTTCGCCTCGGCGTCCGCCGACGGATCGGCGTCGGCATCGGCCGTGATCTCGCCGCTGTCGATCGTACCGTACCCCTTCCGCGCGTAGTTCGATAGCGCGATGTCGACCCCTGCACCCTCGAGTCCCGAGGCGCCGATGACCCGTCCCATCTGGACGGCCTCCTCGTCGGCGCCGGCCTCGAGGGCCGCCTCGTAGAGCGCGATTTCGGGTAGTTCGTCGCTCGCGTAGTCGGCACCCTCCTCGGTGAGCGCCACCGTTTCGTCGACGCGTTCCTCGATTTCGACCAGACCCTCGTCCTCGAGCTCGAACGCCGCCCCGGTGACGGTTTCGGGCGGGAGGTCGGCTCGCTCGGCGAGCGCGTCGACGGACGTTGCTTCGTCCGCGCTCGCGGCCTCCAAGACCGCGACCTGTTGTGCTGGAAGTTGCATTCGCTTGTTCGTATGGCTGCGTGTCGGTCAGTTAGCGGTTCCGATACCGCCCGCCGGATCGTCCGGGCGGGCGCACAGAACGGCCGGTTTCGCCGCGAGGACCCGTTACGGTCGCTCGCGGCTCCACTGGCCCGGGTTCACCGGGCGAAGAAGAAGCCGAATCCCGATCGCAGTCGCTGTGTCCGTCCGGCGACACCGCCATCATTGTGGGATTCGGTTGCCATATGCGATTGAACTCAGTTCCGAGCAAAAAACGTTATGGTACGATCACCCACACCATGCTCGCGAGCCGACGACGCTCTCGCTCAGTCGTTCGAGAGCCGCGTCGTCTCGAGGCGGCCGCTGTCGACCCACTCGAAGCCCGACTGCTCGGCGCTGGCCGTCGCCTCGGGGACCGCCGCGGGATCGAACTTATCGGCGAACTCGATCCGCGTCTCGCTGGGGCCGCTCACGGGCAGTTCCGGGAGGAAGTCGTCGTCCTCGAGGAGTCCCTCGACGTCGACGGCACCGCCGGCGCCCAGCGCGACCCCGAGCGCACGGTAGCGGTCGTTCTCTGTGGCGAACTCCTCGCCCGCGCCGAAGGAGTCGTTGGTCACGCGAGTCGTCGTCGTGGTTCCCGAGAGCGTGCCGAATCCGTCGTCCGCCGACCCGTCCTCGTCATCGGCGTCGGATTGCTCCTCTCGCTCGCGCTCCGTCTCGAGGATCGAGTTGGCGACGTCCCGCGGCGACGCGCCGGCGCTCGAGTCGGCGTCGTCGCGAACCCGCGAGACGGTCGGCGACCCGCCCCGGAGTTCGAATCCGCCGGCCTCCGTCGACGGCGCCGACGTGGCTGTCGACGACGACGATTTCTGAGTCGACTCGGTCGCGTCGGTCGGGACGTCGTCGGTTCGTGCCGTCGAGGTGCGCTCGGGCTCGGCTTCGTCGATGAGCGATGCGACCGAGTCTCGCTCGTCGCCGGGTGCCGCCGCTTCTGTCTCGACGACGCTTGCGAGTGGATCCGAGCGCCGTTCGGCGCGCTCGAGCGCCCACGCCGGCCACGGATCCGACTCGGTTGCGTCCGCCGGGTCGAGTTCGTCGTCGGGATCTTCGGGCACGTACGCCGCGAAGTCGTGTTCCGGCAATAGTGGGCGGTCGAACGCCGAAATCCGCTCGCCGTAGCGATCTCGAAGCGCCTCGAGTTCCTCCTCTTCGACCAGCGCGGCCCGCCAGCGGTCGACGCCTGCCGAGAGGAGAACGAGCGTGGCATCGGTGCCCGCGAGGAGACGCTCATCGACCACTCGTAGGACGGCGGGGAGGTTGTCGTCGGCGAGCGGCGTTTGCGGGTAGGCGACCGTCGCCGCCCGCTCGCGACTATTGGGATCCGTCGCGGCGAGTTCCAGTCGGTCCCGGCCGTTCTCGACCGGCCCCGTCCGCGTCCACTCGAACGACCAGTTGATCGCGTCGAAGACGGCCTCGAGTTCCCGTCCCAGCGCCCGCTGGGCGTAGCGCGCCGAACAGGTCAGCCCGCGGTCGCTCCGGCAGACGAGCTGGCGAACCGTCGCCGTCCGGTCGCGCGCGTCCGCGAGGACGTCCGAAAGGATCGACTCGAGGGAGCGCTCCTCCTGACCGGGCGGGACCGCGGCGCGGTACTCCCGACGCTGGGCGCGGACGTCGTCGGGCGCGACGCCGAAGGAGCCAAGGACGTCGGCGCAGACGACGACGTCCCGGTCCGGATCGTCGGAGCGGCCGGTCCCCATCGACGCGGGCTACACCGCGACCCCGAATATGCTTTCCCCTGACTGAGAGAAAATTGATACGCTCGATCGCGTTCACAACTTCGTCACTACGGCGCTCGATCTAGTTCTACCGCGCCGTGGGGCACAGGTCGAGGGTGCAGACGATCTCAACTGTGACGTACTCCAGTCTGCGGTGAAGAGACAGAGTGATCTGGAAAGACGGTCTCACGATTCCGTTCCACGAGACGTACTCTCCAGTTCTCGAAGCCGACGAATTCTCGTTTTCGTCTCTGGGTGGGTTCGCGCAGACATCGAGACTACATCACGGACCGGTTCGGGGAGCCAATCGGACGGAGTCTCCCATCCGACCGTCCAGGCATCGGTATCCGTAATCGGCAGGACTGCTAGTGGTGATACCTCGACCAACCGCATGTCAACGGCGGGCGGACTTCGGCCGCTGATGGTCTCTAGTGCTGTCGCGACGGTGTCCGGTTCTCCCGTGATAACGGCGGCGCCCCGATCCGCAGCGAACTCCCGATATCGCGCAAACGAAGCGACGGAGAGACACGCCAGCAGCCAGAACACGCCGGTGATAAGCCCGAATACCCCCGAAACGACCCCATCGAATCCGTGCACTGAACGCTGGGTCTTCTGCCGATATGTTTGTCCAGGCTGATGGCTCGTGTCGGTCGTCATGACAGTCCACAGTCCAGCAGTGACAACGATAGGAGTCATCACTACCGTCATGACCGTTATATCTCTGTTCTTAATGTGGCTCAGTTCATGTGCCAAGACCGCGCTGAGTTCGGATTTAGACAACGTCTCGAGGAGTGTAGAGGTGACGGTGATCTGTGCTGTACTGGGCCGTAAACCGGTAGTAAAGGCAGTCGGGATCTCCGAGTCGACCACTGCGATCGACGGCGGTGGCATGTTCGCACTCTTGGAAAGCATCGTGACCTGCCTGCGGACGTCGGCAGGCGGATCACGAGTCCCCGCTTCGAACCGCTGGACGAGTAACCCGCGCTGCCAGCGGTTCAGTATCATCAATCCGAGAAAGATAGCGAGTGTAACGGAGACTGGAACACCTATTGACAGCCACAGCGGAAGTCCGTCAGGGGTAAGCGAAACAAGACTCCGCGGTATCCTATTCGAGGGTCTAACGAAAATAAGAACGACGAGGGATCGACACAGGAACACGACGACCGTAGCGAACACGCCCGTAAGGACGGCAATAGCGGCGAGTGCAAAAATCATATGTCCGATCAATCTACCGTTTCGAGGCCACTCCGAAGCCACTACTGAGTCTTTCATCGAGGAAGCACACATCCGCGAATATCCATCTGATAAATACCAGTGAGAGCGCTTACTTCATTCGGTTGATGATAGCTGGGAGCGCAATCGCGACGAGTCCGACGACAACGAATGCGATCGACTCGAGAGCCGAACCGACACTCGAAACGGCTAGCCAGCCCCCGAGTCCTCCACTCACGAATCCGAGTGACCGGATGAGTACCATATTGACAGCCGCGACGCTCACGGTTGGACCGTGCGCATGACCGAGAACGAATGGGATGGGTACGCGTTAATTCACCGACGTCTCTGATGTTGTATCGGCCGGCCTCGCGGCCCTGTGTCTCTCAGCGTCGACGCGGCGACTCGAGTTCGATGTCCGTCTCCGCGAGCAGTTCCTCGACCTCCTCGCGTTTCTCCTGGTGTTCCTCGAGGAACTCCCGCATCAGTTGGGCGGCCTGCTCCTTGCAGTCGCCACAGAGGCGCTCGCCGCTCGTACACTCGTCGTAGACGCGCTTGGCAAACTCGTCGTCGTCGCCGGCCAGCAGGTAGGCGTAGAGTTCGTAGACGGGACACTCGTCGGCCTTTCCGCCCTTCTCGCGGTGTTCCTCCGCGGTCTCGCGGCCGCCGGTCGAGGCGGCCTTGACCTTGTCGTAGCCGTCCTCGGGGTCGTCCAGCAGCGAGATGTGGGAGGCGGGAATCGAGGAGGACATCTTGCCGCCGGTCAGCCCGGTCATGAAGCGATGGTAGATCGAAGATGGCGGGCGGAAGCCGTAGCCGCCGTTGTCGACCTCGATCTCGCGGGCGAGTTCCTCGGCCTCGGCCCGATCGAGGTCGAAGGCATCGACGTGGCTTTCGTAGACCCGTTTCTCGCCGTCGACGGTCTCGACCAGGGCGTCGAAGGCATCCTCGGTCGCCCGCCGGTCGAAGAAGCGCGTGCGGGGTCGCAGCGGTTCCATGCCGCCCTCCTCGAGTTTGGTCAGCACCGAGTCGAGGACGCTCGCGTCGACGTTGAGTTCCGACAGCGGTGTCTCTTCTAACGCCTCGGCGACGTGAACACAGCGCAGCGTGTCGTCGTCGAACTCCTCGGGCTCGAGGCGTTCGTAGAACTCCGCGACCAGCGCGCGCTCCTCGTCCTCGAGTTCGAAGCTGGCGTAGGCCTCGCTGACCTTGAAGAAGCGCATCCGCTCGGCTAAGTCCCGCGCCAGCCGGACGTGGGGGTCCTGGTCGGGCCCGACGGGGATGACCGTCGGCTTGGGCTCCTCGAGTTGCGGGTAGAGGATGTCGGCCATCTGGGTGACGACCGACTGCATGTGCGAGACGTCGGTCTCGCCGTCGAAGCCGTAGATCGCCTGGAACTCCGAGAAGTTGGCGTCGGCGCCGAGTTCGAATGCGAGATCCTGCAGTTCGCGGTTCTCGGACTGGCGGTAGAGTTCGCCCTCCTCGGGGTCGAAGCCGAGCGCGAGCAGCGAGAGCAGGTAGTCCCGGGCGTGCTCGTCGATTTCCTCCCAGGACATGCCGCGGGCTGAGTTGGCCTCCAAGTCGGCGATGAGCCCGTAGGCGTCGGCCCCCTGCTGTTGGTGCCAGATGATCTCGTCGAAGACCAGCTTGTGGCCGATGTGGGGATCGCCGGTCGGCATGAACCCGGAGAGGACGGCCGCCGGCTCGTCGTTCTGTAAGGCCTCGGCGACCGGCCGGTAGTCGCGGTGGCCGAAGATGACGCCTCGCCGCATCAGGTAGTGCGGGTTCGGGACCTCCTCTAAGACCTCGTCGAACTCCTCGATACCGAACTCCTCGAACAGCTTGCGGTAGTCGGAGACGCTCGAGGATCCCCAGGGGTCCAGTGCAACGTCGTCGGCACCAGCTGCTCCCCCGTCGGTACGGGGTTCTGCAGTCGTCGATTCCCCTGACTCGGACTCCTCGAGTGGGTCGTCTCCGGTCATTAGATTCGTCTTGGCGCGCCAGTTCGCAAAAGCCTTCGGCTTCGCGGCGGTATCCGCACCGAATCGGGAATCGATCCGCCTCGCACACTCACCGTTTCGCTCGCTCGAACCGTTTTCGCAGGCGACAGGATACCGCGCGTACAAGAATACCGCGACCCGGCGACGAGTATCGTAGGACCGAACGACCCAGACGGACGATACCGGCCGCCGGAGCGGCGGCCCTGACCGTCCCGATCGACGCGAGTGATCTCGTCCGACGGGACCTGCTAGAGTAAAGCGACACCCCGACGAACGACGCGATATGCAGATCCGAGTGTTCGACCGCGAGTGCGAGATTGACGACTCGAAGATCGACGCGGACGCGGAGACGATCAGCGAGCGGGTCCGCGAGTACGAGGCCGGCGAGCGAACGACGTTCGCCCTCGAGATCGAGTATCCCGACGGGTTCATGGGCGACGTCATGCGGGCGATGGAACGGATTCCGGCCGGCGAGACACGAACGTACGGCGAGGTCGCGGCCGACCTCGAGACGGCGCCGATCGCGGTCGGACAGGCCTGCGGCCGCAATCCGGTCCCCGTCGTCGTCCCTTGTCACCGGATCGTCGGCGCCGACTCGCTGACCGGCTACGCGGGCGGACTAAAGCTGAAACGACGGTTGCTCGAGCACGAGGGAGCTCCGATTCCGGACGAAGCGTAGGTCGGCATTCGTTCGGTGTGCGATCCGCTCGAGCGGTCGGCGGACCGTACGGTCGGTGTTTCTGGCGCGCCGGCTACACTGCCCGATCTGCCGCGCGCAGCTCCTCGAGTCGCTCTGATTCAACCCCGGCCAGCACGACCGCCGCGAAAACCGTCTCGTCGTCGGGACGCGGCGCGTCGCCGCCCAGCACGCCGTTGCCGCTGACGGTCGACTGCAGCGCCCGCCGGCCCTCGGCGATCGCCTGCCGGTTGAGCCACGTCGGCGGGCCGCCGACGACCAACAGCCCGCGGGCGGCCGTCTCGGGGTCGCACTCCAGGGAAAGCTTCCCGTGGGTCCCCTTCCGGACGACCGTCTCGACGGCGCTGACCGCTTCGCTCGTCTCGACGTCCCGGTCGGTCGACAGGAGTCCGAGCCCGAACCGCGAGCTACTCGTTTCGACGTCCTGATCGCCGTAGCCAAGCGCCACGATCGCCGACTCGTTACCGAGGATCCGCTCGATGTCGCTCGCGTCGATCACGTTCTGGGCGACGGAGCCGTCCGACCCGCCGCCGGCGAAGACGGCCGCGACGCGACCCGCCAGCTCGCGATTGCATCGATCGCGGGCGTCCGCGACCGTCTCGCCGGGGCGCAGCCACGCCTCGTTGTCGAAACAAACGACGGCGCTGGCGAGCCCCTCGAGTCGCTCCATCGTGGCGACCGCGTTCGACGCTGCGGTCGGCTGCGGCGGCTCGGCGTTCCCGGTGGCCGCGGTCGTTCGCGAGTGCGGTCCGGTATCTCCGGCGTCGGCGTCGGGATCGAACTCCCGGTCGGCCGGCAGCGTCGCCAGCACGTAGACGGGCGCGTCGTACCGTCGCTGCAGCGCGGCGACGAGTGCGGGCGCCGTTCCGCCGCCGGTCGCGCCGCCCAGGCCGACGGCGACCAGAAACGCGTCGGCCTCGTGCGGTGCGCCCTGAGCCAGCGCCTCGAGCAGTTCCTCGGCGTGGGTCTCGCCCATCTCGAACCGACGCTCGAGGTCGTCGTCCGCGTCGATCCCAGTGCCCTGTCCGTACCGGTGGCGGTGCGATTCGGGAACGACGGTTCGCCGGAGCGTCGCCGCGTCGGTGTCGAAGACGAAGACGTCCGTCAGAAACGAGTGGTCCGCCGGCTCCGCGGCTCGGATCGCGTCGGCGATCCGACAGCCCGCGCCCCCGACGCCGATCACCTCGAGTTGCATACCGGGATACTCGGCCGAGGGGTTTTCACGGTTCCGCTCGCTCGAAGCTCAGGGCGTCAGTCGCTCGAGGGACCACCAGTCGACGCCGCTGGCCTCGTCGACCAGCGCGAACGCCATCGTCTTCCGGACGCCGTGGGCCAGCCGAACGTCCAGCGCGAGGTCCCGGGGCTCGAAGACGTAGTCGGCGGGGTGGACCCGGACCAGCAGCTCCGAGTGGCCCAGGTTCTCGACGGACTCGACGTCGGCGTAGGTCCGGAAGTCCGCGCCGAACTTGTAGCCCGTTTTCGGGACGACGCCGCGTTCGCGCAGGGTGGTGTAGACCGCCAGCCGCCGGTCGAACCGCTCGCCCTCGACCTCGCGGCCCCGTTCGCGGACCGCCGTCGGCTCGAGGGCGATCGCGCCGCGTTCGGCGAGGTACGCCGCCTCGAGCAGCGAGCACTGCAGCGTCGGCTTGTCGTACTCTCGTCCTTCGAGGGGCTGGCCGTAGAAGGCCGACTCGTAGAGGTCGACCGGCGGCTCCCAGACGACGACGCGGTCGGCCAGCAGGTCGGCCTCGCAGCCGTCGGGAAGGGTGGCGCCGGTCGTCCCAGACGGATCCCGCCGGGAGACCTCGAAGTAGGTGATCTCGCTCTCCTCGTCGACCACCGCGAGGACGCCGGCGGTGAGTTCGCCGGCCGGAACGTCGGTTCGCTCGCCGATCACCCGGAGGGCGTACTCGATCTCGCCGTCGCCGGGGCCTTTCCCGCGCGGGAAGACCGCGAAATCGGCCGGTTCCGCGGGCGGATCGGCGACCCACGGCTCCGACGCCGGTGAGAGATAGAACCCCCGCGAGCGCAGATCGGCATAGACGAGAAATCGCACGCCGAACTTCCGGCCGGGTTCGCGGGCCACGAACGCTCGGAAATCGAGCCGTTCGCCCGAATCGTCGACGACCGCCTCGAGATCCCCGCGGTAGAGCAGGTGTGCCGCCTCAACCGGTGCGAGTGCGATTTCGTTGCCCTCGAGCGGATAGCCGTACCCCCGGGAATCGTAATAGCGCTGGCGCGCGTCGTCGCCGACGCGAACGACGCCCGCCGCCTCGTCGAACCGCCCCTCGAGTGCCATAGCCGAGGTTTGACGGTCGGGGACTAAGGGGCTGCGGATCGATTCCGCTCCGTCATCGTCAGTACTGATCGAGTCGCCGTACTCGACGCGAACATCCTGAAAGCCCCTTCCGGGCTGGACTCCCAAGACTCGTTGCGCGCTTCGGTCGTTCGCTTCGCTCACTCCCTGTAGTGCTTACGTCGTCCGGGTTCGTCCAGCCCGGAAGCCCCTTTCATTCCCGCCCGCCGCAGCGGCGGCTGGTCAGACGGCTGTAGCGCGGCGGGAACCGACGTTCGCCGGTCAGTCGTCCGCCGCGGAGTCGACCTCGAGCGGCCGCGCTAACCCCTTTTCGCACGTCGCGTCGAGACAGCGGGTTCCACTGGCGGTCTCGAAGGTGGGAAGGCCACAGCCACACTCGCCGTCGACGACGCCGGCGGGGACCGCGAAGCCGGTGTCGCAGTCGGGGTAGTGTTCGCAGCCCGCGATGAGTCCGCCGCGCCGAAGGATTCGGAGGTCGCCGTCGCAATCGGATTCGGGGCAGTCCCACTCGCGGTCGAAGGCCTCCTGGACCGCCGCGTCGAGGGACTCGCAGCCCCGATCGAGACAGACGTCGAACGCGAGGCCGCGCTCGACGCGCATTCTGGGGAGGCCGCAGTCGCAGTCACTCTGCTCGTCGCGGATCGTCGCGTCGGCGGGCACGCCGTAGCGGTCGCCGCAGCCGACACAGTGGACGCCGCTCGAGCGCACGAGGGCGGCGCCGCAGTCGGGACAGTGGCCGACGGGCGTGCCGGCCGCGGAGGCCGGGTAGTTGGCGAAGCCGTCCTGCTCGTGGGCGGCGATCCGGAGCGTCTGCGTGCCCTTCTTCGCGACGAGCGTGAAATCGCCCGTGTGATCGCTTGAGACGCTGTCGGCGCGGGTCAACCACGCGACGGGCTGGTAGCCGTCGCTGTCGTGGACCAGGACGGTGTTGTCGGGTTTGACGATGGTCGTCACACGGCCGCGGTACTCCTCGCGGTCCCCTGTCTCGGCGATAACGGTACAGTCACCCGCGAGCACGCGGATTGAGTCGTCGATCATGGGCGGTCTGGCCCCGGTTTCGTACTTAAACCCGCGGCCCGCGGCCGGTCTCGAACGCGAGGAGCGCGAGCAGCTCACGCGCCCTCGATCGAGGTCGCGGTCGCGATTACGGCTGCCCGCCGCGCTCGTCGCCCTGCGGTTCGTTCCCTCGTTCGTTCGGCCCGCCTGACGAGCGGTCGTCGCTATCGACGATCGAACGAGCGATCGCCGCAGTTTCCGGGCCACCGAGTTCGCCGGCGCGGTCCCGGAGCCTCCGGATCGACTCGACGTCGACGCCGTGATCGGCCAGGGTGGGTTCGGGGACCCCGGCTGCGGCGGTCTCGGCCGCGTCAGCCCGTCGCTCGAGGCTTCGCATCTCGGCGACGGTTGTCGCGACTTCCGCGCGGTAGCGCCCCTCGCTGAGGTCGCCGGCCTCGCGGGACTCGTTCAACTCTTCGAGTCTGTCCTCGAGTTCGGTCAAGCGCCGGTCAGTCTCGTTGAACTGCGCGGCGATGACGGCCGCTTTCGTCTCGTTGGACTCGGCGTTTGCGATCCGGACGCCGAAGGCCCGCTCCGAGACGTTGCCCTCGAGTTCGGCGTTCTGGACGCCGACGGTGGCGGCGAACTGCGCGCCGGGTTCGATCGATTCGGTTCCGTCGTCGGCGTCGGTCTCCGACTGCGCTCCGCCGCTGGAGGTCGCGCTCGCCGCCGCGAAGGGGACCGTGACCGCCGCGACGACGAGAATCGCTGCCAGTGCGATCGACGTGGTTCGATTCATTGGTTGGTGTTGTCTTCGTGTGGTGATATACGCTCGAGACGATGACTTGGGTTCACCGACGATTAACGCGATTCAACGCCGTTTTCGGTCCGACGCCGTCCGGCGATTTCGTCGGTTTCACCGACTCGTGTCAGCTACCCGTCCGGAACGGGATGCAGTTTCGATTCGCTCTCATGTCGATTCGGGACCGTCGTCCTCGTCGGTCAGCGGATCGCCCTCGCCGGGCAGTGAGAGCACGTTCTCGCGGCCGAGGCGGAACGACTCGAGTTTCCCTTCGTCTCGGAGCCCGCTGACGACCTTGCTGGTCTTCGCATCGGTCCAGTCGAGTTCCTCGACGACGGCCTGCTGTTTCATCCGGCCGCCGTTCTCGCGAACGAGGCGGAGGACCTGTTCCTCGTTGCTGAGCAGATCCGGATCCGGCGCCCCAGTTGCACTCGAGTCCGTCGACTGCACGGACTGGGCCCGTTCCGACGACACCGTCGGTTCGTCGGCCGGTGGCGACGCCGTCGCGTCGTCCGTTCGAGCGGCGTCGGGATCGGTTCGATCGATGTCTCCCTCGACCGGCGGCACGGTCGGCCGCGAGCGGTTGCGATACCACCAGAGACCTGCGGCGCCGAGCGCGACGACGGTGAGGCCGGCGGCCGCGAGCAGCGCCGGGGACGGGCCCGTCCCCGCAGCGGTGACGACGACGCGCGGCTCGCCGGAGACGAAGTCGGTGTCGCCGCCCCGCCAGATGACCGCGCGATCGCGTTCGTCGTCGGGCTCCGGCGCGACCGAGGCTCGGTTGTATCCGTCCGGCCACTCGATCAGCAATCGGGTCCCGTCGTCGAGATAGATTCCCTCGAGCGCGTCGCCCGCCCGGAGTTCGTCGCCCTCGACGGCGGCGAACCCATGCCATTGGAACGTGTACCTGACGACGCCGTACTCTTGAGCGAACGACTGGCGTTCGGTCTCCACGGCGAACCCGTCGGTGGACATCTCACGGCCCGTCGCGTTCTCCGCCGTGGCGACCGTCTCGCCCATCCGGTCGGCGAACGACTGCGTGTGGTTGTCCGGATCGTCGCGGATATCGTCCCGCAGCGATTCGAACGCCGTCGTGCTCTCCTCGTCGTCGAGCCGAACGAGAAACTCGAGGCGCCACTCTGCGGTCCCGTTCGGTCGGAGCGCGACGTCCATTCGGACCTCGTCCGCGTCGATCTGGTCCTGCTGGACCGCGAACGACCCCGGCTCCGACTGCGGCCGCCCGGTGTCCGCGGCTCCGACGGCTGCGATCGGCCCGGTTCCGACGAGCAGTATCGCGACGACCGCGACCGTCACGCCGACGCGACTGTTCATGCGAGTCGGTACTTGCCAGCTCGCTTAAAACGTACCGAAGTCAGAAAAGGGCCGAAATCGCCCGAAATCGGCACGATAAGCCGAAACTGTGCTATATGTGTCAGTTACAAAACCTTTGGGGGTAGAGGATGTCCCTCTCGAGTCCGACCCGTTCCAAGAAAACGCGGCGTACGTTTGGGCGCGGCGGCGGGAACGGTTCCGGCGGAGGGGATCGCCAGCGGAAGCGTTTCAGGTGGAGGGGACGTCAGCGGGAGCGATTTCGGCGGAGGACTGCGTCAGCGGAGACGCGGTTCAGGCACCCGGCACGCCGAGTGCCGTGAGCGAGCCGATACCGAGCAACTCGAGGGCCGCGAGGACGACGACCGCGGCCGCCCACGCGGCGAGGCCGACCGCGCCGGAGCGGAGCCAGCCGAGCCGGTAGCGCCACTTGACGACCGCGACCCAAGCAATGACGGCCAGCAGGCCGCCGAGCAGCGGCACCGGCTCGAGGAACGCCCAGGCCAGCGCGCCGAGCAGCGCGGTCACCACAGCGTGGCCGTAGTCACGGGCGTCCGCGGCGACGTGGGTGCCGGCGTGGAGGGCCGCGCCGCCGACCAGCAGGCTCACGGCGAACGTCAGCAGCCGGTCCTCGAGCCCGATCGGTGCCGGGGAAGCGAATGGAGGCATGGGATGGGGAAGTTACCGGAGACTTATTCCTCGTCGTCCGTTTCCTCGTCGTTCGATTCGTCGGTGTCGTCGGTCTGTTCGCTCTCGTTCGAGTCGCCCGGTTCGACGGCCTCCTCATCGTTCGGTTCGTTGGCGTCGTCGGTCTCGTCGTCACCGGTGTCGGCGTCGTTGCCGTTCTCGTCGGCGTCCGCGCCGTCGTCGCGTTCATCGCTGTCCGAGTCAGCGTCGCCGTTCCCGTCGCGTTCGTCAGCACTCTCGCTCTCGTCTTCGTCGTCATCCGGCGTCACGTCGCTGACCGCGTCGCCGAGCGAACCGCCGAGGTCACTGCTCAGGAACGACGAAATCCGCTCGTGGATCGCGGAGACGTGATCGGGAACCTGTCCGGGGAGTTTGACGTTCGGTCCCTGTCCGTTCCGGTCGTCTGCGGCGGTATCGCCGGCGGTTCCATTCCCGCTTCGATCCGCGTTATCGTTCGCGTGTCGTTCGTCCGCGCTATCCGCACTCGCGTCCGGGGACACGGGCGCGTTCCCGGGCGCCGCGGCGGCAAACCCGGTGGTTGCGATCAGTACTGCGCAGGCGACTGCGATGAGCGTCGTTCGTTTCATAGCTCGCATCCCACTCTCGGTGGCCGGACCGACTTGAAGGGGGTTCGTCGTGGAGCGGATTTTCGAGCGTTTGACGCCATTTGAGGGTCGTTTTCGCAGGTTTGTCTCCGGTTTGACGCCGATCGAAGGCGGGTATCCCGTCACCGAGGCGTCGGGTCGAGCGCAGCGACGAACACGACTCGAGCGCGCGCCGTCCGGTCGACGACGCCGAACGCAGCCGAGCTGGCGATCGTCGTACTCTCGAGGGGGCGCTATCGGAGGATTGCACGCAATGCTATCGGGTCCGATTCTCCAGCGCCTCGCGTCTCGAGGCGCTGCGAATCCGCCGTTGCGAATCCGACGCTACGAGTCCGACGCCTCGAGTGCCGTCTCGACGCCGTTGACCAGATTGTTCGCGGTCGTACCGCCCTCGTCGCGCCAGTGGACCTCGCCGGTGCCGTCGACGGCCAGCGTCGTCGGCGTGCCGGTGACGCCATAGTCCTCGAACAGCGCCCCGTCCTCGTCGACGGCGAGGGTCCAGTCACCGTCCTGCTGGGCCCACCAGTCGGACAGTTCCGACGGCGAGGACGCCGAGCCGGAGTACTCGTCGACGACGCTTACGACGTGGACGTCGCCGTCGGGGCCGACCTCGCGGGCGGTCGCGAGTTCCTCGCGGGCCTCGCCGACCCGCGAGAGCATGGCGCGGCTGGTCGGACAGGTGATCCGGATGCAGTTGACGAGCTGGATCTGCCCTCGGCTCGGAACGTCGATCGTCCCTCCCTCGCTCCCAGGCGCGTCGACGGTCGTGAGTTCGACCGCCGACTCGTTCGATTCGTCGCTGTTACCGTCGTCGTCCGAGTCGGCGCCGCCCTCGAGGCAGCCTGACCCCGCCGCCAGTACCGCCGTGGCCGCGATGAATGCGCGTCGTTTCATATCGTATCGGACGGCCGCCGCCCGCCAGTTCGGCTCCGTATACGGGTTCGTCGCCGCGGAGTGACGTGTTTGTTTCCCCGGATTGGCCACGTAGCCCAGCACGAGGGCGAGCGGTCAGCCAGCGGAATCGTCCCCTCTCCGTTCTATCGAGAGCGTCAGTCGAGACAGACGTACGTTCGCGTCGTGCCGACGTCCTCGAGCGGCCGGACCGCCGACGTGACCGTCGAAAGGAGGTCGTGCGGTCGCTCGCCCTCGAGTTCGACCACGACGTCGAAGTCGCCGGTGATGACGTACGCCTCAGCGACGCCGTCGACCTCGCGAACGGAGTCGCAGACGGTCTCGGCCATGCCCGTCGCAACGTCGATCAGCACGAATGCGCGAGCCATTATCATGCGTGCTTCGCGATCGAGCGACAAATAACGACCGTATGCGCCGGACCGATCGGAATTGACGCGGTACGCGATTTGGTCTCGATCAGCGATCTGTCTGCGGAAATCGGGGTGTCCGACGACGGCCGGTGGTTCGCCGGCGCCGGCAACGAGGCAGTGTTCGACGCGCTCCGCGAAATCGCGCGTGCGAACGTCTGAGTCCCGGCGTTCGCTCCGCCGGTCTCGTTCTGCCAATTCTTGCAAAACGCGCTTATTCCGCGCCCCCGTCGGTCGTCCCATGACCGCGACTACCGCCGAGATCGTGCTGTTCGACGGCTTCGACGAACTGGACGCGATCGGCCCATACGAGGTGCTCGAGAACGCCGCCCACGCGGGCGCCGACCTCGAGGTCGACCTGGTGACCCTCGACGAGACCGATCTCGTCACCGCGAGCCACGACCTGCGCGTCGAACCACAGGGCACGCTCGGTCAGCCCGACATCCTGCTCGTCCCCGGCGGCGGATGGACGTCCGCCAACGAGGGCGTCCGCGCGGTCGTCGAGGACGGCGCATTGCCCGACGAGGTCGACGAATGCTACGCCGAAGGCTCGACGGTCGCCTCGGTCTGTACCGGCGCGATGGTGCTGGCCGAGGCCGACCTGCTCGAGGGCCGGCCCGCCGCTACTCACCGGGTCGCCGTCGACGATCTCGAGGCCCACGCGGCGAACGTGGTCGACGAGCGGGTCGTCGACGACGGCGACGTACTGACCGCCGGCGGCGTCACCTCGGGGCTCGATCTGGCGCTGTGGCTCGTCGAGCGGGAGTTCGGCGAGGACGTCGCGAGCGAAGTGAGCGAGGAGATGGCCTACGAGCGCGGCGAAGTGTTCGGCTAATCTCATCTCGGTACTGCAACCGGCGAATACGTCGCTCTCGTCTCGGCGGGTACACGAACCTCGAGAGTGCGAGCGTCGCTGGTGCGTACGAAGTGAGGAAAAGCGGGAGCGTTCTGCTATCACAGCAATGGGGAATTGCCACGCCCTCCCCAGCCGACTCGCTCGCTCGCAGGCTCACGCGCTCATCCCTCGCACGTCTTCGTCTCGCGGTTCGCTAGTCGCTCACCGCGAGACCGCACGCGCCGCCGCACGTGAAGCGCTCGGTACAGCGCGAGCGGGTGGACCACTATTGCCCGAGCCACCGCACCCGGTTGCTCCTTGCCAAATTGCTATCCGTGACGCCCGGGTAGGCAGGGCCACATGAACGCAGTGCTGTTCGACATGGACGGCGTCCTCGTCAACAGCGAGGACTACTGGACCGAGTTCCAGGCCGAGGATATCCTTCCGGCGGCCGTCCCCGACGACGACGTCGACGTCGCCGAAGTGACCGGGATGAACTACCGCGAGACCTACGACTACCTCGAGGCGGAGTACGGAACCGCCATCTCCCGCGAGGAGTTCGAGGAGCGCTTCGAGGAGACCGCTCGCGAGATCTACCGCAAGCACGTCGAGGCGCTTTCCGGCCTCCACGACCTGCTGGCCGAACTGGACGCTCGCGGGGTCGAGCGCGCGCTCGTTTCCTCGTCCCCGCACGAGTGGATCGATATCGTCCTCGAGCGATTCAACCTCGAGGGGTCGTTCGACCACGTGATCAGCGCCGAGGACATCGACGCGGCGGGCAAACCGGAGCCGGACGTCTTCGAGTACGCCGCGAGCGAGGTCGGCGTCCCGGCCGAGGAGTGCGTCGTCGTCGAGGACTCGGAGAACGGCGTCGAGGCCGGCGCGCGGGCCGGCGCGCTGGTCGTGGCGTATCGAATCGACGCCCACGACGACCTCGACCTCTCGCCGGCCGACGAGATCGCGGACTCGGCTGCAGAACTACGAGAGACGGTCCTCGAGTCGGCGTCGTAGCCGGCTCGAGACCCTCCGGGACCGGCGGCCTCCCACCCGGCGACTGAAAGTACACCGACCCGTGTATTCCGGGCGCTACCGAGAACTCCCCTTTCCCTCCCCCCTCGAGGCCTCGAGTCGGACCCGACGCTGGTCTCAGACGACGTCGACCGTTCGACTCGAGACGATCGGCACCAGCGGCTCCTCGGGGAAGGCGACGCTGACGGTGTACTCGAGTTCGTCCGCATCGGCGCCGAAGACGCCGACCGGAACGGTGTCCGTATCGCGCAGGTAGGTGTTGGTGCTGGTCATCTCGACCCCATTAACGGTCACGCGAATGCCGGCTCGCGCGGGCTCGCCGACGTTGCGGACGGTCACCTCACAGACCTCGTTCTCGCCGGTGGCGATCGTCTCGGGGAACTCACCCCAGTCGATCTCGAGGGCGGGCAGCGACTGGGCGCCCTCGTAGACGCGCTCGGCGACGCCCTCGGAGAGGCCGGCGTCGACGAGTCCCTCGACGCCGACGCCGACGATATCGCCGGGGGCCGACAGCCCCTCTCTCGCGAGCTTGCTCGCTCTGCCCGGCCCGACGCCGTCGATGGCGGTCAGCCCGACCGCGTCCTCGGCGACGCCGTTCTCGATGCGGGCCTCGACGCGCCGGGCGAGGTTCGCGGCGTGGGGGCCGACGAACCGATCGAGGAAGGCGCCCAGCGCCGAGACGAGTCGCGTCGCGTTGCGCCGGATCACCCACGCGTCGCTGGCCAGTTCCGACGGCGTCGAGCCGTCGGCCGCCCCCCGGAGGATCGCCAGCACCTTCCGCTGGCCCGCCTCGAGGTCGTCGGTCTCCTGACCGACGAGCACCGCGTTGATCGCGTCCCGCTCGGACTGGCGGGCCGACACTGAGTCGAACTCCTCGGCGGTCGCGACCGTCTCGAGGATGTCGCTGGTCTCGAGTTTCTCGCTACCGTCGCTCACGCGATCACAGAGCTCCGCGAACCCAGCGGCCGTCTCGAGTCGCAGGTAGTACTCGGAGGCGAGTTTGCCCCGCGCGGTCGGTTCGATCGAGAGGTCGTCGGCGTCCATCTTGACGAACCCGCGACCGACGAGGTCCTCGAGGCAGTTCCGAACGCGCTCGCGGAGATTAGGGAAGTCGTACGCCTCGGGTTTCGACTGGCCGCGGACGTAGTAGAAGGTAGTCTCGAGCCAGTCCATGACCTCCTCGAGATCGGTGATGGTCTCCATCGCGATCTCGGCGTTGAGGTGGGTCTCTAAGCTCTCGGCGAGGCGGGACTCGATCTCCTTGCCGTCCCGGAGCAGCCGGCGGTACTTGTCCGCGTCCGCGCCGTCGCAGACGACCCAGCCGTAGCCGACGTCGTCGTACCCCGGACGTCCGGCGCGACCGAGCATCTGGAGGACGTCCAGGGGACTCATGTCGACCTCGCCCTCAAGCGGGTCGTGGTATTTCGTGTCCCGAATCACGACGCAGCGAGCGGGCAGGTTGACGCCCCAGGCCAGCGTCGACGTCGAGAAGAGGAGTTCGACGTGGCCCTCCTTGAACCATTCTTCGACCAGGTCCCGGTCGTTCTTCGAGAGGCCGGCGTGGTGGAAGGCGACGCCGTCTAACACCGACTTGCGGAGCGTGGCGTCGTCGAGTTCCTTCGCGTCGGTATGAAAATCGTAGTCGCCGCGAGCGCCCATCGGGATATCGCGTTCGGCGATCTCGTCTCTAGCCTTCTTGGCCGCCTGCACGGTGTCTTGACGGGAGGAGACGAAGACGAGCGCCTGGCCGTCCTCTCGCAGATGCGGTTCAGCCAGATCGAGGGCGCGATAGAGCCGACGATACTTGTCCGCGAAGGCGTTGTCGCCGTGCGTGTAGGTCTTGACTCCCGATTTGAGATCGACGGGCCGGTACTCGTCGCCGAACTTGAAGGTGGTCTCTTCGGGGGCGTCGAGCCACGAGGCCACGTCGTCGACGTTCGGCATCGTCGCCGAGAGCGCGACGACGCGCGGATCACAGAGCCGTCGGAGCCGGGAGATCGTCACCTCGAGCACCGAGCCCCGCCGATCGGCGTCCAGTAGGTGGACCTCGTCGATGACGCAGACGTCGATGTCGGTGACGAAGTCGTACCGCCGCGAGTCGTGTTTCCGGGTCGCTGAGTCGAGCTTCTCGGGAGTCATCACGAGGATGTCCGCGCGCCGCGCGCGGCGCGGGTTCAGATCCCGCTCGCCGGTGACGACGTACACCGAGTAGTCGAGGTCCTCGAAGCGGTCCCAATCATCCTCCTTCTCGTTGGTCAGGGCCCGCAGCGGCGCGATAAACAGCGCGGTGCCGTCGTCGGCCAGGGCCTTGCAAATCGCCAGCTCTGCCAGCGCGGTCTTGCCCGAGGCCGTCGGCGCGCTCGCGACCACGTTGTCCTCGGACTCGAGCAGCCCCGGCAGTGCCTCGCGTTGCATGCGGTTGAACTCCTCGAAGGCAAAGGCGTCGGCGAATTCGGGGAGAACCTCGGCGACCTCCATCACCCTCAAACGGGGAGCGCCGGGTCAAAGGCGTTTCCTTCGAGGCCGCCGACCCGACCGGCAGCGAGCGCGGCGGCGAGGATCGCGCCAGCGGTGGCGAAGACGAGCGGGTAGAGGACGCCGCCGAGGAAGACCGCGGAGTGGAGCTGCGGCCCTATCGATCGACTCACCTCGAAGCCGATGACCGTTCCCGCGGCGCTGGCCTCGGTGACGACGGCGCCCAGCTCCAGCACGCCGGCGTAGCCGATCGTCCTGCACTCGCGGCGACGTCCGCGGCACTCGAGTCGCACGATTCGGGTCCCTCGTCGGATACCGTCGGCTGTGGGGACATCGTACCGACAGCGAAGGGTCGTAATACAATTGAGGGCTGTGATCCGTCGCTCGCGATCAGACGGCCGTTTCCTCGCTCGACGCCGCCGTCTCCTCGAGTTGGTCGCTCAACAGCCGCGAGGCGCGTTCAGGCTCGGGAACGCGTTCGAAGACGAGTTCCGGTTCGCCGGAGCCGGCGGTGTAGACGGTCAGGTCGCCGTATCCGAGCGCGCGACCGAGGACGCTCTGGTTGAGGCTGATGTTCTGGATTCGCTCGAGGCGAAACTGGGTGACGTCCCGCGAGACGACACCGTACTTCTTGTAGAGTTCCGAGGTCGTGATGACATAGCGGGTGTTCGTCCAGACGAGGTAGCGCGCGCCCGCCAGGGCCGTCCCGGCGACGGCGACGAGGACGCCGATGAGCGTCAAGAGCCCGACGCCGTCGCCCGCCGTCCACCCGGTTAGAACGAGGCCGATGATCGCGACCGCGACGCCGAGCGGGAGCCGCGATCCCATCGAGACGGGGTGCGGACGACTCTCCCAGACGATGTCGTCCTCGTCGCTGATGTGAAACCAGTCGGGCGTCGTGCTGAACGCCATTGTCGGCGGTATTCTGTTCGCTCCCGTAAAGCTATGGGTACGTCTCGCTCACGCGGACTCGCTGCGCGCCGCTTGCACGTCCAGTCCGGGGCTGTAGTAGTACACCGGCTCCGACTCCGGAATCTCGAACCCGTTCGCCCCCAGGATCGTGTTCGTCTCGACGTCCGCGGCCGCGGGGTAGAGGGTCCACGGCTCGTGGTCGACTCGTGTCTGCCGGAGCGTCCCGTCCGGCGCTTCAGTGTAGAACCGGTACCGTTCCACGAGAAAGCGCGCCAGCGGATCGTCCGGCGCCGAAATCGGCTCGCCCGTCGGCCGGTAGGTGGCCTCGTACACGGCCGGCCGCGCGCCGGGGTGCTTGCGCCGACTCGAGAACCGCACGCGGCCGTCCCGGGACTCGAGGGCGATCCGCGCGTAGTAGTAGGGCAGGTGGTGGAACAGCCGCGCCCCGAGGACGCTCGCGATCCCCTGCGCGTCGAGACTGAAGAAGTAGACGGCCGGCTCGCCGTCCCGTCGCACGTACGTTCGGAGGTTGATCTCCGGCAGCCGAACGCCGAGCCGTCTCGGACAGCCCTGCGGCCGGACGGCGACGTTGGTAAACGGAACCACCGAGAGCCAGCCGCGGCCGTCGTGTTCGTCGACCGTGAGGTTCCTCGGGAGGTGCGGTTCGAGGACCGCCGGATCGACCGGCCAGTTCTCGAAGAGGAGGTGTCGCCAGCCCATCTGCAGCGGAACGACCATGTCCCACACAATTGACGGCTCACAAGTAATCCTTCCGCTGACGTGTTCACCGCCGCGTTCGGGACGTCGAGGCTCGAGGGACACCGTTTTTCACCGCCCGTCGCTAGAGACCTGGTATGAGCAGCGCACGCAAGCCCGACTGGCTCAAGATGCGGCCGCCGTCGGGTCGGGAGTTCACCGACATCCGGGAGACGCTGCGCGAGCGAAACCTCCACACGGTTTGCGAGGAGGCGAACTGCCCGAACCTCGGCGAGTGCTGGTCGGGCGGCGCCGGAACGGGCGATGGGGAGGGCGGCACGGCCACGTTCATGCTGATGGGCGATCGCTGCTCTCGAGCCTGCAACTTCTGTGACGTCGAGACGGGTGGGATGGAGTCGCTCGATCCCGACGAGCCGGAAAACGTCGCCGAGGCGATCGCCGAAATCGGGCTGGATTACGTCGTCCTGACCTCGGTCGATCGCGACGACCTGCCCGATCAGGGGGCCGGTCACTTCGCGGAGACGATCCGTGAGATCAAGGAGCGCCATCCGGGCATCCTCGTCGAGGTCTTGATACCCGACTTCCAGGGTGAGGAGCGTCTCGTTCGGAAGATCATCGACGCCGATCCGGACGTGATCGCCCACAACGTCGAGACCGTCGAGCGTCTGCAGTTCCCCGTCCGCGATCGCCGGGCGGGCTACGAACAGAGTCTGGGCGTCCTCGAGCAGGTCGATCGGGAAAGCGACATTTACACCAAGACCTCCGTCATGCTCGGGCACGGCGAGTACGACCACGAGGTCTACCAGACCTTAGCCGACTGCCGCGAGCGCGGGGTCGACGTCGTCACCCTCGGCCAGTACCTGCGGCCGTCGATGGACCACCTCGAGGTGCAACGATACGACCATCCCGACAAGTACGACACCTGGCGGCGGGTCGCCGAGGAGGAACTGGGATTCCTCTACTGTGCCAGCGGTCCGATGGTGCGCTCGTCGTACAAGGCCGGCGAACTGTTCGTCGACGCCGTGTTGCGGGAGGGCAAGAGCGTCGAGGAGGCGCGAGCGGACGCACGACGCGACGAGCAGACGCCGGCGGCCGAGTGATTCGGTCTCGCCAGGTACTCGGTCTCGGTCCGTAGGGTGTCCTATCGGGCGGACTGGCCGATGTAGCGGCCGGAGATAGAGACTACTCGTTCTGGACCAACTCGCCCGAGCAGTCGTACTCGAGCAGTTCGTATCTGGCGACGTCCGGTTCGTCGTCGGACGGGCCGGCTTTGTCGGTCAGTCCGTAGAGGGTGAGCGACTCGAGCCCGGTGTCGTGGGTCCGGTTCCAGCGGCCACACAGGTAGTTCGCGTAGTACGAGCGATGGTTCTCGTTGCCGGCGTACCGCATGTTGATGACGTACTTTCGATCCCGCGAGGTCGCGTAGGTGTCCTCGACGCTCGGCGGCCGGTCCCAGTCGACGGCCGTTCCGTCGCGGGCGTCGACCGTCGTCCCGTCCGCCAGTTCGCCGGGGACCACGAGCCACTTGGCCGTCGATGTCGGTTCCGGAGCGAACATTCGCCAACTCTGATCGGCCTCCGCTGTCTCGAGTACCTGGTCGGCAGGGTCCGGAACCTCGGTGTAATCAACCGCTTCGGCGTTCGAGAGCACGACCAATACGAGAAAGAGCCACGGCACGACCGTCCCGAACGCGACGCGGCTCCGCGCTCTGAGACTCGAGAGCGACGGCGCGGCGCGACCGACCGCAACCGGAAGCGTCGGCACCGGCAGCGTCGGAACGAGGTGTTGGAGTTTCGCCAACCCCCGTCGACAGTCGTCTGCGACGCCGAGTCGCTCTGCGAGCGCCGTCGCGTCGTCCCAGACGACCGACGGGTAGAAAACGAGGAGGCCCGCGGCGACGATCAGCGGGAACAGATCGATGCGAAGCGTGACGAGCATGCCGAGATGCATCCCGACGAACAGTGTGGCGAACACCGCGCGGCGGTAGCCCGTCAGTAACACGAGCAGTGGCGAAAGCAGGATGAGCGTCATCCAGACGTGCGTAAACGCGCGCAGCAGTTCGAACTGGTCCGCGAGGACGTTCCCGAGGAGGATCGTGAGGTGGTCGGCCTGGAAGATCTGGCCGAGCGCCTCGCCGTTCATCCACACGTCGCTTCTGGTCTTGTGGATGGCGTTGGTCACGTACATCAGCAGTATCTGCAACAGCAGCGCCATCGTTGCGACGGAGGCCACGGTCGATCGCTCCCGATCGATCCGGCGCGCGTCGATCGACCACCGTTCGCCCAGCGGGAGGAACATCCCCCAGAAGCAGAGCATGCGCAACAGCATGTCGCCGCCGTTGATGACCATGGGATTGCGGACGTGAAGCGAGATCAACAGGAGCCACGAGACGGCCGTCGCAGTCCGCGTCCGGTAGCCGACCGTCACGGCGAGCGCGAACGCGCCCGCGACGAAGAACAGCAGCGCTTGTGCCCACGCTTCCCCGGAGACCGCGTGTAGCGAGTAGACCGACGAGTAGTCGGCGAACAGCGCCTCCCGCGGGAGCACGCCGGCGTCCGTATAGAACTTCCCGAGCTCGCGAGCGCGAAGCAGGAGGTCGACGAGCAACAGCGCGCCGACGGCGATACGAAACGCGGCCAGCGCTCGCAGATCGATCTCGAGTCGCCGCTGGAGGCCCAGCGAGAATCGATCCAATCCGGTCGACAACTGCTCTCGGACGGTGTGCGGGGAGGGGGTGCGCCGATTCATCGGTTCGTAGTAAGTCGTCTGTTCGACTCACGTGTCGCCCATGATAAGTTTTGTGAACGCTGAAACGTTGACTTCACCGCCGGCTGGACGATGCTCGAGGCGGTCCGCGAGGAACTCCGTCGAGCGTCGGACGTCGTTCTTTCGTGCGAGCGTCCGCGAGACCGCGCACGGACGCTCCGATCCGTCGTGACTGGGCCGTTCGCCGACCGTCCGTCCTCGGAGCCGAGCGTTCGGCGACCCAGTCTGCGCCTCGATGCCGCCCGCGAACCGGTCTCGCAACTCGCCGCCCGTCAACGGCCAGAACTGTACAGTCGTGTCCAGATCTTTTCGGCGTGGCGGGCAAGAATCTCACCAATAGTAAAATATTTTGGGAAACTCCTTTATCCCGAGCGATAGTTCACTAGGGTATGTACAGGTGGGTTGTCCCGTGAGTACGATACAGCGCGACCCCCGAGAACGAGTACAGGTGCTCGACGAGGACGGTCAGGTCCTCGAGGGCGCCGACGTCCCCGATCTCTCGGCCAACGAACTCGTCGAGATGTACGAGCAGATGCGACTGGTGCGCCACTTCGACGAGCGGGCAGTGAGCCTCCAGCGACAGGGGCGGATGGGTACCTACCCGCCGCTGTCGGGGCAGGAAGGATCTCAGATCGGCAGCGCCCACGCGCTCGCCGAGGATGACTGGGTCTTTCCCAGCTACCGCGAACACGGCGTCGGCCTGGTACGCGGCGTGAGCCTCGAGCGAACGCTGCTCTACTGGATGGGCCACGAGCGGGGCAACTACATCCCGGAGGACGTCAACATGTTCTCCGTCGCGGTGCCCATTGCGACCCAGATCCCCCACGCGACCGGCGCTGCGTGGGCCTCGACGCTCAAGGGCGAGGAGAAAGCCTTCATGTGCTACTTCGGCGACGGCGCCACCTCGGAGGGCGACTTCCACGAGGGGCTGAACTTCGCCGGCGTCTTCGACACACCAAACGTTTTCTTCTGTAACAACAACCAGTGGGCCATCTCGGTGCCCCGCGAGCGCCAGACGGCCAGCGCCACGCTGGCCCAGAAGGCCGAGGCCTACGGGTTCGAGGGCGTGCAGGTCGACGGGATGGATCCGCTGGCGGTCTACAAGGTCACCAAGGAGGCGGTCCAGAAGGCCAAGGATCCCGACTCGGTCGAGGACGACTCCCCCGGCGACGCGACACGGCCGACGCTGATCGAGGCGGTCCAGTACCGCTTTGGCGCGCACACGACCGCAGACGACCCCTCGGTCTACCGGGACGAGGAGGAGGTCGAACGCTGGAAGGCGAAGGATCCGATCCCGCGACTCGAGTCGTACCTGCGCGACGAGGGGATCCTCGACGACGAGGCGGTCGACGCGATCGACAATCGAATTCAGGAGGCCGTAGCTAACGCGATCGAGACCGCGGAGTCGATCGAGCGGCCCGATCCCGAAGAGATCTTCGCCCACGTCTACGAGGGGATGCCCCGGCGCTTACAGCGGCAACTCGAGTACTTCGAATCGATTCGCGAACGCCACGGCGACGACGCGCTTCTGGAGTGATACCATGGCAGCAGAGACTGAACCCAACTCGGAGTCGGCATCGGACGTATCGGAGACGGAGAATCTCACCCTCGTCCAGGCGGTTCGGGACGGGCTAGAGACGGAGATGCAACGCGACGACGACGTCGTCGTCATGGGCGAGGACGTCGGGAAGAACGGCGGCGTCTTCCGCGCGACGGAGGGGCTGTACGACGAGTTCGGCGGGGATCGCGTGATCGACACCCCGCTGGCCGAGTCGGGAATCGTCGGCACGGCGATCGGGATGGCCGCCTACGGGATGCGCCCGGTGCCCGAGATCCAGTTCATGGGCTTTATCTATCCCGCGTTCGACCAGATCATCTCTCATGCCGCGCGCCTGCGGACGCGCTCGCGCGGACGATTCTCTTGTCCGCTGGTCGTCCGCGCGCCCTACGGTGGTGGCATCCGGGCGCCCGAACACCACTCCGAGTCGACGGAGGCGATGTTCGTCCACCAGCCCGGACTGAAGGTCGTGGTTCCGTCGACGCCCTACGACACGAAGGGGCTGCTCACGAGCGCGATCCGGTGCCCAGATCCGGTGCTCTTCATGGAGCCCAAACTCATCTACCGGGCGTTCCGCGAGGACGTGCCTACGGGATCCTACGAGGTGCCCCTCGGCGAGGCGGCCGTTCGCCGCGAGGGGAGCGATATCTCGGTCTACACCTGGGGGGCGATGACCCGGCCGACGCTCGAGGCCGCCGAGAACCTGGCCGAGGAGGGGATCGACGCCGAGGTGGTCGACCTGCGGACGCTGTCGCCGTTAGACGAGGAGACGATCGTCGAGTCCTTCGAGAAGACGGGCCGCGCGGCGGTCGTCCACGAAGCCCCGAAAACCGGCGGGCTGGGCGCCGAGATCACCGCGACCCTGCAGGAGGAAGCACTACTGTATCAGGAAGCGCCGGTGGATCGTATCACGGGTTTCGACACGCCGTTCCCGCTGTACGCGCTCGAGGACTACTACCTGCCCGAACCGGCACGCATCGAGGACGGCATCCGAGACGCCGTGGAGTTCTAACATGGTCAGGGAATTCGAGCTACCGGACGTCGGCGAAGGGGTCGCGGAGGGCGAACTGGTCTCGTGGCTAGTTGAGGAAGGCGAGACGGTCTCGGAGGACCAGCCGGTCGCGGAGGTCGAGACCGACAAGGCCCTCGTGGAGGTCCCTGCGCCGGTAAACGGCACGGTCCGCGAGTTACACGTCGAGGAAGGCGAGGTCGTCCCCGTCGGGACGGTAATCATCTCGTTCAACGTGGAAGGCGAAGAGGCAGCGCAGACAACTGGCGAGGAACAGGAGCGGGCTAGCGAACCCGAAGGCGTAGACGCGCCCGAGGAGGCGACCGTGGCCGGGAGCGAAACTGGGGCCGAAGCCAACGAAACCGCTGGCAGCCCCGAAGCGCTCGGCGCCGACGCCGAGGAGACCGCAACGCCACAGGATCGCGTCTTCGCACCACCGCGTGTGCGACGCATGGCCCGCGAGGAGGGGATCGATCTCTTGAGTCTCGAGGGCAGCGGCCCCGGTGGCCGGATCACCGCGGCCGACGTGCAGGCCGCCGCGAGCGGCGGTCCCGTAGGCGGCGGAACGCAGCGCCAGGAGTCAACGGAGACGGCGGCCGAATCAGCCGCGACGACCGGCGACTCGAGCGAGACTGGTGCCGCTGCAGTCGAAACGGAGGGCCGGACCGAACCCGGATCCGGGGCTGAGGCCGGAGCCGAGACCGGAACTGGAGCCGCGAGTACCAGCGAATCGACGACTCCGACAACCGACCTCGAGTCCGCGGACCGCGAGAAGACGCTCGCCGCGCCCGCGACCCGGCGGATCGCTCGAGAGAAGGGTATCGATATCAACGCCGTTCCCACCGACGAGCAGCGAGAGGGCGAGGCGTTCGTCACGCCCGAAGCGGTCCGGGAGTACGCCGAGGCCCAGCAGCGGGCCCAGGAGGCCGACCGGGAGGCGGTCGAAGCGGGTGAACCGGTCGGAGCGAAGGGAACTGACTTCGCCGAGGGCGAGCGCGAACGCCGAGAGCCGTTCAGGGGCGTGCGCAAGCGAATCGCCGAGGCGATGGTCGAGTCGAAGTACAGCGCGCCCCACGTCACCCACCACGACGAGGTCGACGTCACCGAACTCGTCGAGGCGCGCGAGGAGCTCAAACCCCGCGCCGAGGAGCGGGGCATTCGGCTGACCTACATGCCCTTCATCATGAAGGCGGTCGTCGCGGCGCTACAGGAGTACCCCGAGATGAACGCGGTCATCGACGAGGAGAGCGACGAGATCGTCTACCGCGACTACTACAACGTCGGGGTCGCCACCGCGACCGACGTCGGCCTAATGGTACCGGTCGTCGAGAACGCCGACGAGAAGGGGCTCCTGCAGCTCTCCTCGGAGATGAACGAACTCGTCCAGAAGGCCCGCGAGCGGTCGATCAGCCCCGGCGAACTGCGGGGTTCGACGTTCACGATCACCAACGTCGGCGCCATTGGCGGCGAGTACGCCACGCCGATCATCAACTACCCCGAGGCGGGCATCCTCGCGATCGGCGCGATCAAGCGCAAACCGCGCGTGATGACCGACGAGAACGGGAACGAATCGATCGAACCGCGATCTATGCTGACCCTCTCGCTGTCGTTCGATCATCGCCTGATCGACGGCGCGATCGCCGCGCAGTTCACCAACGCCGTCATGGAGTACCTCGAGAACCCCAGCCTACTATTGCTCGAGTGAGCGTAGACGGACCCACGACTCGTCGTCACCACCGATTTACGATTCACCAATCATGTACGCCGAACCACCGCACACACGAGACGCGCCGAACGCCCACACCGAGGAGGGAGCGAACTGATGGTCGTCGGAGACGTCACCACCGGAACGGACGTCCTGATCGTCGGCGCCGGGCCCGCGGGTTACGTGGCCGCGATCCGGGCCGGACAGCTCGATCTGGACGTCACGCTCGTCGAGAAGGAGGCCTACGGCGGGACCTGTCTGAACCACGGCTGCATCCCGTCGAAGGCGCTGATCACGGCGACCGACGTCGCCCACGACGCCCGCAACGCCGAGGAAATGGGGATCCACGCCGACCCCGCGATCGACCTCGCGGGGATGGTCGACTGGAAAGACGGCGTCGTCGACCAGCTCACCAGCGGCGTCGAGAAGCTCTGTAAGGCCAACCAAGTAAACCTGCTCGAGGGAACCGCCACCTTCACCGACGAGCACACCGCCCGTGTCTCCCACAGCGGCGAGGGGCAGGGCTCGGAGACCCTCGAGTTCGAACACGCCGTCGTTGCGACCGGCTCGCGACCGATCGAGATCCCTAACTTCGAGTTCGGAGACGAACCCGTCTTGAACTCCCGACAGGCGCTTGCGCTCGACTCCGTTCCCGACTCGCTGGTCGTGGTTGGCGCCGGCTACATTGGGATGGAACTGGCCAGCGTCTTCGCCAAACTGGGCACCGACGTGACGGTTATCGAGATGCTCGACTCGATCCTTCCGGGCTACGACGACGACCTGAAACGGCCCGTCAAGAAGCGGGCGAACGACCTCGGCATCGAGTTCGAGTTCGGCTACACGGCCTCGGAGTGGCACGACCGCGACGACGGCGAGGGGATTCGAGTCGTCGCCGAACCGGCCGCCGACGCAGCGGCGGACGGGGGCAGCGCGGAGGCCGTCGAAGACGAGGCCGAAGCCGAGGAGACGCTCGAGCTCGACGCCGAAAAAGTGCTGGTCGCTGTCGGTCGCGAACCCGTCTCCGATACGCTCGACCTCGAGGCCGCGGGCGTCGAGACGAACGACCGCGGCTTCATCGAAACCGATTCGCGCGCACGCACGAACGTCGACCACGTCTTCGCCGTCGGCGACGTCGCCGGTGAGCCGATGCTCGCCCACAAGGGCAGCGCGGAAGGGCAGGTCGCCGCCGAGGTTATCGCCGGCGAGCCCGCGGCGATCGACTACCAGGCTATGCCTGCGGTCGTCTTCACCGACCCGGAGATCGCAACTGTCGGGATGACCGAATCCGAGGCTGAGGAGAACGGGTTCGATACCGTCGTCGGCCAGTTCCCGTTCCGGGCCAGCGGCCGCGCGCTGACGACCGGCGAGTCCGACGGGTTCGTCAAGGTCGTCGCCGAGGAATCCGACGGCTACGTGCTCGGTGCCAGCATCGTCGGTCCCGAAGCCTCCGAACTGATCGCGGAACTCGGGCTGGCGATCGAGCTGGGCGCGACCCTCGAGGACGTCGCGTCGACGGTCCACGCCCACCCGACGCTTTCAGAGTCGGTGATGGAGGCCGCCGAGAACGCGCTCGGCCACGCGATCCACACGCTGAACCGATAAGCGGCGTATTCCGCCCGTAGCCGCTGTTTTCCGAGCGGGGAACGCGCCATCGATTATCGCTGATTCTCCTCGAGCAGGAATATCTCTCTCGGGGTGGGAATTACCTCTGCACCCTTCATTAGAGGGGGCTTCTCTTCGAATATGAACACACCCCCCATCGCGAACTCCGCTTTCCGACGCCGAACCGTCCTCTCGATGGCTGGTGCGGGTGCGCTCGGCGCCCTCGCTGGCTGTCTCTCGGGCCTCTCGAGCGACGACACCACGGCGACCGAACCGGACAACGAGTCCGACGCCGACGAAGACAGGAAACCGCTGACTAACTACGAGTACACTGAACCGCCGCAGATCGTCGACCTTGCCGAGCAGGACCACAAGTCGACGCTGCGGACCGTCTCCGCCCGCTATCAGCTCGTGAGTGACGAAGCCAAGGGCGGGCCGGTCGAACTCCCCGAGGTGTGGGCCTGGCAGGCCGACGACCTCGCACCCAGCGTGCCGGGACCGATCTACCGCATGCAGGAGGGCGAGATGTTCGAACTCACGTTCGAAAACGATCACGACTACCCGCACACCGTCCACGTCCACGCGGTTGGAAAGGCCTGGAAAGACGACGGCGCGCCCGTGACCACGCAGACGCAGGTCAACCCCGGCAACAGCAAGACGTACGTCCTCGAGGGCGACGTTCCCGGGACGCACTTCTATCACTGCCACGTGCAGACGCACAACCACCTCGATATGGGGATGTACGGCATCATCCGCGTCGATCCCGAGGGGTACGAGGCGCCCGACAGGGAGTACTTCCTCACGCTCCGGGAGTGGGACAGCCGACTCCACGAACAGACGGCCGGCGGCGACGCCGAGTACGACGTCGGCGACCGTCAGCCGAACTTCTACACGGTCAACGGGCGAAGCGCGCCGACGACGTTCCACCCCGAACTCAGCTCGCCACTGATCATGTCCGAAGGCGAGACGGTCCGTATCCACGTCGTCAACGCGGGCTACGAGACCCACGCGTTCCACACGCACGGCCACCGCTTTACTGTCGTCGAGGAGGAGGGCAGTCAAACCCCCGAGGCGGCCCGATACGAGCAGGACGTCGTTCCGATCGCGCCCGCCTAGCGACTCACCCTCGAGTTCGAGGCCGACGCGGACCCCGGACTCTACCCGGTCCACTGTCACAAGGTCGACCACGTCACGACCGACGGTCGCTACCCCGGCGGGATGGCGACCGCGATCGTCTACGAAGAAGCGATGGTCACCGAGGAGTTCGCCGAGGTGATGGATGACGCCGGATACGAGGGCGAATTGATTCGTTCGCAAGCGGCTCTCCGGTGGGTCACTGCACGTACAGCGAGTACGCGATCACGAGAAAGCCGGCGAGAACGAGGAGACTCTCGAGTAAGATTCCCGTCGCGAGCCGAACGCTGAGAAGTTCATAGAGCATTCCCGCGAGGACGAGTCCGAGCGTCACGAGTCCGAACCCGGCGGCGAGAAGACCGAGCGGACGCTGCCGCGTCCGCCGATAGGCCTTGAACGCGACGTACGTGATAACTCCGCCGACAACCAAGACGAGCGTCTTGACGACCGCGAGTGCGAGCGCGATTTCGGTGACGCCGGTGTACGGACTCATGTTTCCTTTCGCACCTCCGACCACAGTTCCGCGAGGCGTTCGTCTGCCGTCCGGGCCGGACGCTCGATCTGGACCGCCAGCGACCGATCCTCGTCTAACGTGATCGTGATCTCGTCGAACGCGATCGCGTACTTGCTCGCGTGGTGACCGTCCTGGCGGATCTCGGTCGACTCCTCGAGCAGCGTCGAGTCGGTCAGCACTTCCAGCTTCCGATACAGCGTTGACTGAGGGATCTCACACCGCTTCGTGAGCTCAGAGGCCGTCATCGGTTCCTCGAGATTCCGGATAATCTCGCGGCAGTCGGGATCGTCCAGCGCGGAGCAGATCTCCTCTGCGGACGGCGTCGACTCCGAAGCGATCGGGTCCCGGACCATTCGTATACCCGTTACGACGCACGTGGTTTATCGGCATCGATGCGCGTCCCCGCTTGCAGCGTCCAATGCGTGGCTCCCGATGCGGGTCGGTCGCTCGGAGACGACCTCACTCGCGTCTCGAGCCGAGGTCCATCGCGACACCTTCTTGCGCGTGCACGCTCGAGTACGGACACGCGGGTCTCATTCGGTCCGACCGCGTCTGCGAGGACGGGATGACCGACCGACCTCCGCCCGCGTGATATTCTGGCGGGATCGTCGATTGTCGGAGCTCGCGTTCCAGAACAACGTGCGTTTATACCTGTTGCTATCGCGATTGAATGATGGAAAATCGTGGCACGGTAGCGGGTTCCGAACCGTCTCCAGTTCGACGGCCTTATATAGTAACCCGGACTTTCATACTAATGCGAACGACGTGGCGCACATCGCCACGTCCCCTCCGGCCGCGTTCCGGCACGGAGGTAGGCACTGCATCCACCCCGTACGCGACCGTCGGACCGATCCGATGGTCTTATCCGTATCAGGGCATTCCGAACGTGATGTGCTCGTGGCCGGTGCAGTCGGCTACGACGATCCGGTGCCTTATACGCAATCGGGCACTCAGATTGGATCGCAACCATCCCGCCGGATGCGGATTCTGGCGAGGAGCGATCCGACGCCCTTAAGTGTATACGGGGATTCGGATGGATTGCAAAGAACATGTGATCGACGGGGCGTTCAACCCGCCCCGTCATCTCGGGCCACTCGAGTCCGAAGGGGTTAAGTACCCTTCGTGGCTTACGAGTAGGTCCGAAGGAGATGAGGATTCCACCCCTGCGGTCCGCCGTA